>CANGQQ010000047.1 GCA_947456025.1 Chitinophagaceae bacterium | reverse complement strand
TAAAGTAGCACATTTGGCTTAAAAAAGCTAACCGACTACATTACAACCGTTTAACTTTTTTGCCTTAGTTAGATTCCTTTATTCGACTGTAAGACAATCAATATTCTATGACAAACTGTCACAAATTTCACCTTAGTTTCTTATTTTTACAAGCGATTTTGAATTCCTTTTTTTATGCAGTTGACATTAGATACGAAAGCACACGATGAAAGCAGGCAGGGAGAAGTATTTACTACAAAAACTCCCGACGAAAACCGTTTTGTAAAGCATTTTTACATCGAAAGTTACGGTTGTCAGATGAATTTCAGTGATAGTGAAATTGTAGCCAGTATTTTACAAGACTCGGGCTTTGGATCCACACGCAATTTGGAAGATGCTGATTTAATTCTGATTAATACCTGTTCCATTCGTGAAAAAGCAGAACAGACGGTTCGGAAACGTTTGACTGAATTCCGAAAACTAAAAACAGCCAAGCCGGCCATGCTTGTAGGGGTTTTAGGATGCATGGCAGAACGCTTAAAAGCTAAATTACTGGAAGAGGAAAAATTGGTTGATATCGTCGTTGGCCCTGATGCCTATCGAACCCTCCCTTCATTAATTGAAGAGGCAGGAACAGGTCAAAAGGGTGTGAACGTGTTATTAAGTCGGGATGAAACCTATGCCGATATAGCGCCCGTTCGTTTACAAAGTAATGGTGTCACTGCCTTTATCTCGATCATGCGAGGTTGCAATAACATGTGCAGTTTTTGTGTTGTACCGTTTACCAGAGGAAGAGAACGGAGCAGAGATGCGCATTCCATTGTAGCCGAAGCGCGGGATTTATTTGAACGTGGATTTAAAGACATTACCCTTCTCGGTCAGAATGTAGACAGTTATTATTGGGTTGATGAAACAAACAATAAAACCGTTTCATTTGCCGGATTACTTGAGCGAGTAGCCCTGATTCATCCGGATTTGCGTGTTCGTTTCTCCACCTCACATCCAAAAGACATTACGGATGAAGTGCTGTTTACAATGGCTCGTCATGAAAATATTTGCAACTACATTCACTTACCGGTTCAAAGCGGCAACACTCGTATCCTACAATTGATGAATCGAACCTATACACGTGAGTGGTACATGCATAAAGTAGATCGTATCAAAGAAATATTACCCGATTGCGGGATCACAACAGATGTCATTACCGGCTTTTGTTCTGAAACAGAAGACGAGCATCAGGATACGCTTAATATTATGAAATACAGCAGGTACGATCATGGTTATATGTATTTTTATAGTGAACGCCCCGGAACACTTGCGGCAAAACGCTACCAGGATGATGTTCCTGATGCCATCAAAAAACGAAGATTACAGGAAATTGTAGACCTTCAATATCAACTTTCAAAACAGAGCAATTTGCAGGATATCGGTAAATGCTTTAAAGTTTTGATCGAAGGAAACAGTAAAAAGAGCGATACAGATTGGCATGGACGTAATGCCCAAAACAAAGTCATTGTTTTCCCAAAAGAAACATACAACCTAAAACTTGGTGATTATGTAATGGTTCATGTACATGACTGCACAAAAGCAACATTAATTGGGAAAATTGTTCCCGAACCGATGCATTAACAGACCAGTGAAACAAGAATAGAAATGGATTTACAAAGTATTAAAAACAGATTTGGAATTATTGGGAATTCTCCGGCTTTAAATCATGCACTCAATGTTGCCGTGCAAGTTTCTGCAACGGATCTTACCGTTCTGATTAACGGTGAAAGCGGTGTTGGTAAAGAAGTGTTTTCTCAAATCATCCATGCTTTGTCCTCCAGAAAGCACAATCCTTTTATTGCCGTCAATTGTGGCGCCATTCCTGAAGGAACTATAGACTCCGAATTATTCGGTCATGAAAAAGGCTCCTTTACAGGTGCCGTTGATGCCCGGAAGGGTTATTTTGAAACAGTGAACGGTGGCACCATCTTTCTGGATGAAATTGGAGAAATGCCTTTGGGCACACAGGCGCGTTTGCTACGGGTACTTGAAACAGGTGAATTCATACGTGTAGGCTCCTCAAAAGTGCAAAAAACGGATGTCCGGGTTATAGCGGCAACCAATAAAGAACTGCTGGAATACACTCAAAACAACAAATTCAGGGAAGATCTATACTACCGCTTAAATACGGTCCCCATCCGGGTTCCGGCATTGAGAGATCGAAAAGAAGATATACCGCTTTTATTCCGCAAATTTTCGGTTGACTTTGCAGAACGTTATAAAACAACACCGGTACAACTGGAAGAAGATGCGCGTAATTTACTCATTAGTTATCCTTTCCCGGGAAATGTTCGTGAATTGAAAAATATTGCAGAGCAAATTTCTGTTCTATCAACCAACAAGGTTGTCACGGCCAAAGAACTCGCTCCATTTTTGCCCGAACGCAGTTTTAATCGCCTCCCGGTTTTGTCGCATCCCACGGGTTTGAATGGCGGCAGTTCGCAGGATTTCTCCAATGAACGTGAAATTTTATACAAGTTGTTTTTTGACATGAAAAAAGACGTCACAGAACTGAAGAAAATGTTTCTGGAAGTCTTACAGCATGGTGGTTCGGCCGTGAACTTACCGGGTGGTTTTTTTAACGAGTCGCTTGTTCCCGAACCTAAATCTTTTGAATACAATCAACCTGTTGTTCCTGCCGCTCAACAACCTGTACTCATCAGCAACAACGATATTCAGGAGCACATTGAAGTGGAAGAGAGCTTGAATATCATGGATAAAGAAAAAGAGCTCATCATCAAGGCGCTCAAAAAGCACAAAGGCAAACGCAGAGATGCCGCAACTGATTTAGGCATAAGTGAACGAACACTCTACCGAAAACTAAAAGAATATGATATCGAAGATCTATAAATCAACAGGCTTGGTGGAACGATTTGCTTTGTACTTTTTGATCTGCACGCTTTTGAGTGCCTGTTATTCTTTTCGTGACGTGAGCATTCCGCCAGAGGTTAAAACCGTACGGGTTCAATACATCGAAAACAGAGCGCGCATCATCAATCCTCAGCTTAGTCAGCGACTGACCGACAAGCTGCGACAAAAAATCATCAATCAAACGAGATTGAGTCAAACCAACAATGAAGAAGCACATTACGATATCAGCGGACAGATTACCGATTATTTTGTAACCACTTCCGGTATTTCGGGACAACAATCTTCAATCAACCGACTGAATGTAAGCATGCATCTGATTTTCAAAAACCGTCTGGATGAAAAAAAGAATTTTGAAACTGACTTGTCACGTAGTTTTGATTTCAATGCCGGTTTATCTTTGAATCAGGCAGAAAATCAGTTGACCGATCAAATCATTCAAAATCTGACGGATGAAATCTTTAACCGGATTTTTTCGAACTGGTAAACATCTAAGAATATGCATGCAGATCTGTTTTACAAATTAATTCGTCAGCCTTCAGCACTTTCCGATATCTCAATCGAAAAAATTGAACAGTTAACCAGAGAATATCCCTGGTTTGGTGCTGCGCATCAACTCTTGTATTTAAAAAAAGCTGCTCTCCAGACGAATGATGCACAAGAACAGTTTTTTAAAGCAGCCGTTTATACCCAACCGCAACAGTCACTTCATCTGTTGTATCCCAATACGGAATGGAACATTGAATCCACATTGCAGACCACTACCCATTCCACCACCTTGGCAGCATTGAATGCAGACCTGGATCAACTCGATGCATTGCAAGATGCACTAGCTACAATTGATGCGGAGGAATCCATTGATCTTTTACACGGACAAGATCAGGTGCCATTGGAACAACTGGACATTCCTGTATCTGTTACTCCGTTTTCCGCAAAAGATCCATTACAGGAACAGGACCTGGAGGATGCTGCTGCCGATGCCTTGGCCAATGTTGAAGTTGCAGATCAACAGGAAATCAACGAACTGGAATCGGTTAAAGTCCATGCATCCATTGCAGGATCTACAGAAGCCGTTTCGCAACAATTAACTGAAAAAGTAACGACCCCCAAACCGGCATTTATATTTGAGCCCTACCATGCGGTGGATTATTTTGCTTCACAGGGAATCAAACTAAAAGAAGAAAAATTAGGCAATGATGAATTGAGCCGTCAGCTAAAAACATTCACGCAATGGCTTCGAACCATGAAAAAAGTGTATGTGGAGGATAAAAAAGAACTGGATCCGCAGCAAGAAAAAATCGTTATTGATATTGCGTCTGTCAGCAATCAAAATGCAGAAATAATAACCGAAACCATGGCCGATGTGCTGTTACAGCAGGGCAAAAAGGGACAAGCGACCGAAATCTATCAGAAATTAATTTTGCTTCATCCTGAAAAAAGCAGTTATTTTGCTCAGCGTATTGAATCCTTAAAATCATAAAAATGACCATTTTATTTATCATATTGATCCTTCTGTCCAGTTTGTTACTGGGTTTTGTTGTTTTAGTTCAAAATCCCAAAGGCGGCGGACTTAGTGGCAATATTGCCGGATTCAGCAACCAGTTCATGGGTGTTAAGCAAACAACGGATGTACTTGAGAAAGGCACCTGGATTTTTTCGGCCTTAGTTGGAATTCTATGTCTGATTTCAACACTTTTCATCAGTAAGACAGAATCAGGTTCTTCTGAAAACTCAATCGAGCAAATTCCGACCAGTCAGCCGGCGCAACAACCTGCCAAGCAATCGGCACCCACACTCCCTACCCCTGCAACTCAACCTTAACTGAATCAAAATACTATTGAACCCTGTCAAAACTGACAGGGTTTTTCGTTTAGACTATGCAACGTAAAATCCTGGTTACTGCGGCAATCCTTTTGATGCTTCTGCTGCTTTTTTTAGGAGTTATCTTGTTTGGACCATCCACTCCGTTTCAAGCACCGTATCAATATTTTTATTTACGAACACACCAAACAGATCAACTCAAAATTAAGGAACAGATCAGGGCCGGTGCTTTTACAAATCGTGAACAACTCTTATTTACGTTCATGGATTACTGGAACGTATGGCCCCGTATCAAACCAGGTAAATACAAGATTCGAAAGGGAATGAGTTTGTTTTCGATTGTCCGGATGTTCCGAAACAATCAACAGGAGGCAGTTGATTTGATACTAACCAAAGTCAGAACCAAAAAGGACTTCGCGGCTTTCGTAGGAAGAAAAATGGAATGCGATTCGCTGCAGATGATTCAATTTTTAAATTCAAATGACTCGCTCAAATCGTTTCAAGCCGACAGTAATACTATTATGACATTGGTATTCCCGGATACCTATCGTTATTACTGGTCTGCAACCCCTTCGGATATCTTGGAAAAAATGAGTGATCAACACAAAAGATTCTGGACAAAGGAACGCTTGAAACAAGCTGCGAATTTGGACTTGACTCAGGAAGAGATTTACATTTTGGCATCAATTGTGGAAGAAGAGACCCTGCAAAATGAAGAAAAACCACTTGTTGCAAGTGTCTATCTCAATCGGTTACGCAAAGGAATGGTTCTGGGTGCTGATCCTACTGTTAAGTTTGCAGTTGGTGATTTCACCCTTAAGCGGATTTTGTTTAAGCATATTCAGGAAACCTCTGCTTCCCCTTACAATACTTACAAACATAAAGGATTGCCACCAGGTCCTATTTGCACCCCGTCGTCTACAACGGTTGATGCTGTACTTCAATCGCCCTCTACAAACTATTTGTTTTTTTGTGCAAAAGTCAACGGAAATGGGTTTCATGTATTTGCAGAAACCGATCAGGAGCATTTGCAAAATGCCAGAGCCTATCAAAAATGGCTGAATGAAAGGAACATTCGCTAAGTAAATTTTAAATAAATTTACAAGCATGCTGTTAAAGACACTCCAACGAATTCCTGTAATTCGAAATCTGATTGTGATTTCAAAGAAACTCATTCTCCCCGGATTTGAAGGAGTCCCTTTGTTTGATGTGGTTCGTTTTTTTTTCCATCAGGTTCAGCGTATCGGACTGAATGAAAGGGCGGCGGCTATTTCCTTTAACTTTATCATGACCATCCCCCCTATTTGTATTTTTTTATTTTCACTGGTTCCATTATTTCCCATTGCCGAACAATTTAACAATGAAGTCATGGCTTTAGTAAAAGACCTGACACCCAATATTGCAACAAGGAATCTTATACAGGATTTTTTGAACGATTTCCTGGGTCGTCCCAGAAATAGTTTATTGTCCCTGGGTTTTTTTATAGCGATCTATTATTCATCCAATGCTGTTCTTGGTATTATACACAGTTTTAACAGATCCATACACGAAAAAGAAGATACCAGTTTTTTTGCTTACCGTTGGAAAGCCATCAAGCTAACCTTCATTATTTTACTCTTATTTGTAGGAAGTATGCTTTTGTTGATGACACAAGGAGCATTGTTTAACTGGTTGATGGATTTGTTATCAATCCAAAATGATTTGGTGAAATGGTTTATTTTAATCCTGCGATGGATTGTCATTTTTGGATTGTTTTTTTATTCTATAGCGTTCATTTACCGACATGCTCCTACCGTTGAAAAAAAATGGAAACTGATCTCACCCGGTTCCATTCTGGCCTGCACACTCCTGATTCTGTTGATATTCGTTTTTTCGTTCTGGATCAACAATTTCGCTACATACAATAAAGTGTACGGACCTATCGGAACCGTAATGATCATCATGGTGTTGATTTATTTAAACTCACTGATCCTGTTGATCGGATTTGAATTAAATGTAAGTATCAAATATTTAAAACAACAGGCATTGAATCGGATTAGAACGCATGCTTAATGCTGATCCGTAGCATCGGATTCCGTTTCATCTTGCAGCCCCCACTGCGTCTTTAATTGCAAAAGGGTATCCGTATCCAGTCTTGACGTTTGATAATGTCCGGCAACCGATTTTTGGCGCATGGCTTCGTAAACAGTCACGGCACAGGCTACGGAGATATTTAATGACTGGATCATTCCAACTTGCGGAATGATAAAATTGCCATCCGACAGTAATCTGATTTCTTCAGAAACACCCGCATGTTCATTTCCAAATACCAATGCGATCCGTTCGGCAAAATCAATCTCGTAGAGAGAAACAGCATCGCTGCTTAAATGTGTAGTTAAAATACGATTGTATTTGCTACGTAAAACGCGAAAACATTGCTCTGCATCTTCAAATTGATGTATGGTAAGCCATTTAGCAGCACTTGAAGAACTCCGGGCACCCCATTTTTTATGACGTGGTATTTTGGTATTCAGAACATAGATTTCCTGTATGCCAACAGCATCACATGTACGCATAACCGCTGAAATATTATGCGGATCGAATACGTTCTCAAGAACGACCGTTAAATCGGGCTGACGTTTACTTAAAACGGATTCAATGCGTTCTGTTCGGCGCGGCGTCATACTCTTTTGTTTCTTTGACTGCAAATTAAAGAATAGAATATAAGTAAGCGCCTTTGACGAATGATTAATCTGCTTTTATAACCTTTTGGATGAATCTTCGTTTGCCGGAAGCTGTTTCCATTCGAATCCAATAAACTCCTGCAGGAAGTTCCTTTACCGAAAGCAGTTGATGAGACATTACATGCTGGTAAATCTGCATCAATTTCCCCTCGTGACTGTAAATGCGGATATTCAGTTTTTGATCACCTCCCAACAGACTAAATGAAATTTGTAATGAATGATGAATGGGATTAGGTGCAATCTTCAAATACTCGTTCTGATACAATTGCGAAAGCGAGGTGAAAATAAAATTATAGGAATCCGACAGTTCACTTTCGCAGGAACTTAAGGTTGTTTTTACCGTGTATAAACCACTTTCAGTTGGTGTATAAAATTGACCGGTCGCGCCCGGGATCATTTCGCCATTCAAATACCATTGATTACCAGATGCATTACTCGAACGCAACTGTTGACCGTCCTGAACAATGATCGGTTTGGCTGGAATGAAGTTTACGGTTACAGAAAATACATTAGAAACAAGCGATGTACAGTTGAAGGAATTGGTCGTTTTAACGGAATAATTTCCCGATGTGGTAACCGTTAGACTTGAAGAAGTTTCGTCTGTAATTGCTGTACCATTTCGATACCATTGATTCCCTGAAGATGCATTGGACGATAATTGTACGGATGCACCCTGACAAAATTCAAGAGTCCCATCGGCAGTAATCACCGGGGTTTGAGGCAGAGGATGTACAACCAGAGTCTTGCTGTTTGAACTGGAAGCAACACAATTAAAGTTGTTGGTTGTTTTTACGGTATAGGTACCTGGCGATGTAGCCAATAAGGTTTGTCCGGTCTTTTCGGATAAGAGTACATCATTTCTATACCATTGATTGCCCGAAACAGCAGATGAAGTAAGTTCTACGGAGCCTCCCTCACAAAACTCAAGCAACCCGTTTTCAGTAATCACCGGCGTTGAAGGCAATGGATGTACAACCAGATTAATTGGGTCTGATTCAAGTGGAGGACAATCAAGGGTTATGGTAACCAAAACTTTGTAAGCTCCTGCTTGCCCCGTTGTAAAGGAAGAAGACGTTTCATTTTGAATTTCAACACCGTCTTTATACCATTTATAGGCCAGACCATCAGTAGCCTGAAAAACAATTGTCTCGCCTTCGCACAGTTCAAAATCGCCGCCTTCCACATTACTGATAACCGGTTTTTCCGGAACAGGCAATACTGCAAAGTAAAATTGATCCTTACCATCCAGATCGGTGAAATTTCCACCGGTGAACAATTGATTGTTGTTTAAAAAGACAGTGTGTACTTCGGCATTGGGATTGGGTTTCCAACAGGAAGCTTCGCCGTTTGATGTCTTGAGCGCTGCGAGATGGCTTCTGGACTGTCCTCCTATGGTGTGAAAATATCCACCGGTATAAATAAAATCTGTTCCAAATGCAAATGTTTGAATCACTGAATTGGCATCGGGATTCCAACTGGTTGGAGTACCGGTTTCAAGATCAAGCGCTGCTATAAAATTACGGGCTTGTCCTCCTATCGTAGTAAATTCTCCTCCTGCATAAAGGGTTTGATCGTGCAGTGCTATTGCATAAACTCTGGAATTGGCTTGTGGGTTCCATGTTGTTGGTTCTCCTGTGATACGGTCGATGGCTGCAATATAATTCCGGTCGGTTGATCCGATTCTTTGAAAGAAACCGCCTACATAGATTTCACTACCATTAACGACAATCGATTTTACAATGGAATTGGGTTGTGGATTCCAATTGGACGCGATCCCTGTTTCTGTATGAATAGCAGCTAAAAATTGACGTTCCAGATCACCAATCGAATCAAAATAACCTCCTGCAAATACTTCATTGCCATTCACGTCAAGCGTAATCACTTCACCGGATGCTTTGGGATTCCAACCGGTAGCAATTCCCGTTGCAGAATCCAGGGCTGCAATATAATTACGTGCACTTCCGCCAATACGGGTGAAATACCCTCCTGCATAGATTTTAGAACCTTTGCAAACCAACGAATACACAAAATTATCCGCATTGGGATTCCAGTCGGTTATCTTTCCGGTAGTACGATCCAGTGCAGCAATGTAATTTCTTTTTTTGCCCCCGATACTGGAAAACCATCCGCCAGCGTATAATTTGTCATTTTGAAGTGCTATTGTTAATACGTGGGATGTTGCATCTGCATTCCAATTTTCAAGTGCACCGGTTGAACGGTTGATCGCGGCAATACGACCTCTTGCCTGCGTTCCGATTGTCGTAAAATAACCTCCGGCAAAAACGGTCGTTTCATTTACTGCAATACTTAAAACGGCACCATTGGTATTTGAAATCCAATTGGCTGCCAAACCGGTTGTTGCATCAATTTTAGCAAAATTGGTTCTGGATTGTCCTCCAATTGTTGTGAACAGGCCACCTGCAAAAACATCGTTGTCTCTTACTGCCAGAGATAAAACTTCTGCATCGGCATTGGGATTCCAGGAAGTTGCAGCTCCTGTTACCAGATCCAGAGCTGCAATTTTATTTCTTGTCTGTCCTCCTATTGTATTAAACCAGCCACCTGCATACAAAACACTCCCGTTCAATGCCAATGCATATACGTTGCTGTTGGAATTGGGATTCCAACTGGTAGCCAGCCCGGTTGTCAGATCCACGGCAGCGATCCGGTTCCTGCTCTGGCCGCCAATTGTAGAAAATTCGCCTCCAACGTATAACAAATTTCCATTACGAACCATTGCGGTAACAATACTGCTTGCATTGGGGTTCCAACCGGTAGCCAATCCGGATGTTACATTCAATGCTGCAATTCGATTTCTGTTCTGTCCTCCGATGGAAGTAAACAGACCGCCAACATAAAGTTCATTTCCGCTTAAAACCATCGTGTAAACCGTGTTATTGGCTCCGGGGTTCCAGGGATGCAAAGTGCCATTCGCATTCAATCGAGCAATGTAATTCCGACTTTCACCACCTACCTCGGTAAAGTCGCCTCCAATATACCATCCGCCCGAACCATCCGGAATTGCTACACGTACCGTTTTATTGGGATTTAAATAATTTATATCCGGAACTCCGTCACTTGTATTTATTGCCACACCAAAGGGTTCATTGGGACCAATAAATGTGAAATCACCAGCGATATAGACAGTTTTACCCTGAGTCTCAATGGATCGTACTTGTCCGTTGGTCGTCCACCATTTTGTATCTGGTTGGATTGTTTGACCGAACATGATTCCCGGATGGAACAACAAAACAATCGAAAAAATGAGAAAAGAAGAATGCAGACGTATGAAAGGTATCATGGTTATCGCTTATTTCAAATGAAAAAATACTGATTATTTTCTATTCAAACCAATTCCGTGTCAAGATAGCGAGAATGAATTTTCAATTCAATGATATTGAGCAGTTTATCGTCTAATTCTACGTTGCCTGCCAAGAAGTGGATGATTTCCACTGTTTTAGTAGAATGAGAAACAAGATAACAATTGTTCTGAATGCACTATTTTCGCAAAAAACATTGAAATGAAACCTTTTTTCCTACTTGCTTTCATGGCTTGTGCTTTTCATTCAAACGGCCAGATATCCCTTACGACTTCTCCATTGAGTGAAAATTTTGATGGAATTGCCGGCGGTTTGCCAACCGGCTTCTTTGTGCAAACAGGATCCGGTGTCAATGCCCCGGGAACTGCTGCAAGTTTTACGAATTCAAAAACTTCATGGACTTTGAAAACCGGAGGGTTTTATAACTGTGCTTCTGCTACCGGTTTGACCAATACAGCTACAGGTACACAGCAAGATAACAGTACCAATCGAGCATTAAGTGTTCGACAAGCTACTTCATTCGGAAGTCCGGGTGCCGCTTTTGTTTTTAAAATCACCAATACAACCGGAAAGACCAATTTCCGCCTGAATTTCCGCATGATGTCACTGGATTTATCTTCAGAAGGTGTTTCAGCCTGGGGTGTTGATTATGGAATTGGTGCCAATCCTTCTTCATTTACATCGGTTACAACCTCTCCAACTCCCGTTCGTACGGGTGCCAAATCCACCACTGCAAACTATAGATTCAGTACAGATGTTTCTGTGAATTTTGGAACAGGTTTAGACAACAAATCTGATATTGTATGGATTCGTGTGTGGGCTCCATCCGCAGTAATCGCAATTCCAACATGGAACGCTGATCCAACGATGAGTGCTATTGATGACTGGCAATTGAGTTGGGACACACAGACAAGTGTTTCAAACATCAGCAAGGAATTGAACAATACAAAAGTTGTTGCCGGTCAATCAAACGGCATTCAAATTCAATTTAACAATGCATCAACCTTAAAAACGTCGATCCGTTTGACAGACTTGTACGGTCGTATTTTACAGGAAAAACAAATTGCTCGAATTCTTCAAGGACAAACAGAAACCCTGCAAACAGGTGTCTTGCCCAAAGGAGTATATCTGATCAACATTCAGAATAAATCGGGCATTTTTACACAAAAGATTGTTCTTTAAACGGATTGAATAAAAAGATAGGATTAAGGCTTCTCATTTGAGAGGCCTTTTCTTTTGGACGATCAGTATGCCTTCATTTCAATTTGACCTGATCGATGACAAACTGCATCATTTTTTGAGCGATTTTATTTTTGGCAACAACAATCATCCAGATAAAATAGACCAATGCACCCATCACGATACTGAAACAGATTTTAATAACGGGTATAAGATGAATCTGTCGAATGGCTACAACGACCACACAGATGAGTAAACAACCAATAAGAATTTCTCCGATCGTACGATATGAAACTTGAAGAAACGATTTGAAGTTTCGTTTTGCAAAATAATAGCTCAAAATTAAAATCAAAAGTTCACCCAGCATCATGGCGATAGAAGCCCCATTGGCGCCGATAGCGGATGAGAGGAAAAACGACGACAGACAAAATACAAGTGCGCCTGCAGAAACAATCCATAAAACAACCCGGTCCTGGTTGTGAGAAAGTAGAACTTGTCGGTTGATATAGAGCTCAAAAGAACACAAGACCGGAAACAAAGCAAGAATTTGTAAGTTATCGGCAACAGGAGAAAAAGCAGCGCCCAAATAAAACGCCGTGAAATCGCCTGAGAGCATAAAAATCCCTACGGCAAGTGGCATCGATAGTATAAAGATCAGTTCCGATGAAGTTTGATAATTCGCCACAACCTTCTCCTTGGATTCGTTTTCCAAGACCTGTACGGTTTGCGGAAACAAAACCAGAAACAGATCAGTAACCAACATGGTACTCAGACGGATAAATTTGATTGAAAAATAATAATACCCTGCTTCTGCCTCATTGGAAAGTAGACGAAGCATGGGCGTATCGAGCATCAGAAAAATGCTGTAAGCCAGATTGATCCCGTTCATACGCAACAAAGGACGCAGATGTTTTTTTATATGCAGATCATGAAAGCGGATTTTGATTTCTGAAAATAAGACCATCATATTACTGATCAGCACAAAAATGGATGTACCCGATATGATCGCATAATAAACCCATGCATCTGTCTGCTTACGAACAAGTAGAAAGATTAAAACAACCCCGGTTATCCGAATTAAAATCGAACGGATTGCAATATACTTGAAACGCTGTCGGCCCCAGAAATACCATTCGCTGTAAAAAAAGTTGGCGAAAAAAAACAAGGCAGAAAAAACGACCATCCTCTTATCTCCTATCTTTTCCCACAAGAACCAAATTCCGGCCACATAAAAAAGCATCGTGCACAAAGAGACGATCAATTGAATGGATAATAATTCAGAAACCAATTGCCGGAGTTGTTCCGGTGCATGTTGGACTCTTGCGATTTCACGAACACCATAAGTAATGATCCCAAACTCGGCAACAGCCATGAAAAAATAGGTATACGAATCGATAAATCCTACCTGTCCAACGCCTCCGGGATCTAATACACGTGAAATGTAAGGGATTGTTATCAATGGAAACAATACCTGACTAACTGATAATATAAAATTGTATGTTAAGCGCTTTGATAAACTCATTTCGTTCAAATCACTTCATAATAACAAAATCAAAATCAAGACTGGAAGAATTTGAATTGCATTCCATTCAACAGGAACAGTTAACGCCTAAAAATAATGATATTGAACGACAAAACGGCCGAACCCGTTCTCGCCATATATCCTATCTTTACGAAAATCGTCATCCGGCATCACTCATGAATATTGGAATTTATGAACTGGAGCATTTTGAATCGGTTTACCCCCTCATTCGACTGTTAGACCGGCCGGAGAACCGTCTGTTTCTGTTTGTATCAAACCATGTACAGCAGGAGTTAGTGCAAAAACTCAGTAATACACAAGCAACAATTGAATGGATCATTAAACCGGAACAACAATCGATTCGGAAATTTCTTTTTAAAATCGAGTCTGAAACCCAAAAGCACCGTTTCCTGTACCTCTTCTTGCATACCGTTTCCAGCAATCACCTTTTTTTTGCTTACCTGATCTTTCGTATACATGATCAAACAGGTGTCATTGTTACGCTGCATGACGTCAATAATTTATTCCAATCACATTTTACATTTCATCCCAGAAGATTGATTCGTCATATCGGAAAAAGATTATTGATACGTCAATGCAAGCATTATATGACGATTTCCGAATCGGTTGCCACGTATTTAAAGACGCTCGTCAAAATGAATACTACGGTACAATGGTTTCCCGGCGGACTGTTTGAACCGGAACAATACAAAACACCGGAGCCGATTACAAACGGTCTCCAACTTGTTGTTCCGGGATCTGTTGACCCCAAACGCAGAAACTACGAAGATGTATTTCAACTGATTGAACTGTTGCATGCCAACAACATCCACATTGTGATTCGTTTATTGGGCGGATTCGCCGATTTGGAGAACAACGACTTATTAAACAAGTGCAGAATCGTTAAACAAAGCTATCCGGGTTTCAATTTTTACGAATCAACATTTGTAGCAGGAAATGAATATGAGGAACAACTGCAAAAAGCTCATTTTGTTTGGGTACCATCGGTCTTACATACAACCATCGCCGACAATATAGAGGAACTTTATGGCCTCAGCAAGTCGAGCGGTACATTGTTTGATGCCATTCGATTTGCCCGCCCTGTTCTGTCGCCCATTGAGTTGAAAACAGATCAGCATCAATCTGCTGCGGTCTACTCCTATTCTAATCTGAACGATTTATTGCTTTTTATCAAAGGGAATTTAAACGCCCCCCAAACTTATAACATGTGGAAAGATCGCGCTTATGAAACATCCTGTTATTATCAAATAGAACAACTGCGAACAACAGTTTCAATTGCTTAACGATATCGAACGACTATGGCTTTCTTCAATAAAATCAATTCAAAAAGCAAACAAGAATTGCATACAGGCTTTGGAACCGACCGAAGTAAATATGGCAGTCGCTTCATGGATAAAAACGGCAAACCCTATGTTCGAATAGAAGGCATTGGATTACTGGAAAGAATCAGTTTGTTCCACACCTTGATTCATATGAGATCAGGAATGTTCATTTTTCTGATTTTATTGTTCTTTGTAGCAGTGAATTTGATTTTTGCCGGGCTGTACACGGGCATTGGAATTGAACAAATTGGAGGTCTACAACATACACGGCTTTACGATCAATTCCTGGAAGCGTTTTTCTTCAGTTGTCAAACGTTTACGACTGTAGGATATGGACGATTGAATCCT
>CANGQQ010000046.1 GCA_947456025.1 Chitinophagaceae bacterium | reverse complement strand
GAGTTGGCACAACCGGTCTTGCA
This sequence comes from Chitinophagaceae bacterium, assembly GCA_947456025.1. Lineage (GTDB taxonomy): Bacteria > Bacteroidota > Bacteroidia > Chitinophagales > Chitinophagaceae > Lacibacter. Next base: position 15,254 of record CANGQQ010000046.1, on the reverse strand, counting down.
AAAAATCCAACGGATGATTGATTCACTTTCGCCCGATTCACGTCGGAAAGGGGTGGCTATCTACGCATCGCCCGTTTTTGAAAAACTACTCTATCTCGATGTTCCGGTCACACAAAAGATCATCATCAACGATTCTTTTGAAATCCGTGATTTGGTATTCAGTAAAAAAGAACTGCACAACTATTTACTGCTCTCATTGAGCAGTGAAACCTGCAAGTTGTATTTGGGCAATTCTATTTCTCTCATGCCACTGAAACTGGATGCACCCAACTTCCTGGACGCCTATTGGCACGATGAACCGGAACGTGTAGCCAATTTCTCGGATCCCGAAAAGTACAAGGAAATACAGGTTGAGAAACTGATCCGTCAAATGGATAAAGAGCTCGATCAGGTATTGCGTACACATGAACTACCTGTATTTGTGGTTGGCAGCAAACCGGTTTTGGCGCTGTTCCGTTCCGTAACACATCATGCTAAAAAAGTACATAGCTACATTGATGGCAATTATATGGAAGCCACCGAATCGGAACTGATCCGCGCTATTCAGCCGGGATTGGAGATTTGGAAAAAAACACGACAGGAAAAACTGCTTCGTTTGATTGAGGAAGCTGCCAATGAGAAAAAACTGGAATGCGGTATCCAGAATGTATGGCATGAAGTGTATCAGAAAAAAGGTCGTTTGCTCATTGTTGAAAAAGACTTCATGGCGGCCGGCGAACATATTTCGAGCGGTACCATTGTGTACAAACCCACAAGTCGTGAAAACAATTTCAATCAATCCATAGATGTGGTGGATGATGCTATTGAACTGGTACTGCAAAACGGGGGCGATGTGGAATTTGTGGATAACGGATTTTTATGGCAATTTGAACACATAGCATTGATCAAGTTTTATCACTAAAAAAAACACTATGCCAAGGGATGAACATTTGGGTTCTTTTTTTAATGAAGTGAAACAGTTGCTCCGGTCGTATGCCGAAACAAAGTTGGGGATCATAAAATTACAAGGGGTTCAGTTTGCATCGAAGGCAATCGGATTTTTCCTATGGTTGTTTTTCTTTTTATTCTTAATGGTACTCATTCTCATTTTCTGTGGGGTTGTGGTCGGGTTTTGGTTTTCGGAACTTATGGGTAGTTATGTAATCGGTTTTGGACTGGCCACGTTATTGCTGTTGTTGGTACTGGTGCTACTTACGTTGTTCCGTAAAAGTTTGTTTGTAACGCCCTTGATCCGTGCTTTTATTCGGATGTCTTTTAGCGATTCGGATGGAGAAACCAATTCTGAAATGAAATAAATCATAATGTCAAAATTGTTTAGAAACATAAAGAATCAAACGCAGCTTGAAAATGAAATGCTACGGCTGAAGTTGAAAGAAAAAGAGTTGGAATGGAAGTTGCGCGATAAAGCAGATTCTTTCAAAGGAAATTTTCTGCAGCTCGCTGCCAATTCCCTTCTGTTTCGCAAAACAGGCGCCAAAGAAGAGCCGAAAGAATCCGAAGCCTCCCAAGCCGAGTCCTCCGGAAAATGGCAGCATATTGCCGATCGGATCTTGGATCACCTCTTGGACCGTTTGTTGCATGGCATGGACGGAATTCTGGAACGACTCTTCTCCGGCAGAAAAGAGAAAAAAGTATCCTGATTAACCTTTCTTTATTTGCTTGAAATAAAAGGTGAACAGAAATACACCTGCACGGTAGATTTCATAGCTCAGCCAAAACCAAAACCTTTGTAGAAGACTGTAGTGCTTCATTACGTGTTCGCCGGTGATTTCTGTGCACTGGTGTGCAATAATTTCTTCCAGGTCTTTGGCTGTTGCAGCCCCCAATGACCGGTCCCAGATGTCCAGATTCAACTCCACACTGGCATAGGCGCTAATGTTGTTGACATTGTAAGATCCGATGGTAATCCATTGTTGATCGTACACCGAAACTTTACCGTGCAGGATACCGGAGCGGTATTCATAAATTTTGATCTTGTTACGAAGGAGCCAGTTGTACCAGAAACGTTCGGCCGCTTTGGCGATAAGTACATCCGATGTTCCGGCAATGATCACTTTAATGGCAACGCCTCTTGCCGCTGCCTTGGAAAGTACATTTCTTACAAATTGTCCGGGTAAAAAATAGCCCGACATAATGATGATCTCCTTGCGGGAGTGTTTGATCAGTTCGAGATAACTCCGGGTAATTTCCACCTTGCCACGTACCCAGTCGTTTTGCCTTGTACGTACGAGGAGATCCCCTTTGTGCTCGATGTTGTGACGTTGCAATTGTGCCGACAACGGTGCTTCATGAGAGCTTAGGGAACGATTCCATGTTTTAACACAGATCTGTTCAATGGCAAGTGCAACAGGGCCGTGCACATATACAGCCCGATCAAGCCAGGCCGGTTGGTTAGGCAGGTCGTTGTAGCGGTTGCTGATATTGATGCCGCCAATCAATGCTTCGCCGCAATCGTTGAGAACCACTTTATGATGCAATCTTCGTCCGAAATAAAACTGCTTGCTCTTGAATACCGGTTCAAACCATTTAAAGAGGATGCCGCCTGCTTTCAACTCATCGCAAAACGTTTGCGAGAGTTGCTGTGATGCATAGCCGTCTAAAAGAAGATAAACCTTAACACCCCGTTTGCTTGCAGCTAACAAGTGTTCTTTGACGACGGTGCCGGTTGCATCGTTTTCGAAAATGTAAAATTGCAAGTAAAGGAACCTGCTTGATCGGTCGATCAGTTCGTTCAGTTGGTTGAAAAAAGGGGTGCCGCCTTTCACTACCGCTCCGGTATTGCCTCCTGTATAACTGTTTTTGTCGGTCCTTTTCATTTTCTGTAAAGTAGAACGAGTAGCTGCGCCTCAAGTTACTTCATTTTGTCTGTTCTAAAGAACAAGTCTTTCGGAGAATTCCTGCTCGTACTAATGCTTTTTTAAGTATTTTGGCAGTCCTTTTAAAGAAAGGAGCACATGCAATCGCCCGAACCACAATTTGAATTCTACCGAAAACGGGTGGTGGTGGCACATGTGTCTGTAACAACAAAAAAAACGATACATGAAAATTCAATTTTATCTGCGATTTCATACTACCTACGGTGAAACCTTATCTATTACTGGTAATTGCGATGCATTGGGGAATGGTCTTAACGGCAAGGCCTTGTCGATGCAGTATATGAACGATGAATACTGGACGGCTACACTTGACCTTTCTGGCACAGACCTGGAGCTTTTGCAATACCATTACGTCCTTTTAAACCGTCAGGGTGAAACCATCAGCGAGTGGGGCGATGATCGTATTCTTGAAATCAAAAAACTGGATGGCGCAGATGTTACCGTTTACGATACCTGGAACCACGCAGGGGAGTATGAGAATGCGTTTTTTACGCAACCTTTCCGTCAGGTCTTGTTAAAGCCCTGTGCAACCGGCGCCTTGAAAGCTTACAAAGGCAATACACATGTTTTTAAGGTCAAAGCCCCGTTACTGAAAGAAGATGAGGTCCTTTGTGTATCGGGCAGCAATCCCACATTGGGGAACTGGGAGGCCGCACAGGTATTGTCCATGCAGCAGGACGGAAATTGGTGGAGCCTGAAAGTCAATCTCACGAAAGAGAGTTTTCCCATCGCTTATAAGTATGGTGTGTTGAATACTACAACCGGAAAATTGGTGCGTTTCGAAGACGGAACCAACAGGATGTTGTACGACGGAGCTGCCAAAAAGAAGATTACTATTTTACACGATGGCTTCGTGCATCTGCCTAACACGACCTGGCGCGGTGCCGGTGTGTCCATTCCCGTTTTCAGTCTCAGAAGCCGGAACAGTTTCGGCGTGGGTGAATTTGCCGATATCAAATTACTGGTAGACTGGGCTAAGAAAGTAGGGATGAAGCTGATTCAGATATTGCCCATCAACGATACCACGGCTACGCATACCTGGACTGACTCTTATCCTTATGCTGCTATTTCAGCTTTTGCTTTGCATCCCATGTATATCAGCCTTAACAAAGTGGCCGGCGATGCAAAACATCCGCTCATAAAGAGTTTGGAAACTAAGCAGGCCGAATTGAATCAACTGGCCGATGTAGATTATGAACAAGTCATGATTGCCAAATGGGCAACCATCAAGGAACTGTACCAGGAACAAAAAAAGCATTTAAAAAAGGATGAAGCCTTTCAGACTTTCTTTGAAAACAATCGGCACTGGCTGGTTCCTTATGCTGTTTTCAGTTATTTGAGAGACAAAAATCGTACACCCGATTTCTTAAAATGGGAAGAGCATACTGTTTACAATGAGGCAGCTATTCAAAAATATGCCGCACCTGCACAAAAACATTACGATGAAATTGCGGTACATTATTTCACGCAATACCATTTGCATCTACAATTGAAAGAGGCCGTCGCTTATGCGCACGAGCAGCAGGTAATCATGAAAGGTGATATTCCCATTGGAATCTACCGAAACAGTTGTGATGCCTGGGTGGAGCCGGAATTATACAACATGAATTTACAGGCAGGTGCTCCGCCGGATGATTTTGCCGTCAAAGGCCAAAATTGGGGATTCCCAACCTACAACTGGCAACGGATGGAAGCCGACGGATTCCGTTGGTGGAAAAACCGCTTCGAGCAGATGAGTAATTATTTTGATGCCTTCCGCATCGATCACATACTGGGCTTTTTCCGGATCTGGAGCATTCCCATGCATGCCGTTGAAGGGATTATGGGTTATTTCATTCCCGCTATTCCCGTTCACATCAGTGAGTTTTCACAACGCGGACTCTGGTTCGATTATGGACGTTTCTGTAATCCGTTCATCAATGAAACCGTGTTATGGGAACTTGCAGGCGATCAGTCCAATGCATTACATTTCTATCTCAATCATACAGGCAACGGTCATTATGAATTGAAAGAGGCGTTTAACACACAACGGAAAGTGGAAGCCTACTTCGATCAATTGGAACTAACGGAGGTCAATAACCGGATTCGTCAGGCCTTGTATGACCTCATCAGTAATGTAATCCTGTTTGAAGTGGACGGCAGTCAGGGGCAACAATTCCATTTCCGTATTTCTATGGAATCGACCTTGTCTTACAAGCATCTGAGCGGTGATGTGCAACATCATTTGAAAGACTTGTATGTCAATTATTTCTTTCGACGTCAGGATGAGTTCTGGAAAAAAGAAGCCAATCAAAAACTTCCGGCAATGAAACGTGCCACCAACATGTTGATTTGTGGCGAAGACTTGGGCATGGTGCCGGATTGTGTTCCGGATGTCATGAAGCAACTGGGTTTACTTAGCCTGGAAATTCAACGGATGCCCAAAGATCCCAAGAAAACATTTTTTCATCCTGCCGATGCACCTTATTTGAGCGTGGTTACACCTTCTACGCACGATATGAGTACGATCCGCGGCTGGTGGGAAGAAAGCAGGACCCTTACACAGGAGTTTTACAACAAGGAACTGGGTCATTGGGGTGAAGCGCCTTTCTTCTGTGAACCCTGGATCGTTCGGAATATCATTACACAACATTTGTATTCACCTGCCATGTGGAGCATCTTCCAGATTCAGGAATTGCTGGGTATGAGTTCGAAATTGCGCAGAGTCAATCCTCATGATGAACGCATCAATGTGCCGGCCAATCCCAAACATTACTGGCGCTACCGCATGCATCATTCTTTGGAGGATCTGTTGAATGAAACCGAATTTAACGAAGAAGTGTTGGCTTACATAAAACAGAGCGGAAGAATCTAAACCATTTTTATGCATCGTCTTTTAAAATGCACCCTTTGACGGGTGCATTTTAATGGATGGCAACATTTAAAACATTTTTCATTGCAACTGAAATACCGCATCACTACACTTCCGTTCCGACATCCTTTTACCATTTCGAAAGGGACCAAAACACATCAGTCGGCTCTCGTTGTAGAACTGGAACACCGGGGCCGTAAGGGATATGGCGAAGCGCCGGCTATAGCTTATTATAATATTCCTGTTGAACAGATGGTGGCCGACCTGGAACAGAAAAAAATCTTTGTTGAAAAATTCGCATTCATCGAACCGGAACGGTACTGGCATTACTTACATCATCTGTTTCCTAAAAATCCTTTTTTGGTTTGCGCACTGGATATGGCCGCCTGGGATTTATACGGGAAGTTGCGCAACAAGCCCTTACATGTGTTGTGGAATCTGGATCCGGCAAAGGCTCCTTTGTGCGACTATACTATTGGGTTGGATACCGTTGACAAGATGGTCGCTAAAATGAAAGAAAAGCCTTGGCCGGTTTACAAGATCAAAGTAGGTGTGCCAGGTGACATGGAGCTGGTGGAGGCGCTCCGGAAACACACCGATGCTATGTTTCGTGTAGATGCCAATGCCGGATGGTCCCGAGACGAAGCTTTGCCCAAAATCACACGCTTGAAAGAGCTGGGTGTGGAACTGGTGGAGCAGCCGCTTGCTAAAGACGATTGGGAGGGGATGGCGCAATTGTTCCGTGAATCACCGCTGCCTTTGTATGCCGATGAATCCTGCGTGGCCGAACAGGATGTGCTGCGCTGCCTGAACCATTTTCACGGTATCAACATCAAGCTTACCAAATGCAGCGGTATAACACCGGCACTGCGTATGATTGAAACAGCACATGCCAATGGACTAAAGGTGATGCTGGGAAGCATGAACGAGTCTACGATCGGTTCCGCTGCCATTGGTCAAATGGCACCACTGGTTGACTGTGTCGATATGGACGGTCCGCTACTCCTTGCAGAAGACAACGCAAACGGATTGACGTATGAGCAGGGAAGGGTTCTGCTGTCATTGGAGCAGCCCGGTCTCGGCGTGACTGTTTATTCCGGTTTGTTTCCGCAAGACTGAGTGGTAATCCTTACCAGATCCGGACCCGACGTTCTTCCGGAACATACTGGGCTTGTCCGGGTTGAATGGAAAAGGCACTGTAAAATCCATCGACATTCACAAACGGACCATTCACGCGCCATTTTGCCGGTGCATGTACATCCACCAGTAATTGATTTTTTAAAGCTTCTTCCCGGATATGTCCCATCCAACCGAGCGCATAACCTAAGAAATAGCGTTGGGCGGGCGAAAGTCCTGCAATCGGTTGGTTCTTTTTGTATTGTTCTGTTTCTCTGAAAGCGTCCCATCCCAATAACACACCGCCCAGATCTGCAATGTTTTCGCCGAGTGTTGCTTTGCCGTTGATCTTATATCCCGGAATGGGTTCGTAGGCATTGAATTGATCCACCATTGCTTTTGCACGCAGGTTGAATTGTTCCTCATCTTTGATCGTCCACCAGCTTACCAAATTGCCCTTTTCGTCAAATTTCCGTCCCTCATCGTCGAATCCGTGTGTGATTTCATGACCGATGGTAGAAGCCCCGGCGTTGCCGTATACGGTAGCGTCATCTAATTCTTCATCACGGTAGCCCGGAACAGTAAAAATGCCGGCAGGCAATACGATTTCATTGTTCGAAGGGTTGTAGTAGGCGTTGTAGGTTTGTGGGCTCATTTCCCAGTCGTCGCGGTCAACCGGTTTGCCCAGTTTGTTGAGTTCGTAATCGTGCCACCACGTATTGGCATTGATGAGATTTTGAATGTAACTGTCGGTTGTTATGTTCATTCCCGAAAAATCTTTCCATTTATCGGGATAGCCTACTTTCTTTTTCATCGTAGCCAGTTTGACAAATGCTTTTTGTTTGGTGCTGTCGCTCATCCAATCGAGTTTCGTGATACGGTTTTTTAAGGCCGTACGGATTGCTTCAACTAAATCGGTGTAACGTTTCTTGGCAGTTTCATTAAAATATTCTTTGACATAGAGTTGTCCCATCAATTCGCCCATTACCGATTCTTCATTCTGAATCACCCGCTTCCAGCGCGGTTTACGTTCTTTGGCACCGGTTAACAGTTTTCGGAATTTAAACAGCTCCTGATTGTACCTATCGGGAAGAGCCACATTCAAACTATAGAGCAAACGAAAACGTAAAAGCTGTTGGATCGTTTGAATGGGAGTGGTTTGTACTATCTTTTCCAGTGCTTTGAAATACTCGGGCTGGCCCACAATAACCGAATCCAATCCGGTAACGCCGATCTTGGCCAAATACGTTTGCAGGTTGAGCGAAGGAGTGAGTCGGTAGAACTGTTGTACCGACATCTTATTGTAGTTGGCATAAGGGTCTCGCAGATCTTCCAGTTTGCGGTGGACGGTTGCTAATTGCGTTTCCATTTTCAGAATTCCCGCTGCCGATTGACGGGTGATTGCTGTGTCAATTCCAGATAACGATAAGGTCCTGGCAATTAAGGACGTATAAGCTTTGCGGATTTCGATGGTCGCCGAATCGCTTTTAAAATAATATTCACGTTCGGGCAAACCAATTCCTGTTTGCCAGAATTGCAATGCCATGACATTGCTGTTTTTGGCATCCTGGGTAATGTAAGAACCTATAAGCGTACCTACACCAATCCGCTCAAGTTGTGCCATCAGTAAGGATGCATCCTGAATGGTTTTAATACCGTCAATTTGTTTGAACCAGGATTCCAGTGGTTTCAATCCGTTCTTTTCGATGGCGATTGTATCCATTGCTGTTTTCCAGAAATCGCCTATTTTTTGAGCTGTGCTTCCGGGAGGGGCTTGTTCTGCAGCCGCTTTTTCGTTGATGAGTCGGAGCCGCTTCAGGTTCTCTTCCACCACCAGATTACCGATACCCCAGTTGCTTTCTTCTGCCGGGATCGGATTCTTTTTGATCCATCCGCCATTGGCATAAAGAAAAAAATCGGTTCCGGGTGCAACAGTGCTGTCGATATTAGCCGCTAATACATCGGGCTTTTGTACTTCCTGTTTGTTGGAGCAGGAAAACAGAACAGTAATAAGACAAACAGCAATCGAACGTTTCATGATTCGTTATTTAATGAATATAAAAGATATAAAATTTATTGAGATTAAAATGAAAAAGCCGGATATCGATCAGTATCCGGCTCTTTGTGAAATCAAAAAATCTTATTTATTGTCCCAAACCAGTGCAGAAGCGCCCAGGATGGCAGCATCGGCTTCTTTGAGGTTGCTGAACATGACTTTGACTTTGTTTTTGAAGACCTGTATCAGGTTGGCTTCCATTGATTGAATCGTTGGATTCAGAATCAGGTCGCCTGCATTGGTAAGTCCGCCAAACAGAACAATTGCTTCCGGTGAAGAGAACATGATAAAGTTGGCAAGTGCCTCTCCGAGAATGGTTCCTGTAAATTCAAAAATTTTATTGGCAATCCGGTCACCCTGAATGGCGCATTCGTATACCGTTTGACTGGTAAGTTCGTCGATGGAATAATTCCGTAACAAACTATCGGCATTGGGTTCCTGTGTTAGGAATTCAATAGCGGTTTCACGTACACCCGTTGCAGATGCATAGGCTTCCAGCGTTCCTTTTACGCCTGTTCCTTTGTGAATGCGGCCGCCATGCCGGATGATGGTATGACCCAGTTCACCTGCAAAACCATCATGTCCCAGAAGAATCTTTCCGTCAATGACAATACCGCTTCCTACACCCGTGCCTAATGTGATGGTAATGAAATGCTTCATTCCTTTGGCACAGCCGTACATCATTTCACCTACCGCTGCCGCATTGGCATCATTTGTTAATTTGGTAGGTAAACCAAATTTTTCCTGCATAAGACTTGCCATTGGAATAATGCCCTTCCATTTCAGGTTGGGAGCATATTCGATAGTGCCGGAATAATAATTTCCGTTGGGAGCGCCTACGCCCACGCCCACAAAATTCTTTTCACCACCCTGGCGATCGATCATCGGTTTCAAAATGCGGTACAGTTCTTCAATGAAATCACTGGCATTTTCATGCTGATTGGTGGGGATTCTGCTTTGCTCCAAGATGACTCCGTTGGAGTCTACAATGCCAAATTTGGTGGTGGTTCCGCCAATATCAATTCCTACTGCGAAAGAATGTTTTGTTTCTGCCATATGTGTAAATGCGTTTAATGTCCGCCGGACGCTATTTGTTTATCGTAATCGATTCCCTGATTTTTCAGAATACCTTTCACAGCGAATCCAAAAAATGCAAGATAACTAAAACAAAGGACAGGGATCCAGTACGATTGATGAATGCCAATGAGATCGGCCAGTTTTCCCTGAATGGGGGGGATGATGCCTCCACCCAGAATCATCATGATCAGGAATGCGGAACCCTGTGTGGTGTATTTGCCCAGCCCGGCAATGGATAGCGAAAAAATACAGGGCCACATGATGGAACAACACAATCCGCCACTCAGAAATGCATACGTGGCCACAAGGCCGTGGCTCGAAATTCCAATAAGCATGGCTATAACACCCAGCACCGAAAACAACAACAGTGTCCGTGCCGGCTTATCCTGACTGATAAAAAAAGCGGCAATTTGAATCAATACACAGAGCACATAAAAATAAAGCGCCTTCATATCGTACTGTGCTAATGAGTTCACGCCAAGGATAATGGCAAAAGCCACCAGCGGAACAAGAACCAGTAAACTATTTTTAACCGTTTTGGAAAGTTGGAATACACTGATGGCTCCGGCCCAGCGACCGATCATCAAACTGCCCCAATACATGGAAATGAAAGGTGCGATTTGCGAAGACTGGTAACCGCCGAACTCTTTTTGTTTCAGTAATTCGCCCAGGTTGCTGCCAATTGCCACTTCCACACCTACATACACGAAGATGGCCAGCATGCCCAATACCAATTGAGGGTATTGCATAGCACCCCAACCCTGTGGTTGTTTACGGGCTCTGTTACCTGCGAACAACAAACCAATCACAACCACCGCCAATGCAGCAGAAAGCCATTTCATCCGGTATTGCTCAAGCGGCAGACGCACCGATTCGATCTCGATTTCTTTAGTTTGTAATTGCGTTTTTGCATTCTTTAGTTCAAATGCATCGGGGTTTAATTGCAACGCCGCTATGTCCTTCTCGATTTGATTGCGTTCCTGATTCAATTGAAGCAAACGAACGGCAGGTTCGGATTTGTAACTGTTGAAGACCGGAGCAAACAATCCGGCCAACAGACCGGTAAGAATCAAGAGTGTATACAGCGCTTTGTTTTCCTTTTCAATTGAGGCATTTTGTATCCCGGTTGGGACTTTACGGGAGAAATGAAAAAGGGCTGCAGCAGCCAAAAAAAGTGCTCCTACACAGGAGTATAAGAGGATGACTTTCTGAAGCGGTAAAGTTTGAATCTGTTCATCGGTGATTGCGGCGGTGGTTCCAAACAAGGCAAGAGCAACCACGATAGGCCCAATGGTAGTTCCCAGTGAATTGATGCCGCCACCCAAATTCACACGGCTGGTACCGGTAGCAGGATCACCCAATGAAATGGCAAAGGGTTGTGCTGCGGTTTGTTGTAAAGAAAAGCCGAGTGCTACTATGAACAAACCCGACAACATTCCGGCAAACGCATTGGCTTGTACTGCAAGAATCATGGCCGCAGCACCAAGGGCCGAAAAAAGAAGTCCGTAAATGATGCTTTTTTTGAAACCCCATTTTCCAACCGGGTCCTTACCTGCAAAGGTACCGTAGATGAAAAGAACCAGCGCTCCAATATAGTAGGCCGTGTAAAATGCAAAATCAATCAACTGACTTTGAAATTGATCGAGATGAAAATAGTGTTTGCAAAAGGGTATGAAGACACTGTTTCCTGCTGCAATAAAACCCCAGAAAAAAAAGACCGTCACCAAGGTGCTTAATGCACTGTAATTTGTGGGTTGCCCTGATTGATTCATAACAGTTGTTCGTACGACTAGTGAGGTTTGAAAGTATAAAGAAAATGCGGATCAAAAAATTATTCCGTTGATTTTTGGTTCAGGCGAAAGTCCTTCCTATATTCATTCCTGAATAACTTTGAACAACATTGATGGAAATTCTTCATGTAAGTGCCGAGTGTTATCCCGTTGCAAAAGCAGGTGGTTTGGGTGATGTGGTAGGCGCCTTGCCTAAATATCAACAACAGGCTGGTCATCAGGCAAAAGTCGTGATGCCCATGTACCGTACTCGTTTTCTCTATTCAAATGAGTGGGAGTTGGTTCACAAGGGTTATACGAACATGGGGAGTTATTTCTTTGATTATTCTGTTATAAAAGAAAAACACAACAAACTCGGATTTGAATTGTATCTGGTAGATATATACGGCCTGCTGGATCGTGAACAGATCTATGGGTATGGTGATGATAACGACCGCTTTGTTTCTTTTCAAATTGCTGTTGTAGATTGGCTGTCGTCCTGGGCTTTTCGTCCGGATGTGGTGCATGTACACGATCATCATACGGCACTGATACCTTTCTTATTGCAACATACGTACAAGTACCGCCATTTGGCGCAGATACCCACCGTTCTCACTATTCACAATGCTCAGTATCAGGGATCGATGGATTGGAGCAAAAGTGTTTTGTTGCCGGAATGGGACTTGTGGAAACGTGGAATGCTGGAATGGGCCGGGGCGATCAATCCATTAGCATCCGGTATTAAATGTGCTTCGAAAGTAACAACCGTGAGTTGGAGTTATTTGGATGAACTTAAATACATGAGCAACGGGTTGGAGGCCTTGTTCGAATATGAAAAAGGCAAGTGTGTAGGAATTCTCAACGGGATTGATACCCAGGTATGGAATCCTTCGGCTGATATCTATCTGAAAGATGATTTTAGTGTGCAGAATGTGGCAAAGGGCAAAGCACGCAACAAACAATTGCTGTGTGATGAATTTGGTTTGGATCCGCAAAAACCATTGTTTGTTTTTATCGGGCGTTTGGTACATGAAAAAGCGGCCGACTTGCTGCCCTCGGTTGTTGGCGATTCATTTTATCATATCGGACGCAAAATGAGTTTTCTGTTTTTGGGCAGTGGTGATCCTGCTGTTGAAGCGCAGCTTAACGGATTGAACATGCTTTCGCAAAATGATTACAGTTGCTATATCGGCTACAATGAGCAGTTGAGTCACATGATGTATGCTGCAGCCGATTTTCTGCTCATGCCCAGCAGGGTGGAGCCCTGTGGTTTGAATCAGATGTATGCCATGCGATATGGTACGGTTCCGCTTGTGCGGAATACCGGCGGCTTGCGGGATACAGTAAGGGATATTGATCAGCACGACGGCTATGGAATTGTTTTTGATTCCGCAACGGTGGGTCACATTACGCATGCCATTTGGCGCGCCTGCGATTTATATGGCAAGTCGGTGGAATTTGAACAATCAAGAATACGGATGATGCAATTGGATTTTAGTTGGGAAAAAAGTACCGAAGCGTATCAGCAAATCTATCTTTCATTGAAATAACTACTTAATACATTCTTATGGCAACACAATCATCAAAAAACACATTGGCCATTATTTTGGGAGGAGGCGCCGGTACAAGGCTCTATCCACTTACGGCCAGCAGAAGCAAACCCGCCGTTCCCATTGCGGGGAAGTACAGGCTGGTAGATATTCCCATTTCCAATTGTATCAACGCAGGCATCAATCGTATGTTTGTTTTGACACAGTTCAACTCGGCCTCATTGAACAAACACATCAAGAATACCTATCATTTCAGTATGTTCAGCAGTGCCTTTGTCGATATTCTGGCAGCCGAACAAACACCTGATAATGCGGGATGGTATCAGGGTACGGCAGACGCGGTTCGTCAATGTATACGCCATGTGGAACAGCACGATGCCGAATACATCCTTATCCTTTCGGGTGATCAGTTGTATCAAATGGATTTTCAGGAAATGATTGATGATCATATTGCCCGGGGTGCGGATATCAGCATTGCTACCATTCCGGTTGCGGAACGGGAAGCGCCCGAATTCGGAATTTTGAAATCGGATGAGCGCGGTACCATTACCTCCTTCATCGAAAAACCCAAACCGGAGGTGTTGCATGAATGGGTGAGTGATACAGGTGATGTTATGCGCGGAGTGGGTCGAATTTATCTTGCTTCGATGGGAATCTACATCTTCAACCGCAAGCTCCTTAACGACCTTTTGATGGAAGTGCATAAAAACGCGACCGACTTCGGCAAAGAAATCATTCCTTCTTCCATCTCAAATTACAAGGTGGCCAGTTACCAATACGGCGGCTACTGGACGGATATCGGTAATATTTATTCGTTCTTTGAAGCCAATCTGGCTCTTACCCAAGAGATACCGGATTTTAATTTGTTTGATAATTCCAAGCCGGTTTTCACCCGTGCACGGATGCTTCCTCCTGCCAAGATCAGTGGAACAACATTGGAACGTACCATCATTGCAGAGGGGTCCATCATCCTGGCCAGCAGAGTGGAAAACAGTGTGATCGGGATCCGATCGCGCATCGGCCACGGTACGACCATTGTAAGCAGTTACCTCATGGGAAGTGATTTTTACGAAACACTTCAGGAAATGAATCACGCTGCAGAACGCAACATTCCCAAGATTGGAATAGGAGAGCGTTGTTACATCAAGAATGCTATTGTGGACAAGAACTGCCGCATTGGAAATGATGTGCGAATCAACGGGGGCGCCCATTTGCCCAACAGCGACCATTCACTTTACACGGTAAAAGACGGGATTGTAGTAGTGAAAAAAGGGGCTATCTTGCCCGACGGATTTGTTATCTGATCTTCTGTCCCTGCAGAAGAGTTCCGATAAAACCAAACGATTACTGACCCAAAACCAACCTTCAGGGAAAGGACAAAGGATATTATGGCTTTTTCAACAAACACAGGCGCGGCTTCATCGGCTGCAAAACCCAAATTAAATTTCTGGCAAATCTGGAACATCAGTTTCGGTTTTCTGGGCGTACAAATTGGCTACTCGTTGCAAAACGCGAATACCAGCCGTATACTTTCTGCAATTGGTGCCGATCCCCATCATCTCAGCTTGTTCTGGCTTGCTGCTCCGTTGGCCGGTTTGATCGTGCAACCAATTGTGGGTTTGTCGAGCGACAAAACATGGACCCGACTCGGACGTAGGGTTCCCTTTATTTTGGGTGGATCGATCGTATCTGCCGCTGCGATGTTCTTTATGCCCAACTCAGAACAGTTCGCATCCCTATTGCCACCCTTGCTTTTTGGCGCAACCATGTTGTTGCTGATGGATACGTCCTTCAATGTTACCATGCAACCCTTTCGTGCATTGGTGAGTGATATGGTTCCGGAAGGTCAGCGTAACCAAGGGTATTCCATTCAAAGTTTTTTGATCAATGCCGGCGCAGTGGTGGGATCGTTGCTTCCTTTTTTGTTGACCTGGTACGGCGTATCAAATGAACCTGCTC
>CANGQQ010000045.1 GCA_947456025.1 Chitinophagaceae bacterium | reverse complement strand
GCTATAATTATCCAGCCCCAAAAGCCGGGTTGCATTATCTACAATATCGACTTCTGGATTAAACAGAGGTATAATATCCTTATCATTGCCATCCTCATCGGTTACCAGTTCACCCATATAAGCTAAATCAACTGATATGATTTCAGGATTGTTCGTGTATTGAATTTCAACAGAAGCCATGCTAGTGGTTTGGCAATATTTAATCGATTCTATAGTAGGTTTTAATTGATTCCGGAATCGTTGCTTAATGGACGGAATCATTTCTAATTTATCCATCGTTAAACATTTACATCTAAACCTCAAATGCCTGATGCAATAATGCCTTAAGCAGTTGCTCGGTGGCGTTCTGGTTTGTGATGATGTGTCCTTTTAATTGTTTGTTTTTGTCTGTTACTTGCCGATACAAAACTTACTAAAAATATAATCCAGCCGATCTTCGTTGGTGATCTCGCCCGTTATTTCTCCTAAATAGTGCAGACATCTGCGGATATCCAAAGAAAGCAAATCACCGGGCACCTGACTGTTCATTCCGTTGAGGATTTCCCCCAATGCCGTAGCAACCTGTTGCAACGCTTCAAAATGACGCGCATTGGTTACAACGGTACTTTCAGTTTGAACAACACCCTGTAAGACCTTTTCAGTTAAGCGCGATTTTAACACGTCCATGTTATACCCTTCCTTTGCTGAAAGGTATAATACATCATCGCCGGCAAACTTTTGACGAACAAGTTCAACTCCTAACTTATCTACTTTATTCCCAACGGCCAGTACTTGTCGATTGTGTTCATGCACCAGTAACAAAGCTGCTTCAAGCTCAGACGCACTGAGTTCATCCACATCAAACAGGTAAAGAACTAAATCGGCCGACTTCATCTTTTCAAGACTTTTCTCTACTCCTATTACCTCAATCACATCCCTACTTTCACGTATACCGGCTGTATCAATCAACCGAAAAAGTATGCCGTCTATATTCAACACTTCCTCTATGGTGTCACGTGTTGTGCCCGCGATTTCACTAACAATGGCCCTGTTCTCTTTCAACAAAGCATTCAACAAAGTCGACTTACCGGCATTGGGTTTCCCTACAATCGCAACACTTACGCCGTTTTTAATGACATTACCCAAGCTAAATGAACTCAACAAGGCGGCAACGGTTGTTTGGGTTTCGTGAATAAGAGCAAACAGTTGGGTTCTGTCCGCAAACTCGACGTCCTCCTGTGAAAAATCAAGTTCCAGTTCAATCAAGGCCGAAAATTGAATGAGGCGCTCCCGTAAATCTTTTAGAACGGTCGAGAATCCTCCACGGATATTGTGCAGCGCGGTATTACGACTCGCTTCTGTATTGCTTGCAATCAAATCGGCAACAGCCTCGGCTTGCGTAAGATCCAGCTTGCCGTTTAGAAACGCACGCTGTGTAAACTCACCGGCACGGGCCATTCTCGCTCCTTTTTGAAGTATGGAACGAATGATCTGCTCCTGGATATAAGGAGAACCATGACAAGAGATTTCAATAACATGTTCTCCTGTATAACTCCGGGGCGCTTTGTAAACCGATACAACGACCTCATCCAATAGATGCCCTTCGTTCTTTAATACGCCTACATGCAATGTATGCGACGCCACCGTGTTCAAGTCCTTTGACGGGAACAGTTCGTTGATGATGGCAAGCGCATAGGAGCCACTGATACGGATTACACCTATAGCGCCTATTCCATTGGGTGTTGCCAATGCAACAATGGTATCGTCCCAACCCGATAATTTACCCTGCATGCTGCAAAGTTACTGGCATAATCAGAAACAGCACCGTGGTTCAAAATAATAGATTTGAAAATTAAAAATCCCCACCGGAAAACCGATGGGGATGTTGCTTGTATATTCCTTCGTGATTAAAGGTCAAACTTATTCGTCGGGCAAGCGGAACGTGATTTTTTGACGACGCCATGCTTTTACCTGACGACCGTTTTGAATGGCCGGTATCCATTTAGGACCTCTCCTGATGGCATCGGTAGCAATACGTGCAAGAACGGTTCCCTTCATGGTTAAAGCTTCCACATTACTCACATTGCCCTCTTTGTCCACAATGAACTGTACCTCACAGGTCCCGGATTGTCCGTCTTCAACTAAATCATCTATATGACGTTCCACCTCACTTTGAACAAACTGGTTCCATTTCGCTACACCGCCCGGAAACTGAGCTTCCACTTCTACTTTTGTGAAGACCGTATTATCATCTTCCTTGGGTGCTTCAATAACATTTGAACCTTGATCCACTGTAGGAGGATTCACCACATCCGGCTCTTTGATCCCCTCCTGATCGATTTTACCTACATTGGTTATCTCTTCCTGCTCTTTTACTTCATTTTTTTCTTCAAACTTATCGTCTTCCACAATTTTGGGAGGCGTAAACTTTGTGATTTCAATTTTAGGGGGTTCCTGAACCGGAGGAGGGGGCGGAGGAGGCGGTTCTACCTTCATTTGCTCTTCCTGCTTGATATCACTTAATGTAACTTCCTGTACCTTGACTTTACTTTTTGTGTTATCAGATATATTCTTTCCTACAAACACCAAAAGAAATATGGCAAGCACCACAGAAACAGTAATAGCCAACGCCGTACGTAAACGCTTGTTGTAGTTTTTACGTAGTTCATAAGCACCATATTCTTTATTTCTGCCGTCAAAAAGAAGATCAAGAAAATCCGAACTTAAAATTTTACTTACATCCATCATCGTTGTAATTTTTTATATGATGTTCCAGGTGAGGGATCGAGCACTACGGCTTGGCCGGAGCAGAACCCTCCGTAATATTAATTAACGTTGATTCTGAATCTGATATATCTACCATTGCATACCGCTTTATTTCAGCAATGGTCATTTCATCCAGAACATCAACTACGTTTTTATAGTTGGATGTTTCGTTGGGTTTAATAATCACAACCAAATCCTTTTCAGGCGTCCTTCCTTTCTTATCCAAAATGACCTTTCTTAACTCCTTATAGTTTGTAGATTTAAAGTTAGAACCATCCGGCAAGAGTTGCCCTTCGTAATAGTAAACATGATTGTCTTTACTAAGAAGGATCGTAAAGGCACCCGATGCTTTTGCCTCTGTTTGTTCTTCATCCTTAGCGGTATCGTCAGGAACATTCAATTTGAATGCTTTTGGCGAACTCATTGTTGTAGTAAAAATGAAAAAAGTAATGAGAAGGAATCCAAGGTCCACCATGGGTGTCATATCCACTTTTGCAGCTACTTTTTTTTGCTTCTTGACACCAGGCCCCTTTTTCCCATGGTCGTGTGAACCACTGTCTACATCTGCTCCCATCGCAATGAATTTTTGTTATTTAACAATACGAATTTCTTATTTTGTCGTCTCCCCTTGTTGTTTCTTGTAAAGCGGTGTTCCTGCGGGAACAGACTCCATTGCCGTAATCAACTTGAAAGAGAAAACACCATTTTTCTTAAACGCAGCCAAAATGTTTTTAAACTCAGGATAAGCCGCTGCGTTATCCCCATTCAACATAACATTAGCTGGTTTACGTCCGCCACTTCCTGTCAGAAGCGCATTCAACCAGTCTGTTAATTGATTATTCGAGGTATCCTTTATTGGAATTCCCGGTTGTTTAAATACTTTAAACTCGTCGTCCGTAAGGGCTAATAACGATTTTAATTGCGTAAAGGGTACTCCGATGCCGCCTATTGAAAAACTGACAAACCTTGTCTTCTCTTCTTTGGTCAAAGAAATACCCTTCTGTGTATTCAAAACATCCAGCATGTTGAAGATTCGTTCTTTTGCTTCATCGTCCGAACTGAAACTAATGAAACAACGGCCTTCTTTATCAAATGATACCTTAAAAACATCTTTCTCCGCAACATTCTCAGATGAAACCGATTTAGGATTCTGGATGTTCACGAGCTCAGGGGGCTTAAACTTAGTGGCCAACATGAAAAACGAAAGAATCAGGAAGGACACGTCCACAAAGGCTGTCATATCCACCCATGTACTCTTTTTTTGTATTTGTACTTTTGGCATTACCTGCTATTTAAACTATTTGATTCATTATTTTAAGGTTTCCACAAACAATCCGAAGATTATTTGTACTGAGAAGCAAAGCTTTGAGTTAAAGTAAAGCTTGATTCATCAATACCATAAGTGATTGAGTCAATTTTTGTAGTAAACACATTGTACATAATCAATGCAAAAGAAGAGGTAGCAATACCCAACGCTGTATTATAAAGCGCTTCAGAGATACCTACCGCAAGTTGTGACGCATCGCCACCCGCGCCTTCTTCTCCAAGAGCCGCAAATGAACGAATCATACCCATTACCGTACCCAACAAGGCAATAAGCGTACCCAGTGAAGTAATTGTAGACAGAAATACCATGTTCTGTTGCAGCATTGGCAATTCTAAAGCTGTAGCCTCTTCCACTTCTTTTTGAATGGCAAGCACTTTCTGGTCGGTACCAATACCGGCTTCGGTTGTCATTTCTTTGTACTTACGTAAGCCCGCTTTCATTACATTGCCTACAGATCCTTTTTGTTTATCACAGGCAGCAAGCGCTGCATCTATATTTTTATTTGCCAGATGATACTGTATGTTACGTACAAAATCTGAAACATTACCGGCCCCCAGTGCTTTTCTGATTGTGAGATAGCGCTCAATTGAAAACGCAGCTACCATTAAAAACAATCCAATCAGAAACGGAACGATAATCCCTCCCTCATATACACGATTTAAGGCCGTAATTGGTTTTTTGTGATGTGGCCAAAACCATGCACCGGAAGTATCAGGCTCCTTAAAACCGGTAGCGCTTCCTAAAACAAAACGCCAAATGAGGTATCCGATAACAATACAAACAATTGGAGCGACCCATGAAATCATGTTCCCCTCTTTTTTTACTTGACCAGATGATGCTGCAATAGGATTTTTTTCAGCCATGACAATTGATTTTTTTGATTTTAAAAACTACGTTTCAATTTAAGTTTATGCTTTTTATGAATAGTATTTCAATGAAATACACCCCTGCAAATGGGATGCACAAGTTAGGGAAATATTTAAATTATGCCCCTTCCCGCAATTTATTTTTTTGTGAATTTTTATCGCAAAGAATTAACATACAACATCCCATTCCAGCAATAGCTGCGTTATGTTTTAGTCGCTTTCTAATAAACCGGTCGAAAGCCGTAGTTATTCATACCTTAAAGCATCGATAGGATCCAAACGGGATGCCTTGACCGCAGGATAGAGCCCCGCCACCAATCCTGTAATAAAACAGATCCCTACTCCGGCACCCACCCACAACCAGGGCACAACAAACCCGGTTTTTAAATACATAGAAAACAAATTCCCCACACATACACCCAATAAAATTCCAAAGGCAGCCCCCAGCAGACTAATCAAAATGCTTTCCCACAGAAACTGTGTACGGATGGATACCGATTGGGCACCAATTGACTTGGCAAGACCAATTTCCCGGGTTCGCTCGTTAACTGCTACGAGCATGATATTCGTTAATCCGATGGCCGCACCAATTAGCGTTATAATTCCAATGACCATAGCCGCATACTGTACATAACGAAGTGTATTTTTGAGCGTCTCCACAATACTGTCGCTACGATCAACATAAAAATTCTCCGTATCGGTAACCGATAGTTTTCGAATGGGCCGGAATATGCCTGTTGCTTCACCAACAGCTGCGTCCATTTGTTGAAAATTCTTCGTCTTGATTGTAATACTGTAACTGCCTTCGTTCTGAAAAACTCTGCGCACGTTATTATAGGTTATGATTGCAATATTATCCAATGCTAAAAAGGAACTGGCACCACGTTCTTTCAACACACCAATAACCCGATAACGCGCAGTACCTATACGGATCACCTTACCCAAAGCATACAAAGCTTTTCCCTTGAATAACTTGCGGACCAGATCGCTGCCGATAATCACAACATTTCTTCCACTTTCGATATCCAACTTATTGAAATCACGACCTTCCTCCAGTACATAGCCGCTGTTGAGCAGGTAATGCTCGTCGCCACCAATTAAACGCACGTTGGGATTGGTCTTGATCTGCTCAAAAAAGAGTGTGGAATTCCCGCTTACGAATTTGGAAATGCTCACGGTTGCCGGAAAATCAAACCGAACTTTAAATAAACGCGCTTCATCATACGTAATGATCCGACCCAGATTGGAGTTACGCTCTTTTTTACCCGCTTTCGATTCCTTTTTCAAATCACTTTTCGGTGGCCCTCCAAAATGGACGTTTCGCTCTTTGAAACGAATACTGAAGGAATTCGCGCCCAGAATGGAAAAGTTCTCATACAAACTTTGATTCATGGCTTCAATTGCCGTAATAATGCCAATCAATGCCATAATCCCAAACGCAATAATTGATACAGTTATACCCGTTCTAAGTTTATTTGAACGAACCGTATTCCATGATAAGGCAAGAATGTCAATGAAGGTCATAAAGGTATTTCATCCCGAAATTAGGAAAGCCGCGGCGATAAACAAGTGTTCAGTTAAGGTTGTTTCAACCTTGTCAAAAACATCACATGGGCTTGTAACGATGAAACGGGATTAGTAAAGCACCAGCCAGTTCAATAATGCAGATTCAGGAATGACACCCAGAAGAAGAATCAAAACAACCACAAGCATCAATGCCCATTTGTAAACAGGTGTCGTGACAAGCACCTGTTCGCCACCTTCTTTAAAATACATGGCAGCTATGATTCTGAAATAATAGTACACGCTTACAGCCGCCATGATGACGGCAAAAATGACCAGCCACAAATTGGCTCCGCTCTTCATGGCAGCAGAAAGAACATAAAATTTGGCAAAGAAACCCGCCGTGAGCGGTATCCCGGCAAGCGAGAACACACATACCGATGCTACAAAAGCAAGTAATGGTTCTTTCTTCGCCAATCCGTTAAACCCTTCAAATGTATAATCATTCATTTTGATCAACACGGCAAATAGTCCAATGGTGGAAAGACAATACGCAGCCGCATACAATAAAAGGGACTGCTCTGCCAAATCATTGGAAGCATACACCGAGAAGAGCATAAACCCGGCCTGTGCTATACTGGAATAGGCAAGCATACGCTTCACACTCTGCTGATAAACGGCCGTTATATTGCCGATCAATAACGTCAGAACGATAATAATCGTGAAAGAAGGCCGCCAATTTTCCGAAAGTCCGCTGAAAGCCCCTGAAAAAACTTTAAGAAAGCCAATAAAGAAAGCCGCTTTTACAATGGTTGCCATAAAGGAAGTAAAAACGGTAGGTGCACCGTCGTATACATCGGGTGTCCAAAAATGAAACGGTGCAGCTGAAACTTTGAAAGACAGTGAAATGAGCAACAGTACAACTCCTATCAACAACAACACTATGTACTGGTCACCCTGCTGTAACATAAGATCCTGCAGGCGAAAGGATCCGCTTCCGCCATACAAAAAAGCAATACCAAGCAGAAAAATACCTGTCGAAAAGGCTCCCATTAAAAAATATTTGAGCGCAGCTTCATTGCTCTTCAGATTGCGTTTATCCGATCCCGTTAAAATGTATAATGGAATGGATATGATCTCAATTCCCAAAAATAAAACAAGCAGGTTGTTAAACAAAGCAACCAGCCCAACTCCACTCATCACAAAAAACAACAATGCAAAATATTCGAACGGATGTTTCCCAACTGCTTCGATTTCTTTTCCGCTTAACAGAAAATAAAAAATCAAAGCAACAGATAAAACGGTTAGGTAGAGTAAACCAAAACGGTTGTAATCAAGCATTCCGTTAAAATCACTTTTAAAGACTGCAAAACCGTTCAATTCCAGCAAATTGCCGGATGTTAAAAGGAGTGCTCCAAGAAGTGCCATGTTTTTGGCAGCTGAACGATTTTTAATAAACAAACCGCCGAGCATCATACCCACTCCCCATATAGCTGAAAATAAAATCAGGTTCATCTTTCTGCTTTAAATTATTTTATGAATCCAAGAATTGCCGTTACACTATCGGCTGTTAAACGAAATACCGGCTCGGGATAAAGCCCCATCATGAAAATAGCTACAACAATGATGGACAAACCAACAGCTTCATTCCAGGCAATATTGATAAACTTTTCTGTTACCCCATTGGTTGTGCCATAAAAGACGGATTGAATCATCCGTAAGGTATAGACTGCGGATAGAATGATGGCAATACCACCTGCAGCAGCAATCCATACATTATACTGAAACAGACCGTTAAACATCAAGAACTCACCAATAAATGCATTTGTAAGCGGCAAGGCGATATTTGCAAGTGAAACGATCACAAGTAAGATGACCAGTGTTGGAG
This sequence comes from Chitinophagaceae bacterium, assembly GCA_947456025.1. Lineage (GTDB taxonomy): Bacteria > Bacteroidota > Bacteroidia > Chitinophagales > Chitinophagaceae > Lacibacter. Next base: position 7,792 of record CANGQQ010000045.1, on the reverse strand, counting down.
ACTTTTGCGCCAGTCCGCCCAGCTCACTCATTTTTCTCGTTCCTGTTTGCTTCTCGATCAAATCAACTACAATCCACATACCCAGTACATTTACGCCATGGCAAAAAAACTGAATGATCGCTCCTTGAAGCGCACTATTGTTGGGAATGAAAAGCGATGCACTCATCAACCCAATGTGTGCGATGGAAGAATAGGCGATCAAACGTTTTAAATCATCCTGCTGTATGGCCAATATGCTGGCATAGATCATCCCTGCAATACTAAGTCCAATGACGATTCCTGCATATTGCACGTTTGCCAGAGGGAAGATCGGTAATAGCCAGCGCAACACTGCAAACAAACCCATTTTCACCATCAAAGCACTCAACACCATCGTTACGGCTGTTGGAGACTGCTCATACGCATCGGGTTGCCATGTATGAAAGGGAAACACGGGCATTTTAATAGCGAAGGCAGCAAACAACAACCAAAAAAGCCAGGATTGCTGTGCGGCCGACAACCTTAAATCATAGAACGCTTCCAGTGAAAATGACAGATCCGGCGTTTGGTAATACATGTACAGAATACCAACCAGCATGAACAAAGAACCCAGAAATGTATAAATGAAAAATTTAAAGGTTGCAGCAATTCTTTTTTCACCACCCCACTGTGAACATAAAAAATAAACAGGTATCAGCGCCAGTTCCCAAAAGAAGTAAAACACCAGTGCATCAGCAGCTAAAAAAACCCCTAAAATTCCGGCCTGCGCCAACAACATGAGCCCATAAAACCGGTTTACAGATGCATATTCATTTCGTAATGTGGCAATGAAAATAATGGGATAGGACAACCCGGTTAACAAGGAAAGTAATGCACTTGTGCCGTCCATTTTTAATGCAAAGGAAGACCCCAACAACGGTAACCATTGTACGCTATAGGTTTTTGGAAGTTCATTCCATGCATATAAGTTGTAACCCATAACAGCCAAAGAGGCCAGCGCAATCAATAAACTCCATGATTTCACCTGCTTATCACCCTTGAGAAAAAACGTAGTGATTCCTCCGGCCAGTGGTATGAATAATAACAATAAAAGAGTCATAATAATATCAGTCTATATCAGATAAACAATGTAAATACTATCAAAATCAAAATACTCAGCACCATCCATAACACATACGATCCAACTTGTCCGCTTTGCAATAAACGCAACTGTCTGCCACCCCACAATACAAGTTTCCCTGCTCCATTCACAAGCCCATCGATTGCAGTTTTTTCAATGAACCGATTCAAAACAACTCCCAGACTCTGCAAAGGCTTTGAAACAACCACGTCATACAACTCGTCTACATACCACTTATTAGCTAAAACTTTACCCAATCCCTGAGCATCGTCCATTTCGGGTTTCTTACTGAATTTCAACCAGGCCCAAACAATCGATAATACAATGAGTGTTAAACTCACGGCAATCAGCATATACTCCGTAGAATGGCTTACATGATGAACTTCCTGTAATTGTGTAGATGCAGCAAATACAGGAGCAAGAAACTGTTGCAACTTATGTGCATCCGGAGCAATCAATTCCGGAATACCCACAAAACCTGCTACAACTGAAAGAAATGCAAGAATAATCAGGGGTACTGTCATTGACCAAGGACTTTCATGGAGATGATGTGCTTGATCTTCCGTACCACGAAAGCTTCCCCTGAACGTCATTGCATACAAACGGAACATGTAGAAAGCTGTCATGAGCGCACCTAAAAGTCCGACCCAATACAACACCGGATTGGCAGCAAATGCATGTACCAAAATTTCATCTTTGGAAAAGAATCCACTAAAAGGAGGAATACCGGCAATGGCAATACATCCAATCAAAAAAGTGATGTGGGTAATGGGAAGTTTTTTGGACAATCCTCCCATTTTTCGAATGTCTTGTTCATGATGCATGGCATGAATCACCGAACCTGCGCCCAGAAACAACAACGCTTTAAAAAACGCATGTGTCATTACATGAAATACCGCACCGGTATAGGCTCCCACACCAAGTCCCAAAAACATATAACCGAGCTGGCTTACTGTAGAATAGGCCAGTACTTTTTTAATATCATTCTGTTTGATGGCAATCGTTGCCGCCAGTATGGCTGTTGAAAGACCTACAACGGCCACCACTGTTTGCGTTGACGGAGCAAGTGTATACAATACGTTGCTTCGGGCAATCATGTAGATCCCTGCTGTGACCATCGTTGCCGCATGGATCAAAGCTGAAACAGGAGTTGGGCCGGCCATCGCATCAGGCAACCAGGTATACAAAGGGATTTGAGCACTTTTCCCGGTTGCTCCAACAAACAATAAAAGCGTGATGACGGTCAAAATTCCAACACTAATTCCTCCTGCCTGAGGAAAAATAGTCGTGTAAGTTAGAGAACCAAATTGTTGAAGTATAAAAAAGAGACCGAGCAAAAACCCGAGGTCCCCAATTCGATTCATGACAAATGCTTTTCGTGCAGCATTTCCGTAATCAATGTTTTTAAACCAGTAGCCAATCAGCAGATAGGAACAAAGACCAACGCCTTCCCAACCAATGAACATGATGAGGTAATTGGCTCCCATGACCAACAAAAGCATACTGAAAACGAACAAATTCAAGTAAGCAAAGTATCGGGCAAAATGGACCGAGGACTCCTCTTTCATATAGGCTGTAGAATATAAATGAATCAGGAAACCTACACCTGTAATAACCAGCATGAACAACACCGACAAACGATCAATTTGCAAATCAAAAGGAATATACAGTCCGCCTGTTTTGATGAAATCGAATAAGTGGTACGTAAATGGTGACCCTTCAGCTTTTACAACATTGAAAAGCAACAAACTCACAACAAAGGAGGCTAATACTGCCCCACTGCCTATGATTCCAACAAGAGGCTTGCCGACGTAATTTCTTCCCAGACCATTGATTAAAAAACCAATCAACGGGAATAAGGGAACGAGATAGGCAAAGTCTATAATCTGCTTCATAATCTTAATATCGGATACGGCAAGTCTAATGTTTTCTCTAAAACAGAATCCCTGCCTTATCCCTTAATGTTTTAAACGGTTCAAAAAGTTAACATCAACGCTGTGAATATTTCTGTACATCATGACGATAATTGCAAGGCCCACACTTACTTCCGCAGCTGCTACGACCATAATAAAAAATACAAATAACTGCCCGTCCGTTCCTACTGCAGATGCAGGATTTTGAATAGCTGCAGCGGTATAATGCATTTTACTGAATGCGACCAGCAACAGATTGACGGCATTCAGCATCAACTCCACACACATAAAAATGATAATGGCATTACGCCGCGTTAAAACACCTGCCACCCCGATACTGAACAAGGAAACCGCTAAAATGATATAATAATTGATGGGCATATACTAGTTGTATTAGTAATAAATGTTAAGTAATCAATCTCCCTTTTTACCGATCACAACGGCACCTACAATCGCACTTAAAAACAGTATGCTGGTCAATTCAAAAGGAAGAACATAATCCGTAAACAATACTTTCCCTAAATGATGAATCAAACCGATTTCACCTCCGGTTTGCAAAGCTTGCGTACGCAATGCATCCGATTGACGCAATGCCCCTACCAGAATCAAAAGAAGGCTGCCCCCGGCAATCAACCCGGCAAATTTGAGCCACTTGTTTTTCTGTGGTTCGTTATCCGCATTTAAATTCATCAACATGATCACAAACAGGAACAACACCATGATGGCTCCCGCATAAACGATGAGATTCACAATAGCCAAGAACTGCGCATTCAAGAGTATGTAATGCCCGGATATCGCAAAAAAAACGACGATCAACCATAAGACACTGTAAACAGGATTTTTTCCGGTTACCATCATTAATGCTCCTGTAAGTGCCAAAGCACTCAGAAACCAAAAAAGGATTTCAGTTATATTCATATTAAGCAGTCTTCTCTTGTTTAGCTTTTTCTTTACGTTCGTCGATGAGGCCCTTCGCTTTTTGGAAGGCATCCGAATTCTCCTTGGGATGCGGAATCACCAGATTGTCCTTGCCGTAAATAAAACTCTTGCGGCTGTAATTAGCGGGGGCAAAGGTTTCTGTCAGATAAATTGCATCCTTCGGACAAGCCTCCTCACACAAACCACAGAAGATGCAACGCAACATGTTGATCTCGTATTTGGCAGCATACTTTTCTTCACGATACAAATGTTCTTCGCCGGGCAAACGTTCTGCCGCATCCATTGTAATCGCTTCTGCAGGACAGGCTACTGCACACAAACCACAGGCTGTACAATTCTCCCGCCCTTCTTCATCACGGTTTAAAATATGCAAACCTCTGAACACCGGACTAAATGGACGCGTTTCTTCCGGGTAGTTAATGGTTACTTTCTTCTTGAATATATGAGAAAACGTAATACCCATTCCCTTAAAAATAGCGGGGAGATAGATTTTTTCCATAAGACTCAGTGGTCTACGGTCTACCGATTTCGCTCTGTTTGTTAATTGCATTTACGTTTATTAATAAGTTCAAAAATCAATCTGCTTTTTTTACCTCTAACCGAGCATCTCATTTATTTTCTGAGGAATAAAATGAAAGCGGCTGTAATCAACATATTGAAAAGTGCCAGTGGTATCAATCCTTTCCATCCTAAGTTCATCAATTGATCGTATCGAAAGCGCGGAATGGTCCAACGTACCCACATGAACACAAAAATCAACAAAAGAATTTTCACAAATAAGGCTAACGCACCAAGGACCGCCATGGTATTCACAGACAAGCCCCAGGCGCTTTCATCATAAAATGGAATGATGTCATAGCCGCCAAAATAAAGAGAGGCCATCACCGCACTGCTGATGAACATATTGATGTACTCGGCAAACAAATAAAAGCCCAATTTCATACTGGAATATTCCGCATGGTAACCGCCAATCAATTCATTTTCTGCTTCAGCCAAATCAAACGGAGTTCTGTTACACTCAGCAAAAGCACAGATCAAGAAAATGAGAAACCCGAGCGGCTGTATGAAAAAATTCCAACCTCCGGTTTGTTGTTGACGAACCATCTCGCCCAAACTGAGTGTTCCGGATGTCATGAGTAAAGCAATCAATGCAATGCCCATTGCCAGTTCATACGAGATGATTTGAGATGCTGCGCGCAATCCTCCCATCAAGGAAAATTTGTTGTTACTGGCCCAGGCACCGATCATGATCCCATATACGCCCAAACTCACTACCCCAAACACATACAAGATTCCAATGTTTACATCTGCTATTTGCAGTGATATTGAACGTCCAAAAATTTCGATTTTATCACCCCATGGAATCACTGCACCGGTTAGCATGGCCGTTATCATAGCTAAAGAAGGTCCGAGGATAAACAAAAACTTATTGGACGAATTGGGAATGATCTCCTCTTTGAAAAATAATTTTAATCCGTCGGCCAGCGGTTGTAACAAACCAAAGGGACCTGCACGGTTGGGACCATGACGATCTTGAATCCAGGCCGCAATTTTACGTTCGCCATATGTAGTATACATAGCGATCACCAGAGAGATGCTGATGATAAACGCGATAAACAACGTTTTCTCCAGAACAAGCGCCCAATCTACTGATAACAAAATAGAATTCATGAATCTCCTTTCTTAAGTTGTTTAAAAACTTGTGATGTCGCCGGACCTTTCAGCTCACTCAACTCAACCTGATTAACCTCCGACACATCCTTAATATTCATTAGTAATTTTGGATCTCTGCCTCCCATTACTTTCGACATTGTTTCCTGTGGCTTCTTCAGCTGCTCGTAATGCCCTTGTGAAATAACGGAATGTCTGTTAATGTGTGAGGGGCCTTCGATATTCCAGTCGCTAACATTCTTTCGTTCAAAGCGGCAGGTATTACAAATCCATTCATTCACTTCACCCCATTCATCTTTTCGGGCGGTAACGCGCAATACTTCGTCGCCACGCATCCATAATTGCACTTTTCCCGAACACTTGTCGCAATTGCAATTTGCATCAACCGGTTTTGTAAACCATACCCGATTTTTAAAGCGGAATGTTTTATCTGTGAGCGCACCTACCGGACAAACATCTATAACATTTCCAATGAAATCATTGTCGAGGCTTTTCTCGATGTATGTTGCGATCTCGGCATGGTCGCCCCGCATTAAAATACCATGACGGCGTTCTTTACTTACCTGGTCGGCAGTATATACACAACGGTAGCAAAGAATGCAACGTGTCATGTGTAATTGGATATAGGGTCCCAGATCGTGCTTTTCAAAAGTTCTTCTTTTGAACTCGTAACGGCTGGCACCTTTTCCGTGTTCGTAACTCAGATCCTGCAAGTGGCACTCTCCTGCCTGATCACAAATGGGACAATCAAGCGGGTGGTTGATCAACAAAAATTCCACAACACCATTTCGTGCATCAAGAACGCGATCACTCGTAATGTTTTTCACAACCATACCGTCCATAACTGTTGTTCGGCAACTGGCAACCAGTTTGGGCATGGGCCGAGGATCTGCAGCAGAGCCGGCGGCCACTTCAACCAAACAGGTACGACACTTTCCACCGCTTTCTTTCAACTTGGAATAGTAGCACATAGCCGGGGGCGCCACTTCTCCACCAATCTGCCTGGCAGCATTGAGAATGGTTGTTCCGGGTTCTACTTCAACAGTTATGTTGTCGATTGTTACTTTAAATAATTTCTTTTCTTCAGCCATGCTTTTTACTTTAAGCTGTTGTTACAACATCTAAGGGTTTTGCATAATTAGCCAACCCGTAATTTCTCTTTACGGCCTCATCCGGGTTGGTTACATGCCATTCAAATTCATCCCGAAAATGGCGAATTGCTGCCGCTACGGGCCATGCTGCAGCATCACCCAAAGGACAAATGGTGTTGCCCTCTATTTTACGCTGGATATCCCATAGCAAATCGATATCGCTCATTTTACCTTTTCCGGTTTCTATATTCAGCAATATTTTTTCCATCCATCCGGTTCCTTCTCTGCAAGGAGAGCATTGTCCGCAACTTTCATGACGGTAAAACCGGGCCAGCGTGTAAGTGTGCTTCACGACACACTGGTCTTCGTCCATAACAATGAATCCTCCACTGCCCATCATACTACCGGTAGCAAAGCCGCCGTCACTTAAACTCTCGTAATTCATCATCCGTGTCTCCCCTTTAGCCGTCTTTAAGAGAAGGTTGGCCGGCAAAATTGGAACAGAAGATCCACCGGGGATACAAGCCTTTAATTTTTTACCGTTTGCGATACCACCACAATATTCATCACTGTATATAAATTCTTCAACAGAGATGTTCATCTCAATTTCATACACCCCGGGTTTGTTGATATTACCGCAAGCAGAAATCAGTTTCGTACCGGTTGATTTTCCAATGCCAATTTTTGCATATTCGTCACCACCGTCATTGACGATTGGAACAACAGCCGCAATGGTTTCAACATTATTTACAACGGTTGGACACCCCCACAAACCTTTGATCGCAGGGAACGGAGGTTTGATACGTGGATTACCTCTTTTTCCTTCCAGCGATTCAATTAAAGCCGTTTCTTCACCACAGATGTAGGCACCGGCTCCGGGTTGAACATAAACTTCACAATCAAATCCGCTGCCTAAAATATTTTTACCCAACCATCCGGCAGCTCGTGCTTCTTCGATGGCTTTCTCCAGAATTTCTTTAACCCACCAGTATTCACCACGGATGTAAATGTAAGATCGGTTACTTCCCAGGGCATAAGAAGCTACAATCATTCCTTCAATCAGTAAATGCGGAATGAAT
>CANGQQ010000044.1 GCA_947456025.1 Chitinophagaceae bacterium | reverse complement strand
GCCTTAAGCGGGGTCATCAACATCCGATCGGCCTATCCAAAAAGCAAACCCAAAACCATACTGAATGTTTCTACCGGAACTTACAGCAAACCCGGCGCTCCTGCTTCCGACTGGTACGGAAACTCACTTCCCGGATTCGTGAACCTCAACTTTTTGCATACCTGTATTATAAAAAAACAACTGGACTTTGTCCTAGGAGCAAATTTCAATACCGATCAGGGATATATCGGTCCACCCCCACCGGCGCCCGATATGCCACAAGATCTCCGAGAAGCCTTACGCATTACCGACACCATTCCTACGTTTTCCAATCGTGATCTGTTGCGAGTACGAGGTCGTGTCAATTTCAATCTTCGATACCGTTCGCCTAAAGTAACAGGATTAAGTTTTGGTATCAACGGTAATGGCATGTTACACAAAACCAATATGGTCTTTGCATGGAATAACGATACCGACGGACTGTATAAAGGATATCCGGGAGCAGTATTTCTACAGGACCAGCAATTGTTCAATCTTGATCCTTTTATCAAGTATAACAACGGCAAGGGAGTTGTTCATAGTTTGGTAACACGCATTTTCCACAGCAATAACATCATTACCAACAACCAGTCTAACAGGGGTACACTTTATTACGGAGAATACCAACTCCAACGACGTTTTCTTGAACAAAACCTCACTTTTACCGGAGGTGTAGTGAGTAACACCTCTACTTCTTTTTCTAAACTGTATGCAGCGAGTGGAAGTCCGAACAACCGTATCAGTAACGCATCTGTTTATTTGCAAATGGACAAGAAACTCTGGAATATCCTCAACATGAGCGGTGGTATACGGTATGAATATTTTAAAATGAATCGTACTCCAAGTGTTGTTGCACCCATTTTTCGTGCGGGCGCCAGTTTGCAAGTGCTGGAAGGCACGTTTTTGCGTACTTCCTACGGACAAGGCTTCCGATACCCAACCATCACCGAGCGGTTTATTTCGACCAAAGCAGGACTGTTTGGCGTTTTCCCCAACCCTGGATTAGAACCCGAGACCAGCAAGAGTTTTGAAATTGGCTTGAAACAAGGTTTTAAACTGGGAAGCGTAATGGGCTATCTGGATCTGGCCGGAGTCTATCAGAAATACGAACAAACCATTGAATATCTTTTTGGAGTATGGGACCCCTCAATCTCGCTGGTGGGATTCAAATTCCAGAATACAGGCAACTCAAGGGTTCGAGGAATCGATGTATCACTGGTATTAAGTAGTGATTCCAAAAATAAAAAATCAGGCATTACGGCTTTGCTGGGCTATACCAACGTAGAGGCCGTATCGCTAACGCCCGATGCAATTTATGCTTTAACTCAATCCATCCAACCCGGAGCACCGGGTATCCCCCTCAGTTATAAAAACAGCAGTATGGATACCACCGGAAACTTTTTAAAATACCGGTTCAAGCACATGGCCAAGGCCGATGTTGAATGGAAACTGGCGGGCTGTTTGCATGTGGGTTTCAGTTACCGCTTTTACAGCAAAATGCAAAATATCGACAAAGCCTTTGAAGACATCGAAGAGCTCACATCCAATGCCGCACCATATCTCTCCCCTTTGAAAGTAGTGGATTACTGGAAACGCCATAAACATTTTCATATACTTGATCTGCGGCTGGGCTGGAACCTGAAAAAGGATCAGAAAATCGCGCTCATCTGTACCAATTTGTTGAATACCGATTATGCGCTTCGTCCATTGAAAATCGAAGCACCCCGCAGTATTGCACTTCAATATGTTTTAAACTTATAAAACAGTTTTGCATTTACTGCACGGGAAACTGAACAAAAAAGGAAGTACCAGCACCTGTTTCCGTTTCAAACCAGATTTTACCCTTGATCTGCTCTACAATGCCTTTACACATTGCTAAACCAAGTCCTGTACCCGATGTTTTGGTTGTAAAATTAGGATAGAAGATTTTCTCCCGTATATCCTCCGGAATTCCATTACCATTGTCTTTTATTTGAACCAAGGCGATTCCGTTGTTTTGAGTGAGACGAATGATGAGTTCGGGCTTCCTGTCTGATGGAACAGCTTCAATGGCATTACGAATCAAATTGGTGAACAACCGGTTGAGATGTGTACGATCTGCTTGCACCCAAATGGATTGATCAGAGGTCTCAAATAAAATGGAGGCACGACTATCCATCCGAAACAGATCCACAACCGATTGAATCGAATCGTATAACAACACTTGTTCCAAACGGGGATTGCCGATGTTGGCAAAACTGGAAAAGTCGGAAGCGATTGCCGACAAATAATCAATTTGTTCAACCAATGTCCCGGCCACACGTTGCGCAATTGCTTTAGCATCAAGCGCATTGCTGTCGATCGCCTTTTGTAAATACTGAATACTGAGCTTCATAGGGGTGAGCGGGTTTTTGATTTCATGAGCAACCTGACGAGCCATTTCACGCCAGGCCCCCTCCCGCTCACTTTTAGCCAGCAACGAAGCACTTTCCTCCAGTTTATTCACCATTTTGTTGTACTCCTGTACCAACTCTCCAATTTCATCATCACGATTCCATACAATTGCCTCATTCACTTTGCCCAGCTTAATGGCTTTCATTTTACTGCTGATAAAAGCAAAGGAATTGGTAATACGATTGGTTACAAAATATGCGATCACGCCGGCGATAAGGAAGATAAACGCATTCAGATTAATGAGCGTGACCAAAAAGTTGGAGATTTCCTGCTTGAGTTCATTTTGTGAAGTGAAATACGGAATATTGAGATACGCATAGGTAGCACCTTGTTCGTCCCGCACCGGCACATAGATACTCATGTATTTTCTTGTTCCTACATTTTCTTCCTCAATTGTTTGTACCAGATCCTCCTGTTTGAGCTTGTAAAAAGCATCGGGCTCCATTTTACGGCTCAGCAACCCCTTGTTGTAATAATAAGGTTGTGACGAAACTCTTAAGGTTCCCGATGGATCATATACATTGACATCTACCCCGTGAATTTCGGCGATACGACTTACCTTCTGTTGTAACTCGGCCGAAGAAACCTCATCATAAACCTTCAGCACATCGTCGAACACCGCTTGTTGTTGCAGGATCTCTTCTACTTCGGTTTGCATGATTTGTATGGTACGCGCTAACCGCTCACGGTTGTTGAAATCATGACGATTGATAAAAAAGAAAATCGTTGAAATACCGATTACAATGAATGCAAAAATAGTAACGGTAATAATGGTTGTGTGTACTTGGGTACGAAACCGCATTTGCAATTCCTGTTTCCAGTGGTGAGGCCGGCGTCCGAAATGATATACAAATCGAAGCGTACGGTAAATAGCCCATGATAAAAGGAACGTACAAAACAAATAAGCGAATAAGGTAATGATCTCCATCAATGGATTCTCTTTACGTACTACAATTACAGCACGGTCACGAGATGTTTGATACCACATTTCGGAGTATCCCAATTTGATTTTCTTTTGAAACCCGCGTTGAATGATCTCATCTTTTGGCAAATGAATCGCAAAGGGATAGTCGTTGAAACTATTGATCAATGCTCCGTTCTTATAAATCGCAAACGAATAATCGGGGGTGTTCTCGGACTGCAGGTTGAACGTTCTTGAAAACAATTCAGGATTGAACTTTCCGCTCGTATAAGTTCGTGGACGCGAAATCACAAAAAGATGCCCATTCGGACGAAAGGTATTGGTATCGAGTACTTCCTTCCGGGCGATATAATAGAATTTGTCAAAAGACTCTTCATAGAAACGCCATTCACTGGACGTTGTGGCTTTACTCTGTAAATCGTATATCGTATTGAGTGTATTGAACGAAGTAGAATCCTCATTGAACAAAGGCTGCTCATCCTGCGAAAAAACAAAAATGCGTGTATCAAATTTCCGGAGATAGCCGCTGAAATGTTCACCCAGCAAACTGTCTTTCAAAAAACGGTTACTGCCGGCAGTATTAAAACGATTGAATTGCGAACGTAAAAAATCGCTTCGAAAATTACTGAGTGCTATACTGAGCAGTTTTTCTGCTGCCGGGTCCGACTGAAGGGAAAGTTTTTCAGCCATCCGTGCCCGGTCGTTCCATTCCTTGCTGCTGTTCTCATAAAACAACAAAAAGGTTAGCGACAAAGAAAAAAACACCACCCAAAACAAGCGTTTGCCCCCCGAAGGTAAAAAGGCCAGAATGCGCTTATCCCATTGCATCAGTAAAGCAACCAAAAGAAGCCAACCGAGTAGAGCGAGATGAAATGCAACTTGTGTGTCTCCCAGTGTAAACGTGAGGTAACTAAGCCCAATGACAACAAGGTAAAGACATTGATACGTGATCTGATGTCCGGTTGCGTATCCAAGCCCTTTGAACAATCGTTCAGCAATCAAATAATAGTTGAGCGCCAAAAAGCCAAACAGGAAAAATCCCAAAAAACTAAACACGTTTAAACTGAAAAAACGTGTAACATGAAAGGAAATCTGTGAATCGGCTATCAGACTACGTGCAATCGATCCAAACAGCAATGTTACGATCCAGAGTAAAACGGCAGGGATGAGCGCCAGCACATAGCGATTCCCTTTGGGGAATGAAAACAATCGATCGGGGCCATAGGTTCGTATGAACAATAAAAACCATAAAAGCAAAAGCGTATTAATCATTAAATCACCCAACGATTTTAATACTGCTCCGGAACCGTAAACTGCCGGACTGAACAACTCAAACTGCCGTAAATTCAAGGGTAGAGGTACATTGTAGGATAACACTCTTAAACAAAGCAGTATCAGGATCAAACAAATCATTCCGGTTCGAAATGAATACACCTGAACAATCGATACTGCAAGTTGCTGTATGAACACAAGCAGAGAGGCCAATGCTAACAAACGAAGTAAGACCGCGACCAAACTCAAAGGTTGCGGATACCCTGCTTTTTCGATGAGCCAAAAAAGTGTTTGTCCACCCAGTCCCGCTACCGGATAACTGCTCACGGTACTATTACTAACCTGATAATACTGTTCGATAGAAGGCAGATAGGCAAAACCGTTGTAAAGATCACTGGTTGTTATAAAATAATCCCACTTTACAGGAATAAGCGCCATCACTTCAACACGTTTACCGCCAGGCAGCTGCAATGCTCTTTTAGTCCCTACGTAGTACCCGTTGATCAACTTTTCAAACCACTCACCTTCGGGTTGCGTCCATAAAGATTCCGGGGGAAGTATCGTTTGCGTGTTCCAATAGTTCAACACAAACCCATCAGAAGTTGAGGTTCCCAAAAAAATAAAATAATCTTTCGAATGCAGTTTTTGAAAGGAAGATGCACTTAGACGGCCTTCATACATGCTTGCGATCAGTTGCTGATCCTTTGTGATTTGTAAAAAATCTTCCTGTCGCTCTCTGATTTTTTCGGTCAACGTATTTCGTACCTGTTCGGGAGATGAGGTATGTGACCAGTAATATTGTACCAGGTACGAAAAAGTAAGGAACCACGCACCTGCAATCAGCAGATAAGCATTGCGGTGAAAAAAACTACGTATGGTGTTATCCTTTTTCAACCTGTTTGTTCCGATTCGCGGTTGCGTTTTTTAATGGCATTCCAAATAGCATCCATTTCTTCCAGCGTCATTTCACTGAGTTGCTTTCCGTCACGCAAAGCCTCTTCTTCCAATAAAGTAAACCTGCGCATGAATTTGTGATTGGTCCGTTCCAGGGCCAGATCGGCATCCACTTGCAAAAAACGGGCATAGTTGATCACCGAGAACAACACATCGCCTAATTCCTCTTCCATTTTAGTGGCATCATTACTTGCAACCGCTTCCTGTAATTCCTGCATTTCTTCCTGTATTTTCTCCAGCACCTGTTCTTTATGATCCCATTCAAACCCCACTTGTTTTACTTTTTCCTGTATGCGAATCGCCTTGATCATAGAAGGCAGACTCCGTGGTACGCCGGACAATACCGATTTCTTTCCTTCTTTCATTTTGAGTTTTTCCCAGTTACGCTTGACCTCTTCTTCATCCTGAACCTTTACATCGGCGTAAATGTGCGGATGCCGGTGAATCAGCTTATTACTGATGCCCTCCAGCACTTCGGTGAGTGTAAACTGATTCTGTTCTTTTGCAATACGTGCGTAGAAAAGAAGATGCAGGAACAAATCGCCCAATTCTTCCCTGATATGCAGCCAATTGGAGTCGGTAATGGCATCAGCCAACTCGTAGGTTTCTTCGATCGTCAGGGGTCGCAGCGTCTCGATGGTTTGTTTCCTGTCCCACGGGCATTGCTCCCTTAATTCATCCATGATGGTAACCAGTTTTAGAAAAGAAGTCGTGAGTTGTGAAACATCCATGAATTCGAGATTTTCACTAAAAATAAACAGAAAGCAGCAAACCTTTGACGCCGGCAGAATATCTTTGAGCCACTTTATTTTTGTTACAATGAAGAGTCCCGGATCTGTTTCTGATTTCCATCAAGGAAGGCTCTGGGACGACGCATTGTGAACATTCAAAAACAATGATTCAAAATACATGAAACACATACGCATTTGGTGCCTATTGTTACTGCCCTTTGCAGCGCATGCACAATATTATTACAAAGATTTGCTGAGCACGGGTACTGTAGAACAACAGTTTCGGTTGCTTAAAGAACAAAAAATTAAAAAAGTGGTGCTTCAATCGTTCGAATCCGACGACCGGGAAACAGATCGTTTTCTTTGCTATCAGGTTGTCAACACCTCCTATTCCACACTAATGACGCACACGCAGTCGGCAGGAACGATGTCTTCAGTTTTAACCAGCCAGTTTTCATCTGATGGAACATTACAACGTACTTCGGACAGTTCCGGTACAACTGTAAGCGTAGTTTTGTATGGGTATGCAAACGGCAAACTGACAACACTGGAATCCGTTTCAAGAGCCTCCAACGATTCTACACAGGAATCCGATCGTCATGAATGGGTCTACGGAAGCGATGGCCTCCCCATCCGAATGCTCCGGATTAAAAACAATGTTGATACAACGGAAGTTTTATTAACGCCCGATGAACAGGGACGTGTGGCAGAGGAAACCTGGAAAAAGAAAGGAATCGTATTGGAACGCTACTACTATTATTACAACGACAGCCGTCAACTCACAGACATCGTACGTTACAGTAAAAAAGCACGCCGATTACTGCCCGATTATGTTTTTGAATATGATACCAAAGGAAGAATCTCCCGTATGATTGGCGTACAACCCGGCAGTAGTAACTATGTTACCTGGGCTTATGTATATAATGAAAATGGATTAAAGCAGAAAGAAGTCCTGTACAACAAACAACGACAATTAATGGGAACGATACGGTACCGGTATGAATAAGACCGAAGCATTCAAATAGACTCCGATGTAGTGAATAAAAAAAACCTCCTGATCAAAGGAGGTTTTTTTTGTGCCCCGGAACGGAGTTGAACCGTTACGACCGTTGCGGGTCACAGGATTTTAAGTCCTGCGTGTCTACCAATTCCACCACCGGGGCTCCAAAGAGATGAAAAAAAATCCCGCCGTAAGCGGGACAGTGAGCGGAAGACCGGGCTCGAACCGGCCACCCCGACCTTGGCAAGGTCGTGCTCTACCAAATGAGCTACTTCCGCTTTTGTGATCTTAAAAAGAACTGTTTGTCTGCTGTTTCCTAAAAAGAAGATCTTAACAGACGGGGTGCAAATGTAAAGAAGGTATCCTAATTGACAAAAAAATAGCTATAACTTTTTTTGATTCAACAAACGGCATACAACAAAAAACCGCCCTTTTGAGGCGGCTTCCTTATTATGCATTCAATTATTTGTATTTGGGATCATACAAGGTACTGGAAGGAACTTCAACCTGTGGTTTACCTTTGTAACGATAACTGTAAAGTTTGTAACAGCCGCCCAATAGAAAAGCGGAGATACTGAACAACTTCACATAAAAAAGAAAACGGGATGAAACCACCCAACTGCTGGTAAAATCTTTTTGTTTAATATCCTGTGCCTGATTTGACATAACGCTTTTTTTCTGCTGCAAATGTAAGGGTTGTTCTGATTGTAACGTTTATTTTGTACGTACAATTTCTGAAAAAATCATTCTCCTTTTCAGGAAATATTGAACCACAATGCTTCCTCGATAATAACCCTGCAAAGGTTGATAAGGCACGACTGCTTTTCTCCCGATGCGGAACAACCAGATAAAATATGAAATATGGGCCATGAATACCGCTTTCCAGTAGAAAGGTTGACCGTGGAGCAATTGCTTCCAGGCCGACAAGCCATCCAACATGAACCGGAGTGGAATTTTCCAAAATAGCTCCCTCGTTACGGAATTTTTGGTCATCATGATCAGGTTGTTTCTAAAATTGAGGTACACCTTTCGCTCGCTCCCGGCCGGAAGCGTTCCACCCCCTACATGGTACACAATCGACTTCGGACAAACATAGATCTGATGCCCCATTCGCTGGAGGCGCCAGCAAAGATCGATCTCCTCCTGGTGTGCAAAAAAATAAGGATCAAAACCTCCTGCCTCATGAAATCGTATTGAACGGATGAACAATGCTGCTCCGCTGGCCCAAAAAACCGGAACCGCATCGTTGTATTGTCCCTCATCTTTTTCTAACGTATCAAACAATCGGCCCCTTGAAAACGGGTAACCCAGCGCATCGATCCATCCGCCAGATGCACCTGCATATTCAAACTCATCCCGTTTGTTGAATGAATGAATTTTTGGCTGACAAGCAGCAATAGCAGGATTACCTTCCATCAACGCAATGACCGGCTCAACCCAACCGGGAGTAACTTCCACATCGGAATTGAGTAAAATAAAATAATCGGCCTCAACCTGTTGAAGAAAAAAATTGTACCCCTTTGCAAATCCAAGATTCTCAGTTCCGGTAAACACCCGAACAGAAGGATGAGTTTGTTGCAAAAAAGCAACTGAATCATCGGTAGATGCATTGTCCGCCACTATGATTTCCAGATTGGGATAGGTCGTTGCCAGAACCGATGGAAGAAACTGCCGGAGATACGAACTGCCGTTCCAATTGAGGATCACAATAGCGACTTTGGGATGCGATGAAGATGCCATAAATATTTTTCAAAAATAGCAGAACAGATGCAAACAGTTCTCTAAATTCGATGATGCTTCAACAATATTTAAACTGGCGAACTCTCTTTGCCGTAATCGCCATAGGAATTGTTACCGGAACAATTGTTTATTCCAATTATCTCTCCGATAAAATTGCTGCCGATGAACGTATGAAAGTGGAAGCCTGGGTGGAAGCCAGCAAGTTTCTGATCAATGCAGCTCCCGACACCGATATTCAGCTGCCTTCACTTATTCGCAATGAACAAAAAAATATTCCCATCATTGAAACCGATGAAAAGGACAGCGTCATCAGTTTTATCAATATCGACAGTAATAAAGTATTAAACAATCCTTATTATCTGGCCCGGAAATTAAAAGAGTTTAAAAAAAGCAATCCGCCGATCGTATTGCAATTGAGTAAAGACCCTTCCATGATCAACAAATATTACTACGGCGAATCCTTATTGTTGCAGGAAGTACGCTATTACCCCTTGGTACAATTGATTGTGGTTGCCCTCTTCATCATACTTGCGATTGTATCCATTCAATTGCGCAACCGGTCCACGCAAAATCAGGTTTGGGTGGGCATGGCCAAGGAAACGGCACACCAGCTGGGCACACCTGTAAGTTCACTCAGAGGTTGGGTGGAAATGTTGCGTGAAATGCAAACAGATGAAAAAATTGTAGCGGAAATTGAAAAAGACGTGGAGCGTTTGAGTTTGGTGAGCGATCGTTTTGGTAAGATCGGCAGCACACCACAACTAAGTGAAAACAATTTGACCCTACATGTGGAAAAAATGGTAGAATACATGAAACGCAGAGCTGCCGGCAGTGTTGTGTTTGAAATACAACGCCATCAAGAGCTTCCGATTATGACGGCCTTTTCGCCTCAATTATTTGATTGGGTCATTGAGAACTTGTTAAAGAACGCACTCGACTCCATGAAAGGCAAAGGGAAAATTACCGTTGAGCTAACGGAAGATTCCACTCACATTCTGATTGATGTAACGGATACCGGGAAAGGGATTCCCCGTTCTAACTGGGAGCGTGTTTTTAAACCCGGTTTCAGCACCAAAAAAAGAGGCTGGGGACTGGGTTTATCCTTAAGCAAACGCATCATTGAACAATACCATAAAGGAGAATTGTACGTCAAACATTCAGAGCCCGGAAAGGGAACCACATTCAGGATCAAACTCAATAAAGTTTCTTAGCATCAAAAACGGGTGCTTTCACCGTTTTGATCGCTTGGAGTATAAAACTTATGAACTATATTTGCGACCCGATTTCGGGTACAATGTACCGCCCGGGTGTTGAAATTGGTAGACAAGCCACTTTGAGGTGGTGGTGCTCGCAAGGGCGTGCTGGTTCGAATCCAGTCCCGGGCACGAGCAAAAAATCCTGCACAAAGTGCGGGATTTTTTTTTAGAGGTATGCAAAAAGGCCCCTCATTTTATTTCTTACCCTTGTCCAAATTCCTTGCAGAACAAAAGGGTATTCCTTTATGTAGTAGAAAAACTCAAAACTGACTGGTTTCTCCTTCACGCAAATCACCTAAATGCGTTGCCAACAAGTCGATTCTACCCCACCACTTTTCATTCAATATCAAACGAGCATCTTCTCCAAATAATGGATCTTCGGAACCAATTTCATTTGAACGAAGTCCCTTTCCCCATCTGAACCGTAAACGCCAGAACACATCTCTATGAATAGCCATAAAACCGCATGTAAAACAAGCGGCTCGTCTCCAAACACCTTTCAGCCTATCGGGAAAGAACATGTAGGTTGCATGTGAATGAACACCTCTTCCGGGAACCATTCCGGATCTCAGCTTATATGTACATTCCGACGTAAAAAGTTTTTCTTTTGTATCCTTTGGAATCATTACATCCGAATCCACAAACAGGATCCAGTCATACTCACCGGTTTGAGCAAAATCTAAACACATATTCCTGGCGTTAACAATTCTGGGTAAACGTGCATTTTGGTCCTGATCAAATTTTCGATCTACAAAGCCTGCTCCACTGCAAGACCACATTTGAAAATGATCTGCATCGAATGGCTTGTTCAACATGCCTTCGTAATTCAATAAAATTTCTTTAAAACCAGCATCTCGAATGGCTTTTATGCAGGATTCCAGAGAATACTCTTTGTATGCACAACATAAAACAGCCACCAGTATTTTCATATTTTCATTTGATTTTGCAAATTGATACGTTCATCTTCGCTATGTCTTTAAACCATTTCAGATGAACGAACGCTACTATTCGGACTTCTCCACCGACGGCGGAGAATCCTATGTGAGACAATTGTATTACCTGTAAAATAAAACAAATTGAGTTTAGCATCGAGTTTGTTCAGGGATTTCTAAGTCAAAAGCACTCCAACAATTTCAAAGACTCGGATGTTATGAAAATTGAAACAGCATTTATCTGGTTGACTGAACAAATAGTTTACAAGCAGGTTGTTACAAATATTGAATTCAATCAGAACGAAGGCTCTGTCTTTTTTACGTATCAATTCCTGAAAAAAGATCCTAATTTACATTCTTAAAGACGTAAAAGGTGTATGTCGTATCAACAGTTTACTAATGATTTTCAATTTGATCTTTCGTATCTAAAACTACCGGATCTGTTCTACAGCAGGGTAACGCCTACACCTGTTTATGATCCACAATGCTTTAAACTGAATACGGACCTGATGGAAGCGCTGAACCTAACGCCCTCCCAAGCTGATCCGTTGATTCACATTCTAGCCGGAAACAGGATACCTGAATCAACCACTACCATCGCGCAAGCTTATGCAGGACATCAGTTTGGACATTTTAATATGTTGGGTGACGGGAGAGCCATTCTCCTTGGGGAACACCTTACCCAAAAGCAACAACGCTACGATATTCAGCTAAAAGGAAGCGGACAAACACCCTATTCGAGACGAGGCGACGGCAGAGCAACGCTTAAAGCGATGCTCCGGGAATATTTGATCAGCGAAGCCATGCATCATTTACAGATACCCACTTCCCGCAGCTTGGCCGTGGTAAAGACCGGAGAGTCTGTTTACAGGGAACAAGTACAGGAAGGTGCTGTACTCACAAGAGTCATGAAAAGTCATCTTCGCGTTGGCACGTTTGAATTTGCCAGTTATTTCGGCACCAAAGAAGACCTGTTGATGCTTTCTGAGTATACACTCAACAGGCATTTTCCCATGCATATTTCTTCCGATCAAGCCGGCCTTCGTTTATTGGAAGAAGTGATGCAACTCCAAATACAACTTGTTGTGCATTGGATGCGTGTTGGGTTTATTCATGGAGTGATGAATACTGATAACACTTCAATTTCCGGTGAAACGTTTGATTACGGACCCTGCGCGTTTATGAACCGTTATCATCCCAACACAGTATTCAGCTCCATCGATTCAAACGGACGGTATGCGTTCGGCAATCAACCTCGAATCATCAAATGGAATCTGACCCGTTTGGCCGAAGCTCTTTTACCCATCATTCATGAAGACAAAGACACCGCTGTTCAAATAGCACAAAGAACAATTGATGCCTTTGATGCTTTGTGGGATAAGGAATACAGACGCATGATGCTGGGAAAAATTGGTATCGCACAAGAACAACCCAATGATCTGCAACTGGTAGATGAACTGCTTCAATGCATGCAGCTTGAAAATGCCGATTATACCAACACCTTTGCAGCTTTATACGAAGACATTGAATGGGATGTTCATCCTTTAAATACACCTTCTTTGAAAAACTGGTTTGAAAAATGGAAACAGCGTGTGACCCAAAATGAAGAGGGATTAGCAACTGCAAGAATCATCATGAAACAGTACAATCCGGTTTTTATTCCCCGAAATCATCTCGTGGAACAAGCATTAGATCTGGCAACGCAAGGGAATTTTAGTTTGTTTGATCAACTACTCACTTGTTTAAAAACGCCCTACCAATATCAGGATTCCTATCGTTCATTTCTATTTCCTCCAAACGTGGAATTTGAGCTGCAATACCAAACCTTTTGCGGGACCTGATAAACCATGTGGTTAGAAACAAACACACATTTCATCGTAATGCTTGAACCGTAAGAATAAAATTGTCAGCAGCAGTTCAGGGTTTGCATCGTTCATACAAAGCATGGCTTTCATTCAGTTCAATTAAGAATAAAGGGAATGTTTGCATTTCTATATTCCTTCAAGGCAACCTGGCGCTTCAGATTTCGGAATGATTCAAATGGACCTTTTCCCGAAAACAAATTGACAAGAGTGGCAGGAACACTTCCACCAGGGTCTACAAAAAGCTGGTATTCTATTCGAACCCGTCCGTCAGACAAAGGAGCAATCTGCCATTTCCCTGATGAATTTTGAATCCGAACCAGTTTTTTCTTTTCGGGAATAAAATCCGGTTGATTCTCTGCAAGTACAGTGATCACCTTCGTCACCGGATCCTGCGTCATGGAAATCTTAACAATAAAATCCCGATTAGCAACCGGCCAAGGCATACCCATTTCGGCATAGTAGTAAACAACAGATGGCGACTCCTGTTTCAGGATGCTGCAGGATGAAGTACCATAAACCCATTCGGGAGTCCGCATAACATCCAGCAGAACAGCAGCAACCGAAGTCAAAGTAGTTTGCAAAGTACAAACTGTTTTCAGAGCCTTATACGGCGAAGAAGAAACTGTTCGGGTATAAAGCTGAATGCCTGCTTCATCAGTTTTTAGTACCCATTGATGCTGAGCGCTTGACCGAAAAGCGACACTGGTTAACAAAAATATCAAGCCTACGAAAACGATTGGTTTTAAGCCCTTGTTCATTTAAGTTTAACAATGAACAAATGGAAATGGTTCACCTGTTATTGGAAATGAAATTCAGAATTGGGTACTCTCAAAATTCGCTTCAACTTTCGTATCCTTGTAAAAACGAATCAATGTCTACCGATATCAAATGTCCCAAATGCGGACACGAATTTGAGCCCACTGACGCCATCAGAATTCAGTTAGAAACAGAACTCAAAAACAAAGTAACTGATTGGCAAAAGAAAAAAAACGAAGAGTTTCAGATTAAACTGGAGGAAGAAAAAAAACGATTACAGGAAAACCTGGAAGCATCGATGCGCCAAAAAATTGCTTTGGATTATGAAAACAAATTTCAGCTACTTGAGCAAACGAATAAAGAAAACCAAGAGCGTCTGAAAGAAGCAAGGGCCCAACAAGTTTTGTTTTTGAAGAAAGAACAGGAACTGAAAACAAAAGAAGAAGAACTCGAACTTTCAGTACAACGGAAACTGCAACAAGAACGTGAACTATTAGCAGAGGAAATCCGCAAACTGGAAGAACAACGAATCGCAGCTAAAGAAACCGAATTTCAATTGCGCATGAAAGAGATGGAAGAAAAAATGGATGCGCAAAAACGGCTGATTGAAGAAATGAAACGAAGAGCTGAACAAGGTTCCATGCAAACACAAGGAGAAGTTCAGGAACTCCTGCTGGAAGAAGTGCTCAAAAATACCTTCCCGTTCGATCACGTAACTCCTGTAGGGAAAGGAGCAAGAGGTGCCGATTGTGTGCTGACCGTACGCAATCAGTTTGGACAAGAGTGCGGCAAGATCATCTTTGAAAGTAAACGCACTAAAGACTTTTCGCAAGATTGGGTTGAAAAATTAAAAGCAGATCTTCGTCAGGTAGGTGCCGATGCCGCCATTCTGGTTACACAGGCCTTTCCAAAAGACCTCAAACAATTTGGCGAATACAATGGCGTCTGGATTTGTTCCTTCTCAGAAGTGAAAGCAGTTGTTCCCCTTATGCGTGAAGGATTGATCAAAGTATATAATGCTTCTAAAAGTCAGGAGAACAAAGGCGATAAAATGCACATGCTTTACAATTACCTCACCGGAAATGAATTTGCCGAACAATGGAAAGCCATACGTGAAGGATTTCTCAGTATGAAATTATCCATTCAAAAAGAGCGTGACGCAATGGAAAAACTATGGAAGCAACGCGAAAAACAACTCGAAAAGGTTTTACTGAATGCCGCTCATATACATGGTTCGGTCGAGGGAATTGCCGGTGCCGATGTTAACCTTAAACTGGATGACGGGAACGAGGATTTGCTGCTACCGGAATAATAGATAACTCCGAATTAAAAAAAATGCGGTTGAACAATGTTCAACCGCATTTTCAATTTATACCGTCAGTCTTATTGTTTAACAATTTTTACATCATAAATCTCTGACCCGTTTTCACAAACGAGTGTATAGACTCCCCTTCCCAATTTTTGAATATTCATTGGAACAGCCTGTAAGGATTCCCATACTTCAATTCTATTTGCCATCACAATACGGCCACTTACGTCGTATAATTTAACCTGCATGGCACCGCTTTGAATGATTCCGGGCAGTTTCAAATTGAAGATACCTGTTGTAGGGTTGGGATATACAGCAATACGATTGTTTTGTGTAATCATATTCTGATAGCGAACAGCAGGCGCTTCAACCGGTGCCAGATCGCGCTCCCATAATCCTCTTCCATAAGTAGCAAGACGCAATTTATTTGTTGTTGTAACAACGATATCACTGACCATTACTCCATCACCCAAGCCTTCATTATATGATGACCAGATAAGTGAAAGGGACGCCGGTAAAGAGCCCGATAACGGAAGACCGGAAGCGTAATAAACTCCCTGATCATTTCCAATATAAATGCGACCACGGTCGAGCGGGTCAAAGGCTACCGTATTTGTTGGCAAATCCACTAAGCCTGCGCCAAGATCGCACCAGTTCGTACCTCCGTTGTTGCTGAGAAACACGTGAGATGATCCAAAACCTGAAAGCGTTACAACCAGTCGGTTGGGATCAACAGGATCCACAGCAATATCGGAATAATAACGATTAGGTAACGTACCTGTAATTTCCGTGAAACTGGTTCCACCATTGATGGTTTTGTACAATTTGCTGCGTATGGTTCCGGTAGTATTGGGCGTTGTTGAAATGTATACAATGTTGGCATTCGTTGGTGCCGGTGCAATGTACAAAATGGGGGTTCCGCTTACCGATACGCCACCATTCATGTTGGTAAAGGTTGATCCTTCATTTGTTGACCTTTTAAACAGAGCAGTACCGGCATAGATCGTTGCGGGGGCACTCAAAGGAATGACAAAAGGCGAATTAAAGCATGTAGGTGTAAAAGGACCGGTTAACGCGGCAAAACTGGTAGCACGATTGGTTGACTTCCGAACAGTAAGATCATACGATTCGATATAGCAAATATTATCATTGGTTGGTTTGATCGCAGCATGGAAACCATCACCCAAATTGGGCACGCGCTTACAACCGGGTTGACCCATATAAATCAAACCTTCATTGTCCTGCATACCCATGAGCATGAAATTGGGATCCTGTCTTGAAATAGCTGCATTGGCAT
>CANGQQ010000043.1 GCA_947456025.1 Chitinophagaceae bacterium | reverse complement strand
CTGGGTACATCGTTGGGGCTTACAACCGCCTATCTCGCATTGGCCCATCCCGGTCTGTCAATTACGACCCTTGAAGGTTCTCCGGCTATTGCACAAAAAGCAAAACAAACATTTGATCAATTTTCATTGTCACAAATTCAAGTGGTTGAAGGCAATTTTGACAGTACGCTGTATCCCGTATTACAGCAGCTCGAACGGTTGGACTGGGTGTACATTGACGGGAATCATCGTAAAGAACCTACGTTGGACTATTTTGAACAGTTATTGAAGAAAGCGACCCCACAATCGGTGTTTATTTTTGATGACATCCACTGGAGTGCCGAAATGGAAGCCGCATGGGAGCAAATCAAAGCACATGAAGCCGTAAGACTAACGATTGATCTGTTTTTCATCGGAGTTGTCTTCTTCCGTTCCGAGCAAAAACAAAAGGAACATTTTACCGTTCGATTCTGATAGACTGCTTAATTTGACTTACTTTCGCACGTCTGCTTAAAGGACAATGAATCTATGGTTGTCGGAGTATTAAAAGAGCCCGCATTTGAAAACCGGGTGTCGCTTTTGCCCGAGGCGGTGAGCGCCTTGTTAAAGAAAAAAATCAACGTACTGGTCGAGCAGGGAAGTGGCGTCAACGCTTTCGCTTCCGATTTGGATTATGAAAAGGCCGGAGCCTCCGTTGTAAGCAGAGCAGAAGTGCTTGGTGCGGCTGATCTTCTATTGAGTATCCAAACGCCAGCCGAAACCATCGGAAACAAGGTGCTGATTGGTGTTTATCAGCCTTTGCAACAGATCGGGCAGGTTAAAACATGGACTGCCGATTCCACGACTGTTTTTTCACTGGATATGCTGCCCCGTACCACCCGTGCACAAAGCATGGATGTACTCAGTTCACAAGCCAATATTGCGGGTTATAAAGCTGTTTTGCTTGCCGCCTCCGGATATAGCCGTTATTTTCCCATGTTTATGACTGCAGCCGGAAGTATCGCTCCTGCTAAAGTGCTCATTTTAGGTGCGGGTGTTGCCGGCTTACAGGCCATAGCAACCGCAAAAAGATTGGGCGCTGTTGTAGAAGTTTTTGATACCCGTCCGGCTGTAAAAGAAGAGGTGATGAGTTTGGGTGCCAAATTCGTAGAAGTGGAAGGCGCTGCCGATGCCAGCAAGGCGGGAGGTTATGCCGTTGAGCAAACAGAAGAATACAAGCTAAAGCAACGCAATCGAATTGCCGAAAGTGTGGCAAAATCTGATATCATCATTACAACGGCACAAATACCCGGTAAAAAAGCCCCGATTCTGATTGATGAGGCCATGATGGATTCGATGCGCAAAGGAAGTATTATTGTTGATTTGGCTGCGGCTACAGGCGGTAATACACCTTTCACGCAAAATAATGCAACAATCGAACACAAAGGGGTGAGCATCATCGGCAACAGTAATCTTGCGGCAACCATGCCGTCTGATGCGAGCAAATTGTATGGTAAAAACGTTTTGAATTTTCTACAACTCATTACCGGAAAAGAAGCCGATTTGAATTTGAATTTTGAAGACGATCTGGTCAAAGGTTCCTGTATTACGCACGGTGGGGCTGTTGTGCACGAACGTGTTTTGGCTATATTACAATAACGATATCATTTTAAAACAGAGATATGGAAGCAATCTTGAATTGGATCAGCGAATACCAGCAAATGATCTACATTGTTGTTCTGATGGTTTTTGTGGGCATTGAAGTGATTGGTCGGGTGCCCAGTGTACTGCATACGCCCCTGATGAGTGGCGCTAATGCCATTCACGGTGTGGTGATCATTGGAGCCATCATTGTAATGGGGAAAGCAGAACCGGATAATTACACGGCATTGATACTTGGTTTTTTGGCGGTGATCCTGGGAACGCTCAATGTGGTGGGTGGTTTTGTTGTGACCGATCGCATGCTCGAGATGTTCAAAAAGAAAAAATAAATCATCATTACTTCAATAAGTTGTCCTGACAGGATACCTTGAAATAATTCAATATGGAAATCAGTTTACTTGTCATAAGTTATTTGTTTGCATCCGTAACCTTCATTCTGGGCTTGAAGATGCTGAGTAATCCCGCAACAGCGCGAAAAGGGAATCTGATCGCAGCCCTGGGAATGGGAATCGCTATTGTTGCCACGATCTTTCTTTATGAGGAAGAAGGTGTGAAACTAGGGAATTATGCCTGGATCTTTGGTGGTCTGATCATCGGTACTATAACCGGTACATTGGCGGCCAAAAAAGTGAAGATGACTGCTATGCCGCAAATGGTGAGTTTGTTTAATGGTATGGGAGGTGCTTGTGCGGCACTTATTTCGATTGTAGAATTCAATCATCTGATGCATGGTGCTGCAAACGGAGAGGCCTCCTTTTATGCAACATTAAGCAGTTCAACGTTGTTGGTGATCCTGGCCGGACTCATCATTGGATCGGTATCGTTTTCAGGGAGCATGATTGCATGGGGCAAGCTGGATGGACGCTTGAAAGATTTTTCTTTCAAAGGGCAGCACATCGTGAATATGATTTTTCTGCTGACGGCTTTGAGCTTGACGGCTTTCATTCTCGTTACAAAGCCTGAGGAAATGGCACTGTACTTCTTTATTGTTTTGATCCTTTCACTTTTGTACGGAATCTTTTTTGTTATGCCCATTGGCGGTGCCGATATGCCTGTTGTGATTTCGCTCCTCAACTCCTTCACGGGTGTTGCAGCAGCTTGCGGCGGTTTTTTATACGACAACAAGGCCATGCTAACCGGTGGGATCCTGGTGGGTGCAGCGGGTACCTTGCTTACCATTTTAATGTGCAGAGCCATGAACCGCTCCCTTACGAATGTGCTGATTGGTTCGTTCGGTGCTTCTTCGGTGCCAGGCGTTGCTGCAGACGGAAAGCAACAGGGACAATACAAAGAAATCTCATTGAGCGATACCGCAGTTTTGCTGGCATATTCTTCTAAAGTTATGATTGTGCCGGGGTATGGATTGGCGGTTGCACAAGCGCAGCACGTATGCCATGAGCTGGAAAAACTGCTGGAAGAAAAAGGTGTAGAAGTTAATTATGCCATTCATCCGGTGGCCGGTCGTATGCCCGGACACATGAACGTTTTATTGGCTGAGGCAGACGTGAGTTACGATAAACTGCAGGAAATGGAACAGGCCAACGAAGCCTTCCCTTCAACCGATGCGGTTTTGATATTAGGAGCAAATGATGTGGTGAATCCTGCTGCCAAAACCGATCCTGCATCGCCCATCTACGGCATGCCGGTTTTGGATGTTGAACTCGCCCGTCATGTGATCGTTAACAAACGCAGCATGAAGCCCGGCTACGCAGGAATTGAAAACGATCTGTTTTTTCAACCCAAGACCTCCATGCTTTTCGGCGATGCCAAAAAAGTATTGCAGGATCTCGTTACAGAAATTAAGAGTTTGTAAGATTCTTCTTTTCTTTTTTAGCTTTACATGTGCAAGTTCCATCGGAATTTATTCAAACATTAATAGGTCTTCCGGGCTTTGATGCGGCTGCTTTTGAAGCAGTGCATGCAAGCAGCCTTTCTGTGACTTCTGTCCGCCGAAATCCTTCCCGAATGGTCAAGGGGGTGGATCCTGTTCGGGAATTGCAGGAACAAGCTGTTCCCTGGTGTTCCAATGGCTATTATTTAAGTCGCCGGCCATCGTTTACACTCGATCCCTTGTTTCATGCCGGGGCTTATTATGTTCAGGAAGCCAGTAGCATGTTTCTGGAAACCGTATGCAAACAAACCGTTTCACTGGAAGCGCCTTTGCTGGCTCTGGATTTGTGCGCTGCGCCCGGAGGTAAGTCCACCTTGTTGCAGTCCATCTTAAGTGCGGATAGTTTACTCATAAGCAATGAAGTCATCCAAAGCAGGGTGCATGTCCTCAAAGAAAACGTGATCAAATGGGGCGGTTCCAATGTTGTGGTTACACACAATGATCCGCGTGATTTTCAACAGTGCTCCGGCTTGTTTGACCTCATGGTTGTGGATGCTCCATGCAGCGGAAGTGGCTTGTTTCGCAGAGATCCGGAAGCGATTTCGGAATGGAGTCTCTCCAATGTTCAATTGTGTTTTCAACGGCAACAACGCATTCTGGCCGACGCCTGGGAGTCCCTAAAGGAAAATGGCGTACTCATCTATTCAACCTGTTCCTTTTCGTCTGATGAAAACGAAGGTATTCTGGATTGGCTGTTGACAACGATGGATGCAGAAAGCCTTCGGATCCGTTTGGATGAGTCATGGAAAATTGAAGAAGTCCAATCGATAAAAGGTGGCTGGGGCTATCGGTTCTGGCCGCATAAAGTAATGGGAGAAGGTTTTTTTATTGCTGCTTTTCGGAAACGAAGCACACCGGCTGCAACCCGAATCAGATCGAAACAATCCTTTGCTGCATCGCGTGCAGAGATAGCAGGCGTATCAAAATGGATCCGTTCTTTGGATGCGTTTGAGTTGGTGAAGCAAGGTCAAAATATTGCCGCGGTACCGGTACGATGGGCAGCCCTCATTCAGCAATTGATGGATGTATTAAAAGTGCGGTATGCAGGAGTAGAAACAGGAATGATGGCTAAAAATGATTTGATACCCGATCACGCACTTGCCTTGTCGCATTTGATTTCTGACTCCATTCCCTTCGTTGAATTGGACCGGGATACTGCACTTGAATATTTGCGTAAGAATGAAATTCCGGTCATGCCATCTCAAAAGGGTTGGGTGCTCGTTCGTTACGAAGGATTGAGTTTGGGTTGGATGAAGCATTTGGGCAACCGTATCAACAACTACTATCCGAAAGAGTACAGGATCCTGATGTCGAAATGATCACAGTTCTCATGTTGAACTTCAAAGCGGGTTTTGTTTTGGGTTCCGGGAAACCAACAGGTTCAGGAAAGAAATGGGTATCTTTAAGCAGCAATCTTTGTGATATGAATAAACGGTGTTGGAACTTTGTTTGCGCTTGTTTCATTGTTTTGTTAGTGCCTTTTTTTGTTGTTGCCCAGGTTACCATCCGCGTGACTGCTCTTCCAACAACAACTCCTGCAGACCCAATTCTGTATTTTGCTGCGTCTGTCAACGACTGGAATCCCGGCGATCCCGCATATCGGTTTGTGTCAGAAGGCAATGGGGTCTATCGATTGACCATTCCGGAAGCAACGGGAACTGTTTCATACAAGATAACCCGTGGAAATTGGGCTACAGTTGAGTCTGCTGCAACCGGACAAGATATCAGCAACCGAAGTTTTACGTTTAATGGCAGTCCGCAAACGCTGCAGATTTCCGTTTTGGGATGGAAAGATCTTGCCGGCTCAACGGCAGCTTCCAATGTCACCATTCTCAACAATGCATTCTACATGCCACAGTTGGAACGGACTCGAAAGATTTGGCTGTACCTGCCGCCTGATTACGGGGTGACCGAAAAGCGTTATCCGGTTATCTATATGCAGGATGGACAAAATCTTTTTGATGCAAAAACATCTTTCAGTGGTGAGTGGGAGGTGGATGAAACACTGAACCGACTTCACGCCAACGGCGATTATGGGGCAATTATAGTGGGTATTGACAATGGAGGTCCCTTGCGCATCAACGAATACAGTCCCTGGGCTCATCCGCAATACGGAGGTGGCGAAGGGGCGGCCTACATCGACTTCATCGCACAAACCATAAAACCCTATATTGATGCCAACTATCGCACCTTGACGAACGCTTCCAATACCTGTTTGTTTGGCAGCAGTATGGGAGCACTCATTGCCTCTTATGGAGCTGCAAAATATCCGGGCGTATTTGGTAAAGTGGGCGCTTTTAGTCCGGCTTATTGGTTTGCAAAAAATGAACTGAATCAGATGATCTTAAACAGCACCGGCGATTATTCACAGCTCCGTTTGTATCACTTGGGGGGGCAAAATGAATCGGCGACGATGATTACTAACATGCAGTCCATTGCTTCCTCCTGGATTTCCAAAGGATTGACAACTGCAAATTCTTTCCTCAAGGCAGATGCCGATGGCGCACATAGCGAATGGTACTGGCGTCGTGAATTTGGTGCAGCCTATCAATGGTTGTTCAACCGCTCTACAAACAGTCCGGTTCCTGTTTATGAACGCAAACCTTCGATTCGTGTAACGCCCAATCCGGTTAATGGAAGTTTCCAATTAGCGGGTTATACTTACAAGCGTGGCGATGTGGTTTCTGTTTCTTCTGCAACGGGCTTATGCATCAAAAAATGGAACGGGCCATCTGCAGGCGGGTATTACGTTGGAGATATACCTCGGGCTTTGTATTTTGTGTTGTTGAACGGCCGTGTTTCCGGTTCATTTATTTGTCAGTAAGCATTTGTATTACCGAAGGTTGTTATTTTCTTCCAAAGTCGGCCGGGTTTTCTCCCCATGTGCTCGTTTCCCACTTCAGAATCGGGTTTTTGTATGTGTTTTCTATCAGCCATTTTTCAGCTCTCCGTATCAATTCAAATACAGGCGCTGTTTTAGCATTTTCTTCAAGGTTGGTTTTGCATTTTTTGGCTTTCACCCAGCCAATGGCATTGCGACTGTCACTGTAAATGGGCATAGAGGGTATCTGATGTTTTTTACAATAGCCTAATGCGTGGACGATTGCCAGAAATTCGCCAATATTGTTGGTGCCGTGAGCAACAGGACCGGTATGAAAAATCCGGTTTCCGGTCTTGTAAAAAACACCCTGATACTCCATGTCTTTTTGAACGCTGTTCCAGGCCGCATCTACACAAATACTGTCGTGTATCGGATTGCCGACCCCTGTTTTGGAAACAGGTGCATCACGCTTCTCTTTTTTGTAAATATGACGGGCCGGATGCTCGTTGTAGGCTTGTTGAGCCTCTTCCATTGAGCTAAAGGATTTGTAAGCCGCACCGGCAAATCCTTCCACTTGTTTTTTGCAATCCTCCCAGGATGTATATATCCCGGGCGTGACTCCTTTCCAAACGACGTATACTTTTTTCTTGGTCATAAATCAATGCAATGTTAGTAAAAGATGCTTTTGCTTTGGCATGATTGTGGTATTTGTGCATCTTTGCTGTTGAAAGCAGCAAAAGGTATTATCTGCTTTGCAATCTAAAATCAATTTCATGAAACGCATACTGATCCTATTGACTCTGGTTCTTTTTGGGAATACCCTTATGGCGCAAACAACCAATTTGAGCGTTCAGGTCGATTCTAAAAATCAACCTTTTCTCACGCATACAATCGGTCCCAAAGAAAACTTCTACAGCATTGGACGGATGTACAATATCAGTCCGCGTGTTTTTGCGCCTTATAACGGAATGGAATTGACAAGTGGATTAAGTATCGGACAGCCGATTCGGATTCCATTGACTGAAGTGAATTTCTGGAAAACAGGAACACGAAAAGAAAATGAAGTGGTGGTGCCGCTTTATTATGCCATTCAGGAAAAAGAAACACTTACTTCCATAACAAAACTTTTTGGTACCGATCAGGCCTCCATTCGTTCCTGGAATAATTTAAACAGTGATGCGTTGTCGGTCGGACAACAACTGATCGTTGGATTTTTAAAGGTAGATAAAACCTTATCGCCATTGGCTGCGCAGGGAATGCCCGTTCGTAAAGAACCTGCTCTGGTTCAAAAAGAGCCTGTGAAAGAACCGGTGGCAGTTGTTAAGGAGCAACCCAAAGAACAAAAGCCCGCAACGGCTCCGGTTCAAAAAGAACCTGTTCAACCGTCGGTAGCAAAAGAAGAACCTAAAACCGAAGTTTCCGCTCCTGTTGTTCCAAAAGAAGAACCTGCTCCTGTTACCTACAGCGGTACCGGATATTTTGAGACCGAATTTCGCCAACAATCCCGAAACGGAAAGAATACCGTTACAGGAAGTGGTAAAGGAACCTCCTTCAAAAGTACAAGTGGGTGGACTGATGGCAAGTATTACATTTTAATGGATCAATTGGAAAAGGGAACCATCGTGTTGGTTAAAAACCCTTCCAACGGAAAAAGTATTTATGCCAAAGTATTGGCCGGAGTGGAGGAAACCAATCCAGGCAGTGGTTTGTATTTTATGTTAAGCAGTTCCGCTGCATCGCAACTGGGATATGGAGCCGATCAGTTCAATGCGGAATTGGAATGGCCTAAATAATAGATTTCTGCTTTAAAGATTCGGGTGCTTAGAAGCGATAGCCTCTCAGGAAATCTTCTACCGTCATTTTTTTCTTTCCTTCCAGTTGCAGCTCCAGCGCATAGACATATCCGTTGGAACATGCGAATTTCAAAAAGGACTTGCCGTCTGTTACCGGAGTTCCCGGAGTTGAATCGATGGGTAGTGAAACTTCCTCTTTCAGACTTCGGTAGATTTTAAGCATCTTTCCGTTTAAATGCGTGAAGGCGCCCGGGAAAGGGGATAAGCCGCGAATCAAATTGTGAATTTCGCCGGCCTTTTTTGTAAAATCAATGTGACAAGTTTCCGTAAAAATTTTAGGTGCATGTTTGAGCGCATCTGTCAAACGTTGCGGTGTTTCTTGTAATTGGTTTGATCCCAATGCTGTAATGGTTCTGACCAAGAGAGCGGCGCCGGTCTCTTTCATCCGGTCGTGCAGTTCTCCTGCCGTTTCATTTTCTCCGATCAACATTTCTTCCTGCAATAATAAATCTCCGGTATCGATTTCGTGCTTCAGCTTAAAGGTGGTAACTCCGGTTGACGGGTTGCCGTCGATGATCGCCCAATTGATGGGCGCTGCACCTCTGTATTGAGGCAGCAAGCTTCCATGTACATTGATGGTGCCCATCGGTGGCATGTTCCAAACAATTTCAGGAAGCATCCGGAATGCAACAACTACTTGCAGATCGGCTTTTAGTGCACGGAGTTCTTCCAAAAATGAAGGGGCTCTTAATTTTTCAGGTTGTAAAAGAGGCAGGTTGTGTTCAACGGCATATTTTTTTACAGCACTTTCATTCATTTTCATGCCCCGTCCGGCAGGTTTATCCGGAGCGGTTACCACTCCCACAACACAGGCACCGGCCTTAACCAACGCATCGAGTGAAGCAACTGCAAATTCGGGAGTGCCCATAAAAACAATACGCAGAGAACCGGGGAACTGTTGGGTTTCGGGTGTTGCAATCATGCTGTGCAAATAGTTTAAAGAACGGTCAGACTCTTCGTTGAGTGCATTACAATTCAATGATTTTATCGGCCTGATTGATTTGTGTCATGTTATTACGCTGCAGGATTTCTTTGGCCAGATTGAGATAATTGATGGCTCCTTTGCTTTCGGCATCGTACAAAATGACCGGTTTTCCGAAGCTGGGCGCCTCACTCAGGCGGGTATTGCGGTGGATGATAGCATCAAACACAACACCTTCAAAATGGCGGCGTACTTCACTTACGACCTGATTGCACAGGCGAAGGCGTCCATCGTACATGGTCATCAAAATACCTTCAATGACAAGTTCAGGATTGAGCCGGCTTTG
The DNA here is from genome assembly GCA_947456025.1 of Chitinophagaceae bacterium. Classification (GTDB taxonomy): domain Bacteria; phylum Bacteroidota; class Bacteroidia; order Chitinophagales; family Chitinophagaceae; genus Lacibacter. The sequence goes on along the minus strand of CANGQQ010000043.1, from coordinate 7,319 downwards.
AACAATTTTGATGGTGTTCAATAATTTCCCAAGACCTTCCAGTGCAAAGAATTCCGATTGCACAGGAACCAGAACTGAATCTGCAGCAGTAAGTGCATTTACAGTTATAAGGCCCAGTGATGGCGAACAGTCGATGATGATAAAATCGTATTCACTACGTACCGGTTCCAGCAATTGTTTGAGTACATTTTCACGGTTGGGGTGATGAATCATTTCAATTTCTGCACCCACCAGATCAATATGCGAAGGGATCAGATCCAAAAATGGAATGGCACTTTTGAGGATCACATCTTTTGCAAGTGCTCCGTTTACAAAGCAATCATACAAACTCTGTTGAATGTTGTGCAGGTCAAAGCCAAGTCCCGTCGTACAATTAGCCTGGGGATCGGCATCCACCAATAGGGTTTTGTATTCGAGGATGGCCAGACTGGCTGCCAGATTAATTGCTGTTGTAGTCTTTCCTACGCCCCCTTTTTGATTTGCTATGCCTATGATTCGAGCCATTGTGAATGAGTATGTTCTGTGAGTTCTAAACGTCGATTGTTGCACCTATTTCGGGCAGCAGCAATTCAAGTCCTGTTTTTTCAAAATGTTTTATCGCTATTTCCGTATCAATCGCAATGTACGGGAACGTATTGTAATGCACACCAATGATTTTGTTACACTGGATCATGTGCGCAGCTCTTGCCGCATCTTCATAGCCCATTGTAAAATTGTCGCCAATGGGTAACACACAAAAAGCGGTTTGAGCATGTTGGGGTACCAGTTGCATGTCCATCGTCAACGCGGTGTCGCCACTGTAATAGAAATGTCGTTCTCCTATGATCACAAAGCCCATCGGGTTCCCGCCATAAGTTCCATCAGGCAAAGAAGAGGAGTGTTGAGCAACTACACATTTGACCGTGCCGAAATCAAAGGATTTTTTTCCTCCGGTATTCATCGGGTGGGTATTGGTTACACCTTGTTTTTGCAGCCACTCATGGATTTCCCAGGAGCAAATGACCGTAGCTCCGGTTCGTCGGGCAATTTGAACACAATCCGCTATATGATCGGCGTGTCCGTGACTGACCAGAATGTAATCTGCCTCTATCTGCTCCACATCAATCGCCTTTGCCAGCTCATTGGGTGAAATAAAGGGGTCAAACAAAAGTCGGACACCTTTGGTTTCAACTGCAAAACAGGAATGGCCGTAATACGTAAACTTCATGAATTCAATGGTTTAATCGATGCCGTTGAGCAAAGATTGACAATGTGGCAAATTTACGGTTTCGGCATAATATTCGGGTACATAGTTATCCCCTTTGCCGTAATGAGAATCATTTATACATTTTCTAACATTCGGCATCGGAAAGAAACACAGAACTTTACGTTTTATGAAAAGATTTGCCGGCTCCTGGGTCGTTATTGCTGTATTACTCTTGATTGATTTTTATGTCTTTCAGGCGCTTCGTACGGTTGCAGTAGGATGGAATATCAAAACAAGATGGCTCGTCTATGGCCTGTACTGGGCGATCAGCATTTTGTCGGTCTCTTTTATCGTGTTTTTGGGATCTTCCAATCCCGATGATTCCCATCGTATTGTACGTACGTATGCCTTTGCAACCATTGTAGGTTTGTTTCTGGCTAAATTACTGGCAAGTGCTTTTTTTGCAGTAGACGATCTCCGACGCATGATTCAATGGGTGGCATCCTTTTGGGTTCCTTCATTGAAACCTTCGCACAATGGGTTAACGGAAGGGATCACCCGTTCTACGTTTATCAGTTGGGTTGGTTTTGCAATGGGCGGTGGCCTGCTGGGTTCTTTGATGTACGGCTTTGGAAACAAATACCGGTATCATCTTCGGAAAGTGGCGCTTCGGTATGATCACTTACCCGATCCGTTCAAAGGTTTTAAGATGGTGCATATCAGTGACATTCACAGCGGCAGTTTTACCGATAAGGCAGCCGTTCAAAAAGGAATCGACCGAATCAACGAACTGGATGCAGATGTGATACTTTTTACCGGGGACCTCGTGAATTATTCGGCGGATGAAATGCAGGAATACAAAGATGTTTTTGCAACGCTCAAAGCACGGCACGGTGTTTTTGCTACACTGGGGAATCACGACTACGGTTTTCCGGTGGCCGATTCTCCGGAGCAACGAACCCTGCTTCAATTGAAAAATGCAGAACGTGTAAAAGAGGTGCATCGGGAAATGGGATGGAAAACACTCAGTAATGATCATGCCCTGATCGAAAAAGACGGCAGCTCCATCGCCATTTTGGGGGTGGATAACATCAGTGCCAAAGCGAATTTTCCATCATTTGGAGATCTGTCGGCAACCCATCAGCGCGCCGCGGATATCCCTTTCAAAGTATTGATGAGCCATGATCCTTCGCACTGGAATGCAGAAGTTACAAAGTCCTTTAAAGATATTGCGCTCACTCTTTCGGGTCACACACATGGAATGCAATTTGGTGTTGAACTGCCCGGTTTTCGATGGAGCCCTGTCAAGTATATGTACAAACAATGGGCGGGGTTGTATCACGAGCAGGATCAAAAGTTATACGTCAACCGGGGCTTCGGCTTTATCGGCTATCCGGGTCGTGTGGGTATTTTGCCTGAAATCACCTTGATAGAATTGCATTGACAGGATTTCATATCTTTCCTTTCGAAAAAAATTCTGAATATGAAACAAACCGGACTGTTCGTTTTGGGAACATGGCTGTTCTTGTTCGTTTCGTTTCAACAGGCAGCTGCGCAGCAAACAGACAGTACCGTCATCAATCAGGACTCGATTGAACAGGTCGTAGATGATTTTATAGCCTTGCTGGATTCTCTTAAAAAGCCTACCAGTTATTTTCTTGCCGGTGTTGGTTTTGGGAATCAGCAATTCAGTCTTAAAAATGTTGCACTCAATGCACAACAACAAAATGCGGGAAGTACATGGATCCCGCAGTTATCCTACATGGATAAATCGGGATTGGGCCTTGCATACAGCAACTACATCACATTAAGCGGTAATGCGCTACAGATCCTTCAACATACGATTACGCCTTCCTACGATTATCTGAAAGCCGATCACTGGACGGCAGGAGTCTCTTATACACGATTTATAGGTAACAAGAATCCGGAGCTGGGCAGTTCTCCCTATCAACATGATTTCTATTCCTATTTCCGATATAAAAAAGCATGGATTGAGCCTTCGGTTTCACTGGGTTCTTCTTTCGGACGATTTACTGAGACTGCACAAAAATATACATTCGCCATCATCAAACGGCTCAGTCGTCCCGATACACTTGTTCATTTTCGTTTATTTGATACGTTGCGCGTGAAGATTCGCGATTTTTCTTTGGTGTTGAATTTTCAGCATCGGTTTCAATGGAAGGGATTTACTGCAAAGGATGCATTTGATTTCCAGCCTTCTTTTCTGTTGTTTTTTGCCCGTAATCAATACGATCTGGAATATAGCTCGGAAGGAAAGTTTTCGCCAAGGGTACAAAGTTTGCAACAAAACAATCCCTTGTTTTTTCGTCAACTACAGGCACAGGTACAGCGACAGTTTCCCGATTTGTTTCAAACCCGCAATGTATTGAATACGGCGGCGTTTAATTTACAGTCTTTGGGATTGGACTTGAACCTTACCTGGATGCTGGGAAAGTTTTTCATCAACCCGAGGGTTTATCTCGATTATTATTTGCTTAGCAGCCGGGAAAAGTTTAAGGTTTTTTACAGTGCTCAGATAGGTTGTATGTTTTAGGTTTCAGAAAGAAAGGGCTGTTTAACATTTATTTATCACAGAATGCGTTTCTTTGGCATTCAATCTGTTCAATACCATACAACAAAACCAATCATTATGAACAAGCATTTTTTATTTACGACAGCATTCTTGTTAATCGGTTGCATGACTTATGCACAGTCTTTTCATTTCGGGCCTAAGCTGGGTGCCAATATCGGGAAAATTGAAGGTGTTGGATTCAGTCAGGAATACACGCTGGGGTATCATCTCGGCGGCTTTGCCGAAATCGGTTTGGGTAAGAAATGGAAGTTGCAGGGCGAAGTGTTGTGGAATCAAATCAATGCCGATACGGCAACCGGTTTTAGTGCGATCTACCAAAACATCCGCAATCAGGAATTTTCCAATCCCCGCCTGGACTATATCAGTTTTCCTGTTTTATTGGGTTATAATTTCTCCAAACGACTGACCTTACAAGCAGGGCCCCAGTTTGGTATTCTGGTAGATCAAAACAAGAATATCCTCAACAATGGCAAGGATGCTTTCAAAAAAGGCGACTTGTCAATGCTGGTGGGTGCGCAAATCAACATCATGAAATTCCGCATTTATGGACGGTATGCAATTGGACTGAATACCATCAATGATTTTCCGGATCAAAATAAATGGAAGTCGCAGGGCTATCAACTGGGCGTTGGTCTGGCATTATAAGGCATTGCTCCCGAATAAAAGCCGTTCTTATAAAAGAACGGCTTTTTTATTGCGCATCCATTCTAAAATATACCTTTGTTGCACAAAAAAATTGATTGTATGCTACACAACAGATGGAGGCACTCGTTACTTGCTTGCTTGTACCTGATGCTTTGGGTTTTACCTGCAATGGCTCAGGTAGACCTGAAAGAAAAACTCCCTTTTGATTCAAAAGTAAAAATGGGAAAACTGGAAAACGGACTGACGTATTTTATCAGACCGAATGCAAAACCCGAAAAGAAAGTAGAATTGCGGTTGGTCGTAAACGCCGGTTCTATTTTGGAGGATGATGATCAGCTCGGTCTGGCACATATGACAGAGCATATGGCGTTCAATGGAACCAAAGTGTTCAAGAAAAATGATATCATTTCCTTCTTACAGGAGATTGGTGTTGGATTTGGAAACGATCTCAACGCCTATACCATTTTTGATGAAACCGTATACATGCTTCCGATCCCTGTTGACAAGCCGGGTAATCTGGAAAAAGGGTTCCAGATTCTGGAGCAATGGGCACACCATATTACTTTCCTGGATGAAGATATTGACGGAGAGCGTGCCATTGTACTGGAAGAGAGTCGTTTGGGCAAAGGTGCCGAAGATCGCATGTTGAAAAAATATCTGCCCGGATTGTTTGCCGGTTCTTTGTACGGTGAGCGCTTGCCTATTGGAAAGGACAGCATCATCCAGAATTTTAAATACGATGTCATTCGTCGTTTTTACCGCGATTGGTATCGTCCCGATCTGATGGCCGTTGTAGTGGTTGGTGATATTACCGTTGAAAAGGCAGAAGAAATGATTCGCAAATATTTTTCAGGGCTTAAAAATCCTGAAAATCCGAGAGAGCGTAAAATTGCAGAGGTTAAACCGTACGAAACCAATAGTGTTTTGTTGGTGACGGATAAGGAAGCGACTGCTTACAATGTTGCGATCAATTATCCATTTTTCAAAGATGATCCTTCTGTGAGTTTGGAAGATTATCGTGTATCCATCTTGCGTAGTTTGTTCACGCGGATGTTGAACCAGCGTTTTCAGGAATTGATTCAAAAAGAAAATCCTCCTTATAATTTTGCCAGCGCTTCGTTTGGTTCGTATGCAAGGGGTTACAATGCATTCAGTATTTATGCATCGGCCGGTACCGGCGATTACAAGCGTGCCATGCAGGTGATCCTCGAAGAAGTTGAACGTGTAAAACGATTTGGTTTTACTGCAACAGAACTCGAGCGCACCAAGAAAATCATCCTCACCACCTATGAGCGCTCTTACAACAACCGCGATAAAACGGAGAGTGCTGATTATGTGGATGAATATGTAGATTATTTCCTGAGACAAGAACCAAGTCCCGGTATTGATTATGAATTTGAAAAAGTAAAAGCTTTACTTCCCGGAATTACAGTTGAGGAACTAAATAAGTTGGTAGATACCTACATCAAAGGGGTGAATAATCGTTTCACATTTGTAACCGGACCCGAACCCAAAGCAGAAGAAAAACGTCCCGGTGAAGAAGAACTGCTTGCCTTGTTCCCCGCAGTGGAAAAAGCCGAGTTGAAACCTTACGAGGACAAACAGGTTTCAAACTCATTGATTGAACAAAAACCCAAAGCAGGTAAAGTCGTTCAGCGGGTCGTGAACAGAAAGCTGGGTACAACCGAACTGACTTTAAGCAACGGGATCAAAGTGACGTTGAAATCCACCGATTTTAAAACCGATCAGATTCTGATGAGCGCTGTTCGTCCGGGAGGTAAAAATCATTACGGATTAAAGGATAAATACAATGCTGAATATGCGGCGCCTGTTGTTCAAACAATGGGAATCGGAAATTTCTCACCCGTAGATCTTAAAAAAGTACTGGCCGGTAAAACGGTTCAGGTGGCACCTTACATCAACGCAACCAGCGAAGGTGTAAAAGGAAGTTCCAGTATCAAAGATCTGGAAACGATGTTGCAACTCACCTGGTTGTATTATACCAGTCCGCGTATCGACACCGTTTTATTTAAGTCGTTTGTACAGCGTAACAAATCGCAATTGGCTATGCTGAGTGCCAATCCGCAAATTGCTTTTGTAGATACGTTTTATAAAACCCTTTACAACAACAATCCGTTGTCGCCGGTCATGATCCCGAAAGCGGCGTATTTCGATCAGGTGGATGTGAACAGAGCTGTGGCGATCTACAAAGAACGCTTTGGCGATGCCGGTAGCACACATTTCGTTTTTGTGGGCAGCTTCAAGGAAGAAGAGCTCACTCCGTTGATTGAGCAGTACATTGCTTCCTTGCCTGCAACTGCAAAACAGTTTAAGGCCGTTGACAATAAAGTGCGTATTGTAAAAGGTAAAAAGAACCTCACTGTTCCCAAAGGGAAAGAAGAGAAAAGTTTGATTCTTCAATATCATTCCGGAGAGGTGCCTTATTCGTCCGATCTGGAATTGAAATCACAGGCCGCTGCAGAGGTTTTAAACATCCGGATCATTGAAGAACTCAGAGAAAAAATTGGCGGTATCTACGGAGGTGGAATTTACGGTGGTCTTGAAAAGGAACCCTATGGTAGTTTTTCCTATGTCGTGCAATTGCCTTGCGGACCGGATAAAGTCGATACTTTGATCAAGGCCATCAACAAGGAAATCAAGGATTTGATTGTAAAGGGACCTTCGCAGAAGAATCTGGACAAAGTAAAAAAACAATGGATCGAGCAACACAAAGTTTCCATTAAAGAAAATGAAGACTGGCTGGAAGCATTGGTTGAACGGATCTATCCCGGAAACAACATCGACTATTTTGTGAATTATGAACAGTATGTCAAAAAACTCACAATCAAAGATGTTCAGCAGGCTGCAGCACGTTTGTTAAACGGAGCCAATGTG
>CANGQQ010000042.1 GCA_947456025.1 Chitinophagaceae bacterium | reverse complement strand
TTTGTGCAGATAAAGTCAATGCAAAAGGATGGTTGGACATCCACGAAACAGCACATCGTTTGGGCATTCACAGTAATGCCACCATGTTGTATGGTCATATAGAACAGTATCATCACCGAATTGATCATATGCGCCAATTGCGTGATCTGCAGGATCGTACCGGAGGTTTTCAAACTTTCATTCCTTTGAAATTCAGGAATTTTGACAACGATATGAGTCATGTTCCTGAAACTTCAATCATTGAAGACATGAAAATGTATGCGGTCGCGCGTTTATACCTCGATAATTTCCCGCATTTAAAAGCTTATTGGCCTATGTTGGGAAGGCAGAATGCACAAATGAGTCTGTCATTTGGCGTCAACGATATTGATGGAACCATAGATGACACCACCAAAATCTACAGCATGGCCGGAAGTGAAGAACAAAATCCTACCATGACTACAGAGGAATTGGTGGCGCTCATCCGGCAGGTCAACCGAACACCGGTTGAACGTGATACTCTTTACAAAATCATCAAAACGTATACTTCAGATCCGGTTCTGCAATCCTGACACCGATTAAAAAAAAAGCCCCTCTGGTCATAAAACTCATGCAAATGGCTGATTCAGTTCATTGCATACCTGTAGGTTGTTCCCTAAGTTCGGATGTGAAAAAAAACGCACTGTTTTATTTATTGCTCGCGATCCTGCATATTGGGTGCGGGACACTAAAAGAATCGGTATCGCATGGTCTCACGGATGGTGTTTACCGCTACAAATCTGCCGACAATCCTAAATCGACCGTTTATGTGCAAGTGGAAGAAACGCATCTGGAACTGTACCCCGCATCGTCCATAAAGGGAACGTTTGACACCACCAACATTCTTGTGGTTCCGATGAGCGAAGAAGTAAACGATCCAATTGGAAAAGGACTTTGTTTATCAAAGCAGGGCTGGGATCTGGACTTGATTACGGTTGTTTTCAAATATCGTTTTCATACTCCTTCTTTACCTCAACAGTTCAGCTCCCATTTGAATGGCGGACTTTATTTCGGTAGAAAATGGGAGTCGTTTCGATTTCAAAACAGCGTGAACCGGATCGGGCATATTAAAAAAAATGTCCAGTACAAAACACTGGACCTGGGCTTCATGGTGGGATTAGGTTCAACACCAATGAATGCGTCGGTTACACAGAATCAGATACAAACGGAGTACGATGGATTGGTCTTCCAAAAAGGAATTGCCGTTTTTGGCGGAGTCAGTCAATTTACATTTGGATTTGGACTCGGGTTTGATACCCTGCTCGATCAAAACCGAAAAGTATGGATCTACCAAGAAAAACCATGGATCGGTTTGATGGTAGGAATCAATCTTACCGAATAGAATTATCGAATCAACACCATGCAGTGATTTTCGTCACAATTCAAACTCCGGAAGGAAGATACATTTACATTTATAAAACAACTTATGGCAACGACACGTCTCACTAAAGAAGATTTTATTGCACATATTTTTGACTACAGAACTGCCACAGAATGGGACTACAAAGGAACCAAACCGGCGATCATTGACTTTTATGCAGACTGGTGTGGGCCCTGTAAAATGGTAGCCCCCATACTGGAAGAGTTGTCTGATTTATACAAAGACCAAATAGAAATTTATAAAGTTGATACCGAAACAGAATTGGAACTGGCATCTGTTTTTGGCATACAGAGCATTCCTTCGTTTCTGTTCATTCCAATGAAAGGGCTTCCTTCACTGGAACCGGGAGCATTTCCCAAAAATGCACTGATTCAAATCATTGAAGAGCATCTTTTACCTGCATCCAGTTGAGCATCCTTTTGTGATTGTATCATCCTTTGAAAAGATATTTTCAGTTGTTAAGGTTTCTGTCGATTTTTGCAATTCATGAAGACACCCGCACATGAAAGAATCGCAATTCCTATTGGCAAATCCAGCAATGGCATTGCGGAGGAAGTTGATTTAACAACCATGCCGCACCTCTTTCTGTCGTTTAGTGAAGAAGATCAATTGTATCACTATCTGGAATACCTGTTGCATTCCTGGAACCAAATAACGGATTTTACCTGTCAATTAGCAACCGCTCTTTCACTAGAGTCGTATAACGCCCTGCAAAAACATTTCAGTAGACCCAAACCTTTCTACTCCTGGATCCGCAACAACCCCGAAATGGGTACGATTGGAAGTAAGCCGGCATTTATTCAAGCGATTTTCAAAGAACTAAAAAAGAGACAAAAGAAAACCGAATCAAGTATTAACGCCAACTATGAGTTTCAACCGCTCATCGTTATCATAGATGACCTTCTGGAGATGCTTGTCAACAAAAGAAAAACGACGGGGTTACGATTTTTGCAACTTCTGATCGAGGGCCCTGCCGTCCGGATTCACTTTATTACAGCATCCGGAAGATCCTTTCGGAACCTGTTGAATCAATTGATAAACATGAACCCGGTCACTAAAGAACAACTGCAGCAGCAATTACCCAATATCAACCTAACCTATCATTTACCCTTGGGAGCCGAGTTGATTCTTACACCGGAAGACCTGTTTTTTTTCAAAGCTCGTAACCAATCTGACTTTCAAAGACTTTACACCTTGGCAACAACAACTCCGAATCCTTGTTAAAAAACTTGAACGAACTGTTATCTTTATAAAAAGACAGCTATGCCTTCCAATAAAAGCGCAACCATTCGTTACCGGATCATTGATCGTTGCCTTCGCAATCCATTGCACAAATATCCATCCAAAGAGTACATTCGTCAGAAAATAAGCGATCAGCTTTTTGGTGAAGGAAGCGATTCGATTTCCTTATCATCCATAGAAAAGGACATTGTGGCCATGCGGGAGGATGAATCATTAGGTTATAGGGCCCCTATCAAATACAGCAAACTCTTCAAAGGTTATTATTACGACGACCCGGACTACAGCATCGATTCTGTAGGATTGAGTGAAGAAGATTGTGAAGCACTTCGTAATGCAGGCAACACCTTGCAACTATTTGCCGAAAATGCATTGTTCGCTGATTTGCGACAAGCCATAGAAAAGATCAATGCCCGTTTCTCGTTATCGGGCGATATGAACGACCCAAATGTAGAACGTTATGTGCAATTCGAGACACCCCATTCTGCGAATGGACTAAGTTGGATCAAACCCATATATGATGCCATCGTAAAACGCGCACCCATACACTTCTCATATTTCAACGTGTATAAAAACGAAACCAAAAACTACGAACTCGATCCGTATCTTTTGAAAGAAGTAAAAAACAACTGGTATGTCATTGGGTGGAACGATAAACAAGAACGATTTTCTACCTTTGCGCTGGACCGTATTACGAATCTCCATAGTGACAAGAAGTTGTTTAAATACAGACGTGATTTCAATCCCGATGCGTTTTATAAATACTCAACCGGCATCATGGAAGGTCCGAAACCCAGCGAAAAAATCATTCTTGAAATCTACGGACCGATCGCCCGCTTGTTAGAAATAACCCCCTTGCACCCATCGCAAAAAACAATTACTAAAAAGCAAGAAGTATTAAAAGTAGAACTGGAAGTAAGCGTCAATGAAGAATTCATGAGGATGCTGTTAACTTACTGCAATACACTGAAAGTAGTGAAACCTGCATCGCTTCGGACCAAGTTAAAATCTGAACTACTGAAAGGCCTCACATTTTACCGGTAACGCCCTGTGACTTCTTTCGTGATTTATGTAATGAACGCCACAACCAGGGAGCAACGGGATCCGGATCTTTCCACAAGCCAACCCTCTTGGTTCGAGCATAGACTTCAGCTTCTGCCAATTGTCGGCTGGATGAATATTTTTTGAAATGCCAGGCAAATCCAGTTTGAACCATTTGGTAATTTAACCATTCGTTATTGGAAGAATAGACATCGCCTATCAGTCTTCCGTTACGATCTTTCAGTGTGTACTTTACAATCAAATGCTTTCCTGCACACCATTTACCCAATTCCTCCTTGGCACGGCTCCCAAACGGCTGCCCTTTTTCCGGACAATCGATTCCCGCCAACCGAATACGATAAACAGTTGATCCGGACAAAAAATCAAACGTATCGCCATCAATAATTCGAACCACACGCCCTTTGATTGACTTTACCGAAACCTGACCCGTTACAAGAGATGTACCCCAAAAGCACAGGAAAGAAAAAACAAAAAGTAGAAATAGATTTCGCATTCTGGACAGAGGTTAACCGGTTCGTTTATCAAACATACGGGTGAAAGAGGTGTATTTCACTTTGGTAGTTCCTGATTCAAGCACATGTGCTTTTGAAAAACCCTTTGGAGCTAAGATAGCATAAGCATACCCGCTGAAGAACTGCAGAAACACACCCGTCCCCTCTCTGTAACGTGGCATATCGTAAATCTTTTCAATCACGCCATTTAACCCAACAACAATCACTTCAACATCAAAACTGAAACCAAACCAAACAGGAGTTTGAACATCAGACTTGTTAAAATGCAGCAAAAGAGGTTTTCGAAACTGCAACAAACTCCGGTAATTTAAGGCCTGATAAATTTCCGGATCCGTGACAGCCTCCTCGACTTCCAACGGAGCGTATTGCTTCCAATCTTTGGAAAAACTGATGAAACAAGCATTGCGAAACGGGAAGGGTTGTTTATCCATAAACAATCATTTTTTTGCTTTCAATTGCCACACCTAGGCATTAATTGAATGTAAAAGAACAATCCCTCTTCGCAATCTATTTGCGTTCTGCTTTAAAAAATAGTTCTTAAATAAATTAAGAGCGCTTATACTTAGTCCTTAAGAATGGGGATCGTACGTTTCATGTCCGGAGTAATGACTTCCAGCAAATAACTTCCTTTTTTGAAACGTCCCAGATCTAATAAATGCGTTCCGAATACAACGGCCGCATATTCGGTTTTCAGCACTCTTCCATCCATCATTAGTATTCTGAATTGCACATTTTTTAGCGTTTTTCCGAATTGAACAGCAAGGCTTGCACGTACCGGATTCGGATATACCGAAAATGGGATTGCACCATTTTCAACGATCGGAGAAGAAGTAAACGTGCCCGGATTTCCCAACGCAAAACCTGAAAAGCCGTTCATAAAAGAACCTTTAACAGTCAGATCTTGTCCAAATGTACCATGCGTCAGGGATGAGTTAATTGTAACAGCATCCACTTGCGGATTTTCGGGAGTAACAGCACTTATACTGGATGGAGTCTTAATCATTTGAACAGCCGACCACAGGCGTCCGGTTGCTGTTTCAAATCCCTGTTTTTCCAAATTGGTATAATACAAAGTGATTTCATACGAACCGGAAGGGTTGGCAAATTGGGGCGTAACCTTAAATGTCTTTTGTGTAAGTTGACTTGAAGCATTCGTGTTCCACAATACCGCTGTTCCATTTCCAACACGATCAATCTCAAGCGTTGTACAACCGTAATCAAATGAGGTTAGGTTTTTAATACGCGCCATCACATCACCGTTGGTTGAATAATACACCAAATCGGCATTGGGACCTAAATATTCTGTGACAGAAACGAGATTAGAAGCCACCGGATTCCCTTTTAAGCCCCTTGTCATTTTAAGAAAGACCCGCGCATCCGATATATTGGCTGCTGTTAATGAACACCCAGCGGTTGCACCCGATGTATAATTGGAAAGACAGGAGGCCCGATTGCCCGTACCAAAAGGACTTGTTGTAGCCCGCACCTGATCGGCAGCAAGATCAGGCGCGTCAGTTCCATTATCAAAACAAAATTGAAATACAAGATTGGACGTCCCGTCCCAATTGTACGCATTGGCAAAATCAATTCGGTTATCTCCGGCAACAGTTGTATAATCGCCCTGATATACCTGTGTTAAAGTACTGCCCGTAAACGCGTTTATCGTTGTTGATGCAGTCTGTGCAATCGAAACCGTAAATCCTTTGAAAGGTTTCCTGCTGTTTTTAGTTGACACATTGATAGTAAGTGCCGAAATCGTTCCTGAAGTAATGCCTGCAGCTGAAAGTTCTGCTGCCCTGAACAGTACCTGTAACCGGTGTTTCTGTCTATCACTTCTGAAAGGAGACTGGTTGGTTGCGATATTGTTATTCGTTGCAATCGTATATTCTGTGAGTGGTACAGGAGCAACCGGCACCGCATCATTATCGGCAATAGAAACGGTATGCACGGGTACTCCTTCGCCTTTCAACGCACCGCCTCCTGAGACAGTAAAATTGATGACAATGGTTTCGGCTGACTCCAGGTTTTTATCGTCATAGACCCGAACAGTTACCAGTTGTGCAACATCTGAACCGGATGGAAAGATCAACGTATTCGACGGGCTCGTCAGATTCCCATTCGTGAAAAGGTCATAATCGACCCCTTGTAAAGCGGTACCGGTTAGCGTAAACACCACATTTGCGTCCGCAGAGGGAGCACTGGCAATTGTAACAGGAACAGTATAGTCTTTGTATCCTCTACAGCTTGTAATTGCATCCGTTGCTTCAGAAAAGGTTGATGTGGATACACCGAAATTCACCTTAGGAGGACAAACCGGTGCTACATTGGTTGGTAACGACGCAGTTGAGCTGGCAAGACTGGAACGAGAAGGCAAGGTCATGGCAGCCTGCATACGTAATTTTTGACCCTCAGTAAAAAGGGTAAAACAATTGGTATAGTTCATGAAATTGTTCTCTGTATTTTTAGAAAACACCCCTCCCGTACAGGTGTTGGTTGTAGATGAACTTCGGCAAGTAAAGTTGATGACACCGCCACTTTGGTTGTAAGTGATGGGATCTGTGTCGCAAACCCTGTCTCCGTCTGTATTGCAATTCGAATTTGCCGGACAACTGGTACTATTTGCCGAACCTTGAAAGGGATGAAAGAGGTTTAACGTATGTCCGATCTCGTGCGTAAGCACTTTATTACCGGCTCTCATTTGGGTGGCTAACATGACTATTCCATCGACCGACAAAGGTGAACCAGGGAAATAAGCATAACCTGCGGTAAACTGACCGCTGGTACCATCAACTCCATCCAGCCTGTTCACAATCCAGATATTGTAATATCTTGAAGCATCCCAGCGTGTAAAATTTTTCACACTCGATTCAAACACTCCGGTTGAAGTGCTGACCCGCACACCTCCGGCGGTATATCCGGATATAGAAGATCCATCTACCCTAACGATTCCATTGGTAGGATTGCAATTGGGATCACGCTTCGCCATTACAAATTGAATTTGTATGTCTCCCGCCCCTTCGATTCCGGGGTATGTACCATTGAACACCTGATTCAAATAATCAATCGCCCCTATGATTTGTTCATTTGTTGGATTGTAGATCGTCCCAACCGATCCGCCGGTATGAACAATATGAACCACCACTGGAATTGTATACAATACCGCATTTTGACGGGCCGGGACTTTGAATTTCTCCGCACGTTGGATGTATTCCTGGATCAGCCGTTCATTTTCTTCCATGCGACGAGCATAAGCCGGATCATACTTCAAGAGTTTCTGATGGATAGGATCAAACCCGCAAGGCTCTTGCGCATACGTATTCAGAACGAATCCAAAACATAAAAACCCGATGAGAAATAACTTCATAGCGAACGTATTGATGAATTGAAAATACTTTGACAGAACAACAAATTTAAAGAATAGATGTTCGGGAAACACGATTACAATAAATTAACAAAGCTTTCGTTGTTACTGTCTGTCAAAAGCGTTAAGAAAGTTAAAGTTTACAGACGATGGTGATCGACTAAAAAAACACTTTACTGTTTGTCTTTTAACACCTTAAGCACACTTCTAAAGAAACACTTGTTGAACCAACCTAACAACAATCTCTTTATCCCGAGTACAAAATGCAGGTTGAACAGGTCATAAATAAAAAAAGTCCACATAAATAATGTGGACTTTGTGGGAGCACACGGGTTCGAACCGCGGACCCTCTGCTTGTAAGGCAGATGCTCTGAACCAACTGAGCTATGCTCCCTTAAAATGGAGTGCAAAGATAAGGATCGGTTTCTTAAAATAAAAAAAAATGAACTTTTTTTTCTGTGCCCTTAAAACAAACGGATTGAACGTTCAATCGGTAATCAGTTCTAATCCTCCTATACCTCTCGAATCCGGACGTGGTGTTTTGAAAACTCAATTAAATGTATCAATTAAATTTTCATGATCGCCCATGCAATTTTAAGGTTGAGCAGATGAATAAATTGGGTGTCATTTCATTTTGCTTACAGGCTGAGCTGAATCATTCCGGATACGTTAGCCTGAAACTCAATTCAAAATTTGGGTTTGCTAAATAATCAAAACATCTGCTCATATCCGTCAAATAAAAATGATTGCAGATTGTGACAGGGATTATGAATTTCAGAATCAAAGTTTTAAATTTGAACTTTATCCATTTATGGTACGCAATAGTTTTCAACCACTGCAATCGGAAGAAACCGATGTACTTTCGCTCACAGAACAAAGTTACAGTCTCATTGTCTGGAATGATGATGTCAATACTTTCGAATGGGTCATTGAAACGTTAATCGATGTTTGCGGACACGCTCCCGAACAGGCCGAGCAATGTGCCTGGCTGATTCATTCCAAAGGCAAATATGCCGTAAAAAAAGGCGATTACGACCTACTGAAGCCTTTGTGTGAAGCCATTACCGACCGGGGAATACAAGCTACTGTTGAAAGTAATCCGTCTTAAGCAGGTCGCTCCCATGCCCATTCCCTTTTTAACAGACGAACTTGTTTTTCCACCCTCCCACCAAACCACAAAAGATGGTATACTTGCCATGGGTGGCGATCTTTCTCCCGCTCGTTTGTTATTAGCTTATCAAAAAGGAATTTTTCCCTGGTTCAATGAAGACGAACCTCCCATCTGGTGGTGTCCGGATCCCCGTTTTGTCTTGTTTCCTTCAGAATTGTATATCAGTAAAAGCATGAAACAATTATTCAGAAAACAGGTCTTTACAATTACCTACAACCGTGCCTTTGCCGATGTGATTCATCATTGTGGCGCGATACGACAACATCGGGAGGGTACCTGGATCAGCGATGAAATTAAGAATGCCTATCAAACTCTGCATGAAATGGGCTATGCAATCAGTGCCGAAGCCTGGCAAGACGATCAACTTGTAGGAGGACTTTACGGTGTTCGTCTCGGTTCCGTTTTTTTTGGCGAAAGCATGTTCAGCACGGTGAGCAATGCCAGCAAATATGCCTTTATTTCATTGACCAACTCTCTGCAGGAACAAGGACTTACCTTAATCGACTGCCAGGTTTATACAGAGCATCTGGAAAGTTTAGGCGCCCGCATGATCGACCGACGGGAATTCCTTACGCATTTGGAACAAGAAGTGGGTACTATTCCTTTGATTTGACACAGTGGCTTAGACCGCAAAGTCAATTCTTAAAGACAGCTCCTTCGAAAAACTTAAATACAATGAATCGACTGATATCTATCGATTCGTACTAGATAACACCGTGCATGTTCATAACGCACTGCTAAGAGCCTCCAGGTGGATTGAGGCAACGAACGTACAAGCTTTTCAATTAATCATATACGCTCAGACTGGCATTATTTAAGACTACGTCTCTAATGAATTGTGGTAAAGAACTGCACATCAGGTAAAGTTTGTAAAATCAGGAATACTTTAACAATTCAAATATATTAACCGTAGCAATAAAAAAATATTTTTGCTATGAATCGATGTATGAATCGGATCATTCTTCTGACTATTCAGACATTTTTTTAAAATGAAAACATCACGAGCGTATCAATTCGTTAAATCCGAGACCATAATTCAAAAATTTAAAAATTGAATTAGCTCACAAATAAATCTAAAGAAATGAAGCTTTACTTTACCACATCCATTATTTTATTCACAACATTAGTCATTAGTTCTTGCTCGGTAATACGACAGGGTGAAGTTGGAATCAAAAGAAGAATCGGAAAATTAAGTCCGGCTGTTTATCATTCGGGAGCTGTAACATTCAATCCTTTTACAACCAAAATCATAAAAATTTCAACACAAACAGAAAATGTTGAAGTCAACCTGGATCTTCCTTCTAAAGAAGGGCTTACAATTAAGGCACAAATTTCAATTTTATACCATGTAAAACCTGAGATGGCGCCATACATTTTACAAAACATTGGCCTCGATTACAAACGAACTGTCATCCTTTCTGTTTTTCGTTCAGCAGCATCGGATGTCACAGCTCGTTTTATGGCAAAAGAAATGCATACAAGTCAGCGCTCCGTAATAGAATCAGAAATAAAAGAACTTATGCGTAAACAACTTGAACACCGTGGTTTTGAAGTTGAAGCTGTTCTATTAAAAAGCGTAACTCTTCCTGAAGGACTCAGTTCCGCCATTCAACAAAGAATGGAAGCGGAACAACAAGCACAACAAATGGAGTTTATATTAGAACGTGAACGCAAAGAAGCTGAGCGTAAAGTCATAGAAGCCGAAGGTTTAAGGAATGCACAAAAAATCATTTCAGAAGGACTTAATGAATTTTTTATCAAATGGAAAAGTCTGGAAGTATTTAAAGAGCTATCAAAATCTCCCAACACAAAAATCATAGTCACTGATGGAAAATCTCCTCTCCTGATTGACCCGAATTAAGGCATTTCATTCGACCAAAAAGGCCGCCATCAAATTATACGTGGGGCCTTTTTTAGTATTATTCAACTACAAGATTCGCCGGAAAAGATCGTTAAACCTCTATCCTTAAAAATTGAAAACCAATACCGTACATGAATTAAGAACATAATTAACACATGAGCCTCGTTCAATGAATAAAAAAACTGTGGAAGCAACAACTCCAAAGCGCAATCCCAGCGGAGCTGCAATTATAAGAAACCGATCGACAGTCCGGATTCCAGGTAAATACCTTTTAAAGAAATCGTGATATACTGTAATTATATTTTGCTCGCTGGTTCACAAATAGAGCATAGCTAAAGCAAAAAAAGATGTGATTTAAACCAATCAAAAGATCTGTATTATTCACCTGCCAGTTCCAAAACCACCTTCCACTCTGCGGTGGTAACGGATGTTACACTTAAACGACTCAGACGAATGATTTCCATTTTTGAAAGCCGTGGTTCGGCTTTTATTTGTGCAAGCGATACTGCTTTTTTTAATTTTCGAACGGGTGCTACATCTACCGAAACCCAAGCTTGTTCATCGGTAGTAGGATCCTGATAAAACTCTTTTACCACTTTTGCGATCCCTATAATTTCGAGTCCTTCGTTGCTGTGATAAAAAAACAATTCATCGCCTTTTTTCATAGCTTTCATGTTGTTGCGGGCCGCATAATTTCTTACACCGTCCCAGAACGTTTTTTTATCTGCCACCAATTGATCCCAACTGTATTTAAAGGGTTCCGATTTGATGAGCCAATATGCCATGAGTTCAAGTTTTGAATCGTTAATATTGTATGCAATCCCGATGAATAAATTGACACCTACCACCCATTCACCAACACATCAGCCAAATGAAGGGTTCGTAAATTGTACCCTTTTTGCTTGATGTAACCTTCCAGATGCATGAGGCAACTGAGATCCGTCGATATCATATATTGGGCTCCGGTAGCCAGAGCATGTGTTACTTTTTGATCGGCCATTGCAATGGAAATCGGCTCATATTTAACAGAGAAGGTTCCTCCAAAACCACAACAGGTTTCAACATCCTTCATCTCCACCAGTTCCAGACCCTTCACATTTTGCAACAACCTTCTGGGTCCTTCTTTGATTTTACACTCACGAAGGGCCGCACAAGCGTCGTGATAGGTAGCCACACCATTTAATTGAGCGCCGAAATCCTCAATATGTAAAACATCGGTGAGGAATTCACTGAATTCATACATCCGCTTCTGAATGCCCTTCACTTGATTGTGAACGGAAGAATTATCAAAAATCTGACTGTAATAATTTCTTACAAATCCGGCACAGGAGGCACTGGGTGCTACGATATAATCGGTGCCCGAAAAGTCATTCACGAATTTTGTTGCCACATCTCTGCATTCATCCCGAAAGCCGGCATTGTAGGATGGTTGGCCGCAACAGGTTTGATTTTCATTGTAAGAAACCGTACAACCCGCTTTCTCCAGCACTTTAATCATATTAAAGGCCGTTTCAGGAAAGATCTGATCCACGAAACAAGGAATAAAAAGTTGTACGTTCATAGAAAGAATCTTGAGAATCTATTTATTGAAATACCGGTTCAGTGCGATCATTTTTAACGCTGTAAGTGCAGCTTCTTCACCTTTATGACCATGACGCCCACCGATACGCTCTTCGGCTTGTTGTTGATTTTCAACCGTCAGAATGCCCATAATCACCGGTGCCGTTAAATTTAAATTGAGTTGCGTAATTCCATCCGTTACAGACTGACAAACATAATCGAAATGCGGTGTATCGCCCCGAATCACACAACCGAGAGCCACAAAAGCATCGGCCTTCAAAAATGAGGAGCTCTGAAAGCGCGTGCGAATGGCAAACGGAATTTCTACAGCTCCGGGAACGGCAATGGTTTCCACCAGTTTAACACCATACTGTTCCAAAACCTTTCTGGCACCCTGTTCCAGTTCATCAACAATGGAAGCATTCCATTCTGTACGAACCAAAACAACACAGGCACCTGAAAAATCATGAGTGCCTGCGTCAATTGAATATAAATTGCTGTTCGTTACATGTGCCATGAAGAACGTATAAAGATTAGTCGTTGCTGATAGAACCCAAGCGTGCAAGATACTTGTCTACAGACGCACCTTTGTCGGATTTGGGATATTTTTCTTTAATTGTTTTGTACAATGCAATGGCCTCATCCCGTTTACCGATGGTTTCATAGGCCAACGCAGCACGGAACAAATTTTCAGAAGAAGTGAATTCGTCTTTTTCATTCAGCTTACCTGCTTTAACATAATAAGAAACACCTTCTTCTTTCTTATCTACACTCATATAGGCATCACCCAGCATACGCCAGGCTGCACTTTGAATTTGAGTGGCATCTGTTGAATAATCCTTCAGGTACTTGATGGCATTGTTGAAGTCTTCATTGCGCAAATAAATGGCCCCGGCATAAAAATGTGCTAGTGTGGCTGCATCCGTGCCGCTGTAGTTTTTGATGATCTTTAAAAACCCTGCATTGGCACCATCCCCATTCAAAGCAAGATTCAGCGAATCTTTAGCAAAATAGGCCTGCGCCCTGCTGATCGCATCGTTTGCCTTTTTTTGTTTTGGACCCAGGATGAAATTTTGATACAACAGCCAACCTCCGACGAGCAGGATGACCGCAGATCCTGCATAGATGACAGGCTTTGAAAAGCGACTCCAAAAATCTCTGGCTTTTTGTACGACTTGAATTTCGCTAAGCTCTTGTGCAGCAGTTGTTTTTGTTTCAGACATTTTATTGCGTTGTTTGACGATTTCAATGATTTCCTTAAAGCCTTAATCCACAACAAAGGGATAATCCTCTTGTACATAGACATCCTTCAGTAATTCGTTGTCATCCGGCCAGGGACTTTCTTCAGCAAAAGTGACGCTTTCATCCACTTGTTCCTTCACACGTTGATCAATCACTTCGATTTCAGCCTCGGGAACAGCGAATTGAGTCAAGAGTACTTTTTTGCAATACTCGATTGGATCGCGTTCTTTGTATTCTTCCACTTCTTCCTTTGAACGGTATTTTTGAGGATCACTCATGGAGTGCCCTTTATAACGGTAAGTTTTGATTTCCAGCAATGTGGGTCCTCCTCCCTGGCGTGCACGGTTGACGGCGCGAATGACACCATCATGTACCGCTTCGGGGCTCATTCCATCCACACTGTCGGCAGGCATGTCATACGCATCCGCAAGTTTGTAGATGTCCATTACATTGGACGTACGTGTTACGGAAGTACCCATTGCGTAATTGTTGTTTTCGCAGATGAACACCACCGGCAACTTCCAAAGCATGGCAAGGTTGAACGTTTCATGCAACATGCCCTGACGCGCAGCACCATCACCAAAAAAGGCGAGACAAACATTATCAGTGCCGAGATACTTCTCCGCAAAAGCCAAACCGGCTCCGGTTCCAATTTGCGCACCAACAATTCCATGACCTCCAAAAAAACCAACATCCACGCCAAAGAAGTGCATACTTCCTCCCTTCCCTTTGGCACAACCTGTAGCTTTACCGTAAAGCTCGGCCATACAACTTTTGGCACTCACACCTTTGGCAATAGCCAGTCCATGATCACGATAAGCTGTAATAAACTTATCATCGGGACGCGTAGCGGTCATGGCCCCGGCGGCAATAGCCTCTTGCCCAATGTAGAGGTGACAAAAGCCGCGGATTTTTTGCATTCCGTAGAGTTGTCCCGTTTTTTCTTCGAAACGACGAAGCAGGAGCATCAACTCATACCAGTATAAATAAGTCTCTTTCGTAAATTTAGTGGTCACGTTTGCTAGATTTTTAGACTCGCAAAGATAAGGGTGCAGAAGCAAATTCAAAAAGCGGATTTAATTTTTTGAATATCAACAAGATAATCATTAAAAAACGGCGCCTATTCCAACACTGTCGTGAGTGTATGCCGCCTTTACAATACCTGAGACTCCATGACAGGACCGGGGAAAATAAGACGGTAAGTTTCTGCGCCTCTTACTATCTTGCAACCGGATGCTCTTCTTAAAATCCATATCAGTTACACAGTTTAAAAATTACGGTTACCAGCAGTTTCATTTTCATCAGCCTGTTGTTGCGATAACGGGGCCAAACGGCATCGGTAAAACCAACTTACTGGATGCGATCTATTACCTATCCTTCACCAAAAGCTATTTCCCGGGTTCGGATACGAATCATGTTCAACAAGGTTTGGATGGATTTAGGATAGCCGGAGAACTTTCGTTCAAAGACGCCAACACATCCATAACGGTTATACTAAGGGAAAGCGGCAAAAAAGAAGTAACCCGCGACGGCATCGCCTACGAACGTTTTTCGGAACACATCGGAAAATTTCCATCTGTTATGATTGCTCCGGACGACGTGGAACTGATTACCGGAGGAAGTGAAATCCGAAGAAAATTCACCGACACCTTACTGTCACAGCTGGAACCGGAATACTTACGCCAGTTGATTGCCTACAATAAAGTATTACAACAACGAAACAGTTACCTCAAACAAGCAGCAAACGGAAACAGAAACGATGCGTTACTGGAAACACTGGATGAGCAATTGATCTCAGCCGGTCAAACAATCTTTGAATTCAGAACATCATTCTTTCCCGATTTCCATCAAAACGTGCTGCAATTCTATAAAATTATTGCGGGAATTCCGGAACACATCTCCCTGATGTATGAGAGTCAATTGAACAGTCAGCCGTTTCAGGAATTACTCACTAAAAGCAGAGAAAAAGATTACATACTGCAACGTACAACTTGCGGTGTTCACAAAGACGATCTGTTATTGGAACTCAACGGAAGACCCTTTAAAACAACGGCGTCACAGGGTCAACGAAAGAGTATGCTCTTTAGCCTCAAACTTTCTGAACTGGAACAACTCCATCAAAAAAAGGGATTCTACCCTTTTCTGTTATTGGATGATGTGTTTGAAAAGCTGGATGAACAAAGAATGCACAATCTTTTAAAATGGGTGTGCGACCGGAAAGGATCACAGGTGTTCATTACAGACCCCAATAAAGATCGCATACAACATATGCTTGCAGGCATACAGCAAAATCTTCAATTGATCGAATTGTCAAACTAAAACAAAAAAATCCCTTTCAAAGTTTTAAATTCGTGTGATGGCACAGATTTCTTTACAAGATGCAATTCAGCAATATCTGACGAAAAGCAAAGTCAAAAGCAAGGTCCAATCGTTGCAAATCAAAGAAATCTGGAAGGAATTAATGGGTGCTACCATCGCCAATTATACCGATGACATTCAGCTCATTCAACATCAACTGATTATTACAACCCATGTTGCGCCCCTGAAACAAGAGCTGCTCTACCAAAAAGAGAAAATCAGAAATCGGATCAACGAACAATTCAACGAACACATTGTTCATGAAGTCCTGATCAAGTAATACTACCCTTCAATCAAGGAATTAAAACCCTTCGTTCCGCTCCTTTATTTTTGAATACAATTTATTTTAAAACAGTTCCAGTTTTAAAATAAAAATTTCAGTCAGAGCACCGCCTGACTTTTGTCATTTTTTAATTTCTACAGCTCAAGGATATTTGACTTATTAAAGATTGAAACTTTAAAAACGAAAACCAATGAGCTATACAATTGCATCCCGCTTCGGAACAGATCACAACCAATGGCTAAGTACGATTGATTTTTACAAAACCGAACTCGGAATTTTAGAAAACAGACTAACTGAAATTGCAAGCAAAAACACCGAAAAAGAAGTACTGGCCGGTGTGGAGCATTTTCAAAACCAGTTCATCATTCAAAAGAACAATATTGATGAATTGCGACATATGATCAATGAACACATTCAGCATGTAGTGCATGACACAAAAAAACATGCCGGCAGAATTGAAGATGGTCTTGTTACCGAACACGAAAAAATGAAAGAAGAATTCATGAGCTTTGAAAAAGTTGTAGAAGAACTTCGACACGAGTTTAATGCCTATGCATCCAAATGGATGTAATGCAGGACCCAGGAACATACAGATCTCCTGACAGAACCTCAAAAAACCGGCTCTTCCGATTTGCAAATCGGCTCAAGAGTCGGTTTTTTATTGATGCAATCGATCAACGCTCACGGATTCTGGGATCAACAATCCGATACAGCACATCTGCCAAAATATTAATCAGCACAAACAAAAAAGAAGCAAACAATACACAACCCATTACAACAGGATAATCCAATTTCTCAAGAGCCTCTACGGTAATTTTCCCAAG
>CANGQQ010000041.1 GCA_947456025.1 Chitinophagaceae bacterium | reverse complement strand
AGCATTTTTCCAGTGACTACTATCATACAGCATTCCGTTCCTGTCAATCATGTTCACATCCAAATTCATTTTTAAAATTTGATTGGTGAGTGAATCAACACCACTTTCAAATAAATAGGCTTTGAATTTTGAACTTAAATGCGGACACTTGACAGTCAACATTGTTTCTCTCCTGATCATAAAAGCATTCGTTCGAACATGATAAGTAGGAAATGCTTTAAAAAAATAACGCCAATAAAAGGAGGCTTTAATTAGCAATTTATATTTTCTAAATTGATTATGAAACGACTTATCAAACTCCCATTTCCATGTATTCTTTTGAAAAACAGCACTATAATAACTCATTCCAGAAGCAGTGGCAGAAACAAGGCCCATTTTAGAACTATTGAAAGCATTTGCATAATTAAGCAACCAATTATCCGACAAAATCCTGCTATAAGTATTTAAAAAGAGAATAAACGATGCATTCACATTGTTTGCAACATAAAAATACGCATCAATATCCTGGCCTTTTTCCATGACATAAAAGAAAATCTCACACCCTAAATGCTCCTCTGCATAGTTCAAAAAAGAGATATAATCATCTTCTGTTTGAACGCCATTAAAAATAAAAATGAGCTGGTGTGAAACTCCTGCAGAATGCCCTTTGTATGACTTTAGAAATTCTTTTAACTGGTCAATCCCATAAGGGATCCATGAAAGATAAACAACAGCTACTTTTTCCATTTAATAGTGATCAGATTTAATTGATTGACCCGGGAATTACTTGTAAAAACATTGGAAAGTACAAAAATAAAACAAGTCATAAATTCAGATCATTAAGTTACAGTCTTTTACTTAATACAAAGTCAATTGCTGTAAAAGACAAGGGACTCAAATCATAATGATTTAAGCCCCTTGAAATTCCATGATGGAGAAACTCAAAATATCTTTAGGCTCCTGTCAATAATGCTTAGTCAATGTAAATGTTCCTTTATCCGTATTTGATAACGGAAAGGTGTTTTCCCATTTACCGGAACTCAATGTGCCAGTTGTAGGATTAAAGGTAGCAGTCAACTTCTGCTTTACCCCTACAAAATAACCATATATACACTCAATATTTCCCTCAAATGCAGTTCCAACTAAAGTCCAGGTACCTACACTAAATTGCTGTGTACCACTTACAATATTTTCGTAGGTCATTTTGCCATCCGGCTTAATTGACACATTGAAAGGTTGACCAAGGCTGGAAACACTACTAAACTGACTTCCGATCCAGAGTCCATGAATAGTAGTTGAGCATTTATATACCGTATCTTTTTCAGTACGCTCTATGATTCTTTCTTTAGTACAACTTGTTTGAATACTTAAAATTAAAATGAAGCTAAATAAAAAAACGGGAAGCAAGGATGGTGTTTTCATTTTCATATTTTTATTGAGTGAATAATTAGGGGCCATAATATTTTAACAGCCTATAAATTTAGGGTCAAATATATATTTTTTTGCTTATTTAATACAAGTATTAACTCATAATAAAAAGCTGATCCTTCAGCAACTGCTGATTAGAATGTAACCGATTAACTTTTTCATAAGCTTCAACACCTCTTGCTTGAAGTTTGTCTTTATTCAATTTAAATAAACATTCTGCCATTTCTTTACTTGCAATTTGATTTATCACCCACCCGCAGCCCTCTACAAATTCCGAAATACCCCCTGAGTCTTTAAATACGATTGAAGCTTTTTTATTGTACGCAGCCTCTAAAACAACCAACGGATATGGGTCTTCTCTAGACGTAAGAAGCAATGCATCAAATTTCGAATATAAAAGTCGCACCTGCGGCGGTTCTAAAGCTCCCGTAAATTCCACCACACTCTTGCCATTAACAAGAGCCATTGTTCTATATTTCTCTTCATCCTCCTTACTTCCAAATCCACCGATCCAAACAAACTTGTATCCCAATGACTTCTCATAAATCATCTTGGCAACATCAATAAATAAATCTGTCCCTTTTCTGTAGGATGCGGTTCCAACTCCACAATACAAAAACTCGTTGTTTGCGGGACAAGCAGTTAACAAATTATTTTCAAAATAATGCGCAGGAAAATAATAATTCAATCTGAACAGTTTTGAAACAGGCACATGAAAACAATCAATCAACGTTTCTTGAACACGCTTACATGGATAAAACAACGAAGTCGAATATTTCAATGCAGGCCTAATATGACCACTGTTTAAATACATTCGAATGACCTGCTCGAGTTCATGCACATAGGTATAAATTGGGGTTCTAGAGAACCGCAACCATCCGATAATATTGCCACATATGATCGAATTACAAAAAATAAAATCACTATTAATTGCGAAATAAAATGTCTTGATATTCTTTATTCGATTAATCAAAATAGATTTTAATCTACTTACACCTCTTCGACTTGAATACCCGGCATCTTTTAATATTGTGACACTTCCGTATTGCTCAAACTCCTTCTCCAAGGGGCCGCCACGTATAATAACAATTTGAACAGAATAATTATAATTCAGCTTAATAAACTTTATCAATTGAATAAGCAATAGAGGCGCACCTGTATATGATGCCTCATGAGAAACAACCAGTATTTTTTTGGTTTTTTTGCCTAACATTTTCGAAAAATAACAATGTTATTCAAATACATTTTTTGATCATTGGGGAATAGCTTACTTAAAAAACTACCGGTAACATTAGGGATCAAAATAAAAAAGAATTTATACAACTGACGAGTCAACCAAAATCGGTTTGCCTTCCCATATAATTTGTCATAAAAAAAGAGAATGATTAATTGAAAAATCACTTCAACAAAATTCCCGCCCTTCTCCATCACAATCTTCTCAAATCCATTCTTTGACAACATATCTTCAAGTGCGAACTGAGTATAACGTGCATAATCATGAGGCTCCTCATGCTCTTTCCACACAAACGGACATGTAACCAGAATGTATGCATTCTTTTTCATAACACGGTTAAGCTCCTTTAAGATATCCTGCAGATTAAATATATGCTCAAAAACTTCACTAGTGAGCACGCTGTCAACAGATTCACTTTCCAATGGTATTGTTTTCCCATCGTAAAAAAGATCAAT
Organism: Chitinophagaceae bacterium; assembly: GCA_947456025.1. Taxonomy (GTDB): domain Bacteria; phylum Bacteroidota; class Bacteroidia; order Chitinophagales; family Chitinophagaceae; genus Lacibacter. The sequence goes on along the minus strand of CANGQQ010000041.1, from coordinate 13,829 downwards.
CTGTTCCTGATCGTGTGGATGCCCGGGATTATCAAAATCTACACCGATATATTCCGAGTATGTAAAAAAGGACTTGTAAGGTTTAGAGCCACATCCAAAATCCAGAATTTTCCCGTTTAAATAAGAAGCATTGCGTTTGATACTATTGTACAAACCTTTTCGTACAAAAAAATACGGATTGCTAAATGATGGGGAAAAATCGTTTCTTACTTTTTGCATACTTCCATAAAATTAAAAATCTAAGCTTCACGATAGAATGCCATTTGCCTTTTGTAATAAAAGAGGCATTACATTTGCCTCATAAGCCATTTAACATGCTTGATACCTTAAACAAAATTCTGAACAAATTCCAGCTTGAACTTATTAAAACTAACAAAATTAATGAGTTGCCCATTGATTTTGACCCTCTGCATAAAAATATATGGCGACAAGCTCAGAATCATACCATGACGAGCCCTGAAAGAATTTTTTCACTAATTGAATCGGTCAAACATGTTGTTAACAATCAAATAGAAGGAGCATTTGTTGAATGTGGAGTTTGGAAGGGCGGAAGCATGATGGCTGCAATTGAAACATTAAAACACCAAAATGTATTCAACAGAGAACTGTACTTGTATGATACATTTGAAGGAATGAGTGAACCGACGGAAAATGACATTGATCATGCGCAGCAATCTGCTGCCGAACAACTTGCACAACGAAACAAGAACGAAAGTGATGTCGTATGGGCCTACTCTCCTCTGGAAGCAGTCCAAAAATCGGTTTTGAGTACCGGCTACCCTTCTGACCTAATCCATTTCATTAAAGGAAAGGTTGAAGAAACCATCCCCAACACGCTACCGGATAAGATCGCAATTTTAAGACTTGATACAGACTGGTACGAATCTACTAAACATGAATTAGCACATCTTTTCCCGCTTCTTACACATGGCGGCATCTTGATTATTGACGATTACGGTCACTGGGCCGGAGCAAAAAAAGCAGTTGACGAATACTTTTTAAATTTGAACGAAAAGTACTTTATGCATCGAATCGATAATACGGGAAGATTAATCATTAAAAAATGATCATTGAAATTCGGATAAGAATCCCCAAAATTTCCGCATACCGCTCTTTTTAGCATCATCGATATAAAAGTGAATATTTTTTGTATAATACTCATGAAGATTATAAGATGCTAAATGACTCCCCCTTCCCAACGCATCGAGGTGCCCCACACCCAACGCACAAGCTTCTGAAAACTCTTTAACAAAAGCAGCATCAAGAGGCTTCACGCTAACCCACGCTGCAAACACAAAAGGCAGACCCGTCATTTGCTTCCAGGCCAACCCCAAGTCATATACATAGGGATATTTACTGCGGATTTCCAGTGCACGGTCTCCTATAACTAAACCGGCTGTACTCCCCTGAATCCGATCCTGAAACTCTTCTTTTACATCGATCAAATCCGGTTCAGTCTTCCAATGTTTCCTCAGCAAGATTTTTAACAACGCCACGGATGTGCGTGACTGATAATCCAGCAAGATCGTTTTGATTTCTCCTAAAGGTACTTCACTAAAAAGAGCTACACTCGCCACTTCCCCGTCACATGCAATTCCATAATCGCCCACAAACGTGTAATTCTGCAAATGCGGTATAACCGCAACAGGTACCAATCCCACATCCAGATCTCCTTTGATCAGACCGGCTGCAATACGTGAGGGATAATCAATTAACAGGTCGATTTGATCCATTATACGACTGTGCTGCAAACCCCAGATGTATGGCTTGGTATTCAAATAACTTACGGCACCTACTCGAATCTTATCCAATTCAATTATTTTTGCGCTGCAAAGAAACAACAATATCGTTGGATCTATTCTGCTTTTAGAACGAATTACCAAAAACTCATTCTCAACTCTTCTGTTATGGAGCTTCAAAATCTCACTGCTATTTCTCCTGTCGATGGTCGTTATCGCAACCAATTAGAACACCTCGACCAGTATTTTTCGGAATATGCACTCATTCGTTACAGAGTTTGGGTTGAAATCGAATATTTTCTTTTTTTGGCCGAAAAAAAATTTTTCAAATTGACCGCTGCTCAGCAAAAAAGTCTGAAAGCGATCATAACCCAATTCAGCATCTCAGATGCAGCAGAAATTAAAGCCTTTGAAAAGATTACCAACCATGATGTTAAAGCCGTTGAATATTTTCTGAAAAAAAGGCTGGAATCCCTTCAACTTGGCGATCTGAAAGAATGGGTTCATTTCGGTTTAACCTCTCAGGACATCAATAACACAGCGATTCCGTTATCCTGGAAAGAAGCTCTTGAAAATGAATGGCTCCCGTCGATTTCCAATCTGATTCTAATCCTCAAATCGATGTCTAAAGAATGGAAAGACATCCCCCTATTGGCCCGTACGCACGGTCAAGCCGCTTCCCCTACCCGCTTAGGAAAAGAATTGATGGTGTTTATCGAACGGTTACAGGTTCAACTTGACATCCTTTCAAATCTGCCTGTTTCCGCTAAATTTAGCGGTGCTACCGGAAATTACAACGCGCACGTTGTAGCTTTTCCAAAAACGGACTGGGTTAAATTTGGAAACGAGTTTGTTGACCGCAAATTGGGTTTGCAACGTCAACAATTTACGACCCAGATTGAGCACTACGATTTACTTGCTGCTCAAATGGATTCCATGAAGCGCATCAACACGATCCTCATTGATTTGTGCAGAGACATCTGGACCTATGTTTCGATGGACTATTTCAAACAAAAAATAAAAAAAGGAGAAGTTGGAAGCAGTGCAATGCCGCACAAAGTCAATCCCATTGATTTTGAAAATGCCGAAGGAAATCTGGGTATTGCAAATGCTTTATGGGAACACCTGTCGTCAAAATTGCCCATATCAAGGCTGCAACGAGACCTCACCGACTCTACCGTTCTTCGCAACCTGGGCGTACCATTCGCTCACAGCGTCTTATCCGTTAAATCCATCGAAAAAGGACTTGGAAAGCTGCTTTTAAATGAAGAAAAAATCAGAACAGATCTCGAAAACAACTGGGCGGTAGTAGCCGAAGCCATACAAACCATCTTGCGTCGCGAAAACTATCCAAATCCCTACGAAGCTCTCAAAGAGTTAACCCGCGGTAACGCTACCATCACACAAAAAAGCATGCTGGAATTTATCCAAAATCTGAAAGTCAGTGCTGCCGTTAAAAAGGAATTGAAAGCCATTACACCGTTCAATTACACCGGAGTCAATCCAAAGTATTGATCCGAAAGTTTGATGGCCTGCGATGAGGCTCAACTGATATCTTCTAAAAAAAAGTAAACAGGTTCCTGACCGGGGAACAGTTGAATACTTAAAATATCATACTGGATTCGTTTCCATTCCGAGGCCTGTTCCAGATATGCCTCGCCGGCATTCATCAAACGTTCCAGCTTACGAGGGATGACACTTTCTTCCGGGTATCCATAAGTATCGGTGGTTCTTGTTTTGACTTCAACGAAATGCAAAACACCCTCTTTTTCGGCAATCACATCCAATTCAAAGTAAGAGTACTTCCAATTGCGATGCAAAATTTGAAATCCGTGGTTTTCAAGCCAGCAAATTGCAAGATCTTCCCCTTTCTTTCCGGTTTCCAGGTGTTTTGCCATGTCGCTAAAATAAAACAATCGGGCTTATCCACATTTTCCACGAAGGGGTTATAGAATTTATTTTTCGGGAACGGTTTTTAGCTATTTTTGTGCCTCAACAGACTTGATTATGAAATTGAATAAAAACATTGCTTTTGCTTTTGCAGCCCTCATCATCGTAGCTGCTTTTTACCGAATCATACCCGGACGTCCTTTAGGTTTTGCACCACAAATTGCAATGGCCCTTTTTGCAGGATCGGTCATTAAAGATCGCAAATATGCTTTCACACTTCCTTTGTTTAGTATGTTTTTAAGTGATTTGGTGTTTCAATCATTATTCAATAGCGGATGGTCTTCCATACCCGGATTTTATGAAGGACAACTCCTCAACTATATTCTCTTTGGCGGTCTAACTGTTATCGGTTTTTGGATCAACCAAACGAAGGCATTTCAAATTGGATTGGCCTCATTAGCCGGCCCCACAGTATACTTTCTGATCAGTAATTTACTTGTATGGATGAGTGGTGGCGGATTCAATCGTCCCAAAACAGTTTCCGGACTCCTGATGGCCTACACCGATGGCATTCCTTTTTATACAGGAAGTGTTGCAGCCACCATCCTGTTCAGTGCAATGCTGTTTGGCGGTTATGCACTTGTTCGTTCCGGCGCAACCCGAACTCAAACGATTTAATGGATTAATGGATGATATTAAAAAAGCCGCTTAAAACAAGCGGCTTTTTTAATCTGTTATACTTGAAAAACACCCAGTTTAAACTCCTCCATATGCGGATTGTGGCTGGCGGCTGTAATTCCTTCGCTAATGACTTTACGTGTTTCCAATGGATCGATGATGGCATCAACCCACAAACGGGATGCAGCATAATAGGCAGAGGTTTGTGTTTCGTATTTGCCCTTGATCTCGTCCAGTAATTTTTTCTCTTCTTCGGGCGTTACTTCTTTCCCTTTTGATTTCATGGCAGCAACCTGAATTTGCAACAGGGTTTTGGCCGCCTGCTCACCGCCCATTACCGCAATTTTGGCTGTTGGCCATGCATAAATAAACCGAGGGTCATATGCTTTGCCGCACATTGCATAGTTTCCGGCACCATATGAATTCCCAACTACGATGGTAATTTTGGGCACAACACTGTTGGCAACTGCATTCACCAGTTTAGCTCCATCTTTTATGATGCCGCTGTGTTCGCTTCTGCTCCCAACCATAAAGCCTGTAACGTCTTGTAAAAAAACAAGTGGAATCTTTTTCTGGTTGCAATTAAGGATGAACCGCGCTGCTTTATCGGCACTGTCATTGTAAATGACCCCACCCATTTGCATTTCACCTTTTGCGCTTTTTACAATGGTTCTTTGATTGGCTACAATCCCAACGGCCCATCCGTCGATCCGGGCGTAACCACATAGAATACTTTTTCCGTAGTCTTGTTTAAACTGATCAAAATCACTTTCATCGACGATCCGTTCAATCACTTCCAGCATATCATAGGGCTTACCATCATGCGGAAAAATGCCGTACAAGTCTTCAGGATTTTTTTTCGGAAGTCGGGGTTCTGTTCTGTTGAAACCGGCACGACCTTTTTCACCTAATTTTCCCATGAGCTTCCGAACCTCATCCAGACACTCCTGCTCAGTCTTAAATTTATAATCCGCAATACCGGAGATTTCGGTGTGCGTTACAGCACCGCCTAACTTTTCATTATCAATATCTTCTCCAACAGCCGCTTTTACCAGATATGAGCCGGCCAAAAAGATAGAGCCGTTCCCTTCCACCATCAGCGTTTCATCACTCATAATGGGTAAATACGCTCCACCTGCAACACAGGCCCCCATGACCGCTGCAATTTGAGTGATTCCCATTGCACTCATTTTGGCATTGTTTCTGAAAATGCGACCGAAATGCTCCTTGTCGGGAAATATTTCATCCTGCATGGGTAAAAAAACACCGGCACTGTCTACCAGATAAATGACAGGCAAATGATTCTCCATAGCAATCTCCTGCAAACGAAGATTTTTTTTGCCACTGATAGGAAACCATGCTCCCGCTTTTACGGTTTGATCATTGGCAACAATCACACATTGCACACCACTCACATAACCAATACCGGCTACAGTACCACCGGCAGGACATCCACCTTGTTCCTTGTACATATCATACCCCGCAAAAGCACCGATTTCAACAAATGGTGTATCGGCATCACGTAAATATGCAATCCGTTCCCTGGCAGTTAATTTGTTTCGTTCCTTTTGTTTTTCGATGGACTTTTTCCCTCCACCTTCATAAATTTTAGACAAGCGCTGACGCATTTCGGACAGTGATAATTTCATCACGTCTTCATTCTTGTTGAATTGAATATCCATATGGCAAAATCTTGAATTGGCAATTAAGAAACGCAAGATACTGCCAATTTGCCTTCCAATGCCCCGGACATCTGCATTTTATTGTGGAAATCAAATCAGAAACGAGTATTCTGATAAATCATTTTTTAGAAACCACCCATTGAAGAGATTAAAAGCCCTTTTCTCATTTTGATTGAAACGAATCCCTAAACAGGATCCACATCAGAAAGCATTACAACACTTTTAAAACGGGGATCGTTATGTAATGAAACAAGCATCTGCCGAAGCGCTTCCTTACACGACCGTATCACGCCTGCTTCACGGGGAAGTTTCAAAGTCAATTCCATCAGGTATTGATTCCGCACTCTGTTTACGACCGGTTCGGCAGGCCCAACCATATAATTCCCATATGCCGTTTTTAAATACCGGGCAACAAAATGGGAGGCCTCTGTTACCACTTCACGAAATTTATGCTTGAATGTGATTTGAATGAGACGGGTAAACGGTGGATAGGAAAATTGTTGACGTCCCATTATTTCATTCGAATAAAATGAATGATAATCATGTTCCAAAACATATCTTAAAACAGGATGCGACGTTTGTGCAACTTGTATCATCACTTTACCCAAAGCATCTTTGCGTCCCGCACGACCGCTAACCTGCTCCATGAGCTGGAAGCCGCGCTCATTCACTCTAAAATCTGCAAAACTCAACAGACTGTCTGCATCCAGAATTCCCACCAACGAAACCCGTTCAAAATCGAGTCCTTTTACAACCATCTGTGTTCCTACCAAAATATCAATCTTATGCTGCTCAAACTGCTGTATAAGCTGATCGTGCGCAGTTTTACCGCTTACGGTATCATAGTCCATTCGTGCAATTCTTGCTTCCGGAAACAGTTCACGTAATTGCTCTTCCACTTTTTCGGTTCCGAAATTGAGTTGCATGAAATCATGGCTGCCGCAGGCTTCACAAGTTTGTACGACCGGATAAACAGTCCCACAATAATGACACTGCTGCTTGTTCTTGAATTTATGAAAAGTTAAACTCACATCACAATGCCGACAGTGCGGTATCCAACCGCAAACTCTACAAACCTGATGGGGTGTATAGCCTCTTCTGTTTTGAAACAAGATTACCTGTTTGCCTTGCTGTAAGGATTGTACGATGCCCTCCTGCAAGCCGGGCGCAATCATCACTTTTTCTTTTAATTGTTTCAACAAAGGCTTGGTATCGATCAATTCCATTTTAGGCAATGCGCCTTCACCATATCGTTCCGTCAATGAAGCCAGACCGTATTTTCCTGTTTGTGCGTTATAATAGGTTTCAATTGATGGCGTTCCGCTTCCAAGAACAACTTTGGCCTGAAATAAACCCGCATAATACACAGCGGCATCACGCGCATGGTAACGGGGAGCCGGTTGTTGTTGTTTGTAGGATGCATCATGTTCTTCATCGGCTATAATCAGCCCCAAATCCCTGAAGGGCAAAAACAAACTGCTGCGGGCTCCCAATACGGCTTTTAATTCTCCGGTTTTGACTTTATTCCAGATTTCGACACGCTCGTTTTGATTGAACTTGCTATGATAAATTCCGATATAACCTCCAAAATGTTTTTGCAAACGTCGAATAATCTGTGAGGTCAATGCAATTTCCGGCAACATATACAATACCTGTTGTCCTTTGCGTATTGCCTCTTCAATGAGTCGAATGTAGAGCTGTGTTTTACCGCTACCTGTTACCCCGTGTAACAAACAAACACTTTTTTCAAGTAAAGATGTACGTATGGATTCCAGTGCTTGTTGCTGCGCATTTGACAGCTCGAAATCGATAGCGACAGTCCTTGGTAGTTGTTGCAATCGGTCCACCGATCGTTTTTCCAGCCACAAGATATCTTTTTCAACAAGCCCTTTCAACTGAGCATCTGATGCACCGCTTTTTTGCAACAATGCAGACTTGGTGACCTCTCCTTTTGTTTTTAACAAGTGCAGATAGGACAGTAACAATTCCATCTGTTTGGGTGCTCTTGTCCAGTTGTTCAACAATTCACTCAGGGTTTCTTCCTTGTCGTATACCGGATTTAACAATACAAAGGTTTCCTTTCGGGAAGTGTAGGTTTCTTTCAGGGATTCCCATACATAACAGATTCGTTTTTCAATCAGTCTTTTTACAACGGGATATACATGCGAGGTATCGAGTATTTGTTGGACTTCCGGAAGTTTCAATTCCTTGCGAATCAATAGTGCTTCTGCAACTAAATACTCGTCGTGATCCAATGCCGTAAAATCCTCTCCGGCCTCTTCATTAAAAATCAAAATCGTTTCACTGCTCAACTTGAAATGAGCCGGCAAAGCAGCGGCCATCACCTCCCCCTCAGAACACAAATAATAATCAGCAATCCATTCCCATAATTTCAATTGCTCTTCAAATATAATAGGTTCTGCATCCAGTACATTGAGAATCCCCTTGGGTTCAAATGCAGAGGGTGAATGATTGTGAATTGCCTTTACAACACCGGCATACCGTTTATTCCGCAATTCAACCTCAACACGTACACCCACATGTACCTGATCGAGTAATCGATCCGGTATACTCCAGGTATAAGTTCTGGGAATGGCCAACGGTATGATGACATCTGCAAACATGAATCGGAATCTTGCAATTTAGGATGATTGGACCATATGAACGATTTCAATCTAACACGGAACATAAAAAGAACGGATTAATAATGAGCAGAGGACGCTGTTTCATCTTCCCGGATCCAGGAGGCCCGATATTCCAATAATTTTTGTTCCATTTGTGTATAAACGAACTGTTTATATGTTTCGAGTTGCTCCAACGTATACGATTCAGGGGAGATTTCCGGGAGATAAACCGTCCTTAAACGTCCGGGTGTTAAGGAGAAAATACTGCTCCAGTGCAATCGGTCGGATGCATCCAGAAACAACAAGGGTTTGATGGGTGTTTGCGTTTCTATAGACAATCGAAATGCGCCATCAAAAAATTTGATCAAAGGCTTTCCGGTCATATTGAATGTACCTTCCGGTGCAATAAAAATGGAAATTTCTTTTTGCAAAACCTCCCGCAACATTTTCAAACTCCGCGATCTTCCTTCAGGACTATCCCGCCATACAGGAACAACAGCGGCATTATAAATCCAACCAAAAACAGGAATTGTTCCCATTTCTGCCTTACCTAAAACCCTCAGAGGATGTTGAATCGCCTTTAACAATTCGGGAATATCCATATATGAATTGTGATTGCTGATAAAAATATAAGAACGATGTTCCTGAATCGGTTGTTCAACGATTTGAACATGTCGGATGCCCACCATCAACAACCAGACATCGGCCCATGACCTTGCCAGTTTCATGACAGAGATTTCTCGCCCCTCCTTGTTTAAAAAAGAAATCAAAATGACAACCGGAACCACCAGTATCATAATGATTAAAAAAAGGAGCAATGCATAAATAGAATAGAAAATTTGAAGGAAGCGAAAAATAATTTTTTTTACGAAGCCGACTACAGACATAAATTGATTGAAAACAAAAGTTAATTTTTACAGGAAGGACATTCCCAGGAATCGTCCAAGTCAATGACAGTCACTACAGTAAGACGACGTTCATAGGGCACAATAATAACCCTTATATGCTGATTATCACCCGTAGAATAGCCCTCCAGTGCGAATTTATTTCCCCGTACGCCTTGCTGCTCACTTTTTTGAAAATTGATTTTTGCCTGTCGTACCACTTCACGAACCTCCTGCTGCGTGATGTGACGGCACCTCATACGGCATCGGGCATGCTTGGTAAAATAAAATTCTGATGCGTCGGCACGAAACACCTGAACAAGACTGTCTATCGCTTTTTGATTAAAGTCCGCCGAGGCCTCCGGACTAAGTTCTGTCTTTTGTACTTTTCGCCCCTCGCTACTCGTTGAATACCGATTGCACCACTTAATAAACAACGCCAGGACAAGCAATAAGAGCAGAAATAAAAGAGGAAGCGATTTTTTCATCGAATTCAAATCTAAAAAGTCCGAGTATTCATCAAAATTAGGGATCAGAAATGGAATCGGAAATGAATACTAATGAAAAGGTCGTTGGAGTTCCAATCCTTTCAATCCTTTAAGTATCTTTGTCCCCTTTATGAATTCGGCCAAATCAGTAGCATTTCATACGCTCGGCTGTAAACTCAATTACTCCGAAACATCTTCCATCAGTCGGCTCATGGAACGGGAGGGTTTTGTAAAAAAAGAGTTTGATGAACAGGCCGATGTGTATGTGATCAATACCTGCTCCGTTACCGAAAATGCCGATAAAGAATGCCGTCAATTGGTTCGTCGCATCCAACGCAAAACACCGGAAAGCATTATCGTTATTACCGGCTGTTATGCCCAATTGAAACCCAAAGAAATTGCCTCCATCCCAGGTGTTGATCTGGTACTGGGTGCTGCCGAAAAATTCAACATTGCCGGTCACTTGAAAGAACTTACAAAAGGCGACAGTACACGGATTAGCAGTTGCGACATCGAAGAAGTTTCAGGATTCCATGCCTCTTATTCGATGAGCGATCGTACAAGGACCTTCTTGAAAGTACAAGACGGTTGCGATTACAATTGTTCCTTTTGCACCATCCCCCAGGCCCGTGGAAAAAGCAGAAGTGACTCCATCGCCAATGTGATTCGCAACGTAAAGGAAATTGCTGAACAAGGAAGTAAAGAAATCGTTTTAACAGGTGTCAATCTGGGCGACTTTGGAAAAGGTGGCGATGGCAGTGGTTCTAATTCCATTATGAACAGAGAAGAGAACTTTTATGCCCTCATTCAGGAACTGGATCGTTTAGAAGGCATTGAACGGTTTCGCATCTCCTCCATTGAGCCCAATTTACTTACCAACGAGATCATTGAGTTTGTTTCCGTCAGCAAGAAATTCATGCCACACTTTCACATTCCATTGCAAAGCGGCAGTAATGAAATTCTTGGTCTCATGCGGAGAAGATACAAACGGGAGTTGTATGCCGAACGGGTTGCTCTGATCAAATCTCTGATGCCACATTGCTCCATTGGTGTGGATGTCATTGTGGGATCGCCCGGCGAAACTGACAGCCATTTTCAGGAGACATTTGATTTTTTACACAGTCTGGACATTTCCTACTTACATGTCTTCACTTATTCTGAAAGAGATCAAACACATGCACTAACCATTCAACCGGTTGTTCCGGTTCATGTGCGACATGAACGCAATAAGATGCTGCGGAATCTTTCATTCATGAAATTGCAATATTTTACGGAACAATTTAAAGGCACGATACGACCGGTACTTTTTGAAGGGAACAGCAAGAGTGGAATGATGGAAGGCTATACCGACAACTACATCCGCATTTCAACCCCCTATCGTCAGGATTGGTGCAACACCATTGTAGAATGGACCATTTAAAAAAAGCTTCATTGACAACAACGAGCTTAAAAAGACTGTGGGTTACTGATAACAAATTACTGAATCAAAGACTCCCCGTTTCGTTGTAGAATTTTTTCAATTTTCAACTCCACTTCCTTTTCATTGACCATCAAATCTCTCAAGGTCAATTTAAACAACAAATTATCCAGCGTAAACTGAATCATACGCCATAATGATCTTGTTGAACAATCCACTGAATTGGTACACAATCGGCCGATTGCGGAGTGCGACTCACAAAATTCCTGATCAAAAATATTGCCCCCCAACGCTTTCATCACTTCTCCGATATTGATTTCAGCAGCCGGTTTGTTCAACACATATCCGCCCTTGTTTCCGGGCGTACTATTGATGAAGCCGCTCATACGCAAGGTTCGGCAGATCTTGGCCACATGCGGTTCGCTCAACCCTTCTGCTTCACTCAATTTGGGTATGGTCAAACCCACATGCGCATCTGCACCTGCAATGCGAATCAACATTCGAATTCCATATTCCTCTGCTGCTGTAATTTTCATACCGGTGTGTTAGAAATGAATAAACTGTATTTTACTGATTCGTTGCTAAGGGGTCTACTTGATAAACCTGTTTGAAAAAAGTTCTCAGCACTTCACGTTCCTCAGGAGTCGTAGATCTTGAACAATGCTGATTGAACACTTCAATCAAGACATCTGCAATGGTTCCTGCATCTGAAGTTTCGATCTGATGACGTTGTAAATGCAACAATACTTTTGCACCTTTCATCACGAGGATATTCGGCGAGGAAGGAGTTACTCCGTTTAAATAGGTTGATCGAAAATAAGATACCGCATCCTTCTCCATACCGGCAAACAACGTCAATAACAAATCAGGAACCACTCCATTAAACAAACTTAAAATGGCTCCCGGACGACTTACACGGGCACTGCAACCGCATACACTGTTCAAAACAACTAAAGAAACCTTTTCCTGATTTTCGGAAAACACCTGTTGCACCTCTTCTACGGAGCGCAATTGCTGAAATCCGGCATCTGCCAGTTCTTTTCGATAGGGCGCTACAATTTGTTCGGGATAGGAAGGCCCTTGTGTGCCCATTAATTGATCCAATGATATTCTAGCCATAGCCATTAATTTAATATGCTTGATTACATAAAGCCCAATTCCAATGCGGCCACTTCACTCATCATACTTTTTTCCCATTTGGGAGTCCAGGTGATCATCACGTTCACATCGGTAACGCCCTCCACTTCCCTTACTTTTTGGTCCACTTCAACCGGAAGCGATTGAGCAGCCGGACAACTTGGGGCCGTGAGTGTCATGGTAATTTTGGCATAACCGTTGTGATCTACGTCCACACTATAAATCAATCCAAGATCATAAATATTCACAGGCAATTCCGGATCAAATATGGATTTGAGCTTTTCAACAATTACCTCTTTTGTTTTTTCTGTGTCAATATTCATGAACTCTTTATTAGGTCATTTTAAAGCCGCTTATTGTAACTGCGATTTCGCCAGATAGACCGAAGCATCCATCTTCATTTGCTTCACCATTGCCAGCAATCCGTTGCTGCGTGTTTGAGCTAAATGTTGTTGCATTCCAATGGCATCAATAAAAAAAAGACTCGTATCAACGATTTCTTTGGGCGTATGTCCGCTCAAACAACGAATCAGGAGGCTCACCAGACCTTTCACGATAACGGCATCACTCTCTGCTTTGTAACCAACCTTTCCGTCTTTGAATTCACTCACCAGCCAAACCGTACTTTGACAGCCTTTAATTTTGTTTTCATCCGTTTTAAACGAATCATCGAGGGGTTTCAGTTTTTTCCCCATATCAATAATGTATTCGTATTTATCATCCCAGGAGTCGAACAACCCAAATTCCTCAATGATCTCTTCCTGGATGGCATCAATCGATTTCTCTTCTGTCATCTTAATAATTTTACAGCTTTTATCAACCCATCGATCAAAACATCAATCTCCTCCATCGTGTTGTACATGGCAAAACTGGCTCTGGTTGTTCCGGGTATGCCGAAACGATGCATCAACGGTTGTGTACAATGATGTCCCGTACGAACCGCCACGCCTTTGTTGTCCAGTAAAATGCCCAGATCCTGTGGATGCACGCCTTCGATTACAAAAGATGCGACACTCACTTTATCGGGAGCAGTTCCAATCAACCGCAGCCCATCGATGGATTGCAACTGACGGGTTGCATAGTGCAGCAACCGGTTTTCATGGTTTCGGATAAGGTCTTTCCCGAATGCGTCTACAAAATCGAGCGCAGCCTTGAAAGCAATGGTATCAGCGATGTTGGGAGTACCCGCTTCAAACTTGTAAGGCAAATCATTCCAGGTGGAGCCTTCGAATCGAACATCACGAATCATTTCTCCTCCTCCCATGAAAGGAGGCATCGCTTCCAGCAATT
>CANGQQ010000040.1 GCA_947456025.1 Chitinophagaceae bacterium | reverse complement strand
GGCCCTAACTTTTGGTTTTATCTGGTTTTCCGTCCTGTTTATTATTGAACCATGATTCGTTCTACTACTTGTTCGCCTGAATTTCTAAAGTTTAACCGAAGCACATAAATGCCGGGTTTTAAATTTGACAACTGTAGATTTTTTGTAGACAGCGCGTTCCATTGTTGAATACGCTTTCCGGCGAAATCTTCCAAAGAAGCATCTAACAAACCGGATCCCTCAGGGATGACCACATTTGCAGTTCCTCTGTTAGGATTGGGGTAAACTGAAACCTGAATGCTTCTTCCGCTTCTGCGAATCGCCTTAATGTCACTGTAAATAGAAGCACCATCAAAATCTACCTGACGTAAGCGGTAGTACACAACACCGGATACCGGCAAGGCAGCATCTTCAAAGGAGTAAGCAGCACCTGCTCCATTTCCACCAGCTAATTTTGAGTTAACAAAACCAATGGCAACATATTTTCCATTGTCTACACGACGTTGAATTTCAAAACCGCTATTGTTACTTTCTGAACCTGTAATCCAGTTGAGACCTACTTTTTCTTTTTGCAATGCCGCATTGAATTCTTTCATTAATACCGGCAGCGTAGAGCAAGTGTTGGCAATGGCAGTCAAGTTTCCGGCAATATTGATGGCAGGTACATTCAAGCGAATGAGAACAGGATCAGTCATCTGATCTGCATTTACCGCTACTCCATATGGAATATTTGTAGCATTGAATACACTTGTAAAGGGTGCAGTTGCCCCGCTTGTACTGGTTGAAAAAGCAGTTGAAGATTTAATTTTAAGATTGGCTTCTTCTGCAGGATCAACTTGTCCGTTGCGGTTATCATCCACAAAAGCCTCATAAGTTCCACTTATGGCTGTTGGATTTCCGTTTGTAGTGAGTGAACATTCGATTGCGAGATTGAATGTACGAGGGGTTGTACAGTTAATGCCACCCGAAACTCTTACAACCGGAATGTTGAGAATTTCACCGCAAGTGCCACCCTGACAATTACCATTACTCGCTGTATAGCGTGTAATTCGAATCACAGGCGATGATGATAAGGGACAAGTAAATTGACCAGTTGTGTAAATGGCTCCGCCAGGAGCGTTCGACGCGAGAAAGCAATCGGTACGAACGACATTCACTCCGTCGCACAAAACTTCAACTTTAACACCTTTGGGATTGGTTGAAACGTCGTTTGTGAGGCGTAAAGAAATCTGTCTTGTTACTGTGGTCCCATTATTCGAAATCGGAATAATTTGAACTTCACTAACAGTGGGACAAGGGTTTTCAGGCGCAGCAAACAAGATCGTAGCGCTCATAATGGCACTAAAGAATAGTAAAAACTTTTTCATAATAAATGAGTTTTGTGGTTTACAAAAATTAGCTCGCCAAAGGATAGATTCTGAAAAAGTCTTTTAATAGGATATAGTCTGATATCGATTAACGAATTCAGGTACTCAGGGGAAATTGGAAACTATTTGATATTAATAAATCAAAAGCCGAAAGAATAGAGGATTTAATGGCTTTTAAGGATAAACGGATTGTGCTACAAATATAGAACAATAATTAAAGAATACAAATTTGTACTTATTTTTTATTTTATTTTACCGCATAGTTCAACGCCAGGTCCAATTGTTCCTCCATTGTGAGTTGGGAGTTGTCAATTGTTACTGCATCTGCTGCCTTTGTTAAAGGACTGATTGCCCGATGGGTATCCATATAGTCACGTGCGTCCAGATTGCTTTTTACCTCTTCCAAAGTAACATGTGGATTCTTTAGCACCATCTCGTTGAAACGTCGTTTGGCACGAACCCAACTGTCTGCGGTCATAAACAATTTCAATTCTGCCTCCGGAAAAACCGTAGTACCAATGTCGCGCCCATCCATAACAATACCTTTATTTGAACCTATATGGCGTTGTTGCTTAACTGCGAATTCCCGGACTTCTTTTATCGTTGCCACTTCACTAACCTTCTCCGCAACCACCAGATCACGTATGATGTATTCTACATTCTCTCCATTTAAATAGACTTCATTTAACCCTGTTTCGGGATCGCGGTGGAAGGATAACGCTATTTGTTCCAGCGCCTGTATCACCGATTGGGTATCCGACCAATCAACATGATTTCTCAGGAAATAAAGCGTTATGGCCCGGTACATGGCACCGCTGTCGATATACAGATAACCCAGTTTCTGAGCAAGTTGCTTTGCCAGTGTACTCTTCCCGCAGGAAGAAAAGCCATCAATGGCGATTACAATTTTTTTCATCTCTTCATCACAAATGTAAAAAAGCCCTGCTTTCCGGCAGGGCTTTTGTTCGTAAAAATTGATTACGCTTCAGACTTATGCGATTTTTTTGATTTCTCTTTAAACGTAAATCGGATTTGTTGCGCCTCACGATCCAACTCCGCGATCAAGACATCCCCTTCTTTGATGTTCATTTTTAAAATCTCTTCGGCCAATGGATCTTCCAGATATTTCTGAATGGCACGATGCAGCGGCCTTGCACCAAACTGAACATCATAACCTTTCTCGGCCAGAAAATCTTTAGCCTCAGGTGTGATTTCCATCGTAAAGCCCAGTGTTTTTAAGCGGGCCAGAACGCCTTTCATCAAAATATCAATGATATTGAAGATGTGTTCTTTCGAAAGAGAATTGAAAATGATGACATCGTCAATCCGGTTCAGGAATTCGGGAGAGAAGGTTTTTTTCAATGCTTTCTCAATAACCGCCTTATTTGATTCTTCCTGTTGCTGCACTTTGGATGCTGTAGCAAAACCAACACCCTCTCCAAAATCCTTCAATTGACGTACGCCAATATTGGAGGTCATAATAATCAGCGTATTTTTAAAATCTACTTTCCGTCCTAAACCGTCTGTAAGCTGTCCATCGTCCAGAACCTGCAATAAGATGTTGTAAATATCCGGATGTGCTTTTTCAATTTCATCCAATAAGACAACGGAATAGGGCTTGCGACGAACTTTCTCCGTCAATTGACCTCCTTCTTCATAACCAACATAACCCGGAGGCGCACCAATCAATCGACTTACGGTGAATTTCTCCATGTATTCGCTCATATCAATGCGTATAAGAGCCTCTTCCGAATCAAACATATGACGAGCCAGAGACCGGGCCAGTTCGGTTTTGCCGACCCCCGTGGGTCCCAGAAATATAAAAGTTCCGATTGGCTTCTTGGGATCTTTCAAACCTACCCGGTTCCGTTGAATGGCTTTCACCACTTTGCTGATGGCTTCTTCCTGACCTATAACGGCCCCCTGAAGATCTTCAGCCATTCGACGCAGCTTATCACTTTCGGCCTGCACCATTCGTTTTACCGGAATACCGGTCATCATACTCACCACTTCAGCAATCGCTTCTTCGTCAATGGGATAACGCATGTTCTTGCTTTCCTCTTCCCATTTGGCCTTTGCCTTTTCGAGATCTTCACCCAGTTTCTTTTCGGTATCCCGAAGCGAAGCCGCCTCTTCAAAACGCTGGCTCTTCACCACTTTATTTTTTTCGAGCTTAATGTCTTCGATCTTCTTTTCGAGTTCAAGAATTTCCTTAGGCACATTGATATTCTTGAGATGTACACGAGCTCCCACTTCATCCATCACATCAATTGCTTTATCCGGCAACAAGCGATCTGTCATGTATCGATCGCTGAGCTTAACGCAGGCGTCGATTGCATCATCAGAGTAGGACACATTGTGAAACTCTTCGTACTTCGATTTGATGTTGTTCAAAATCTGCATCGTTTCTTCAACGCTGGGCGGATCGACAATCACTTTTTGAAAACGACGATCCAACGCACCGTCTTTTTCGATGTACATACGGTACTCATCAAGCGTTGATGCACCGATGCATTGCAACTCGCCTCTTGCGAGAGCAGGTTTGAAAATATTGGAGGCATCCAACGATCCGCTGGCGCCACCCGCCCCTACGATGGTATGAATTTCGTCAATAAAAAGAATGACATCCCGGTTCTTTTCCAATTCATTCATGATGGCCTTCATACGCTCTTCAAACTGGCCACGGTATTTGGTTCCCGCAACGAGAGCGGCAAGATCCAATGACACAACACGCTTGTCGTACAACACTCTTGACACCTTGCGTTGCACGATTCGTAAAGCCAGGCCTTCAACGATTGCCGTTTTACCGACTCCGGGCTCACCAATCAAAATGGGATTGTTTTTCTTACGGCGTGATAAAATTTGTGAAACACGTTCTATTTCTTCTTCACGACCAACAATCGGATCTAACGTACCGCTTTCTGCCATACGGGTAATGTCTCGTCCAAAATTATCCAACACCGGCGTTTTGCTTTTAGCACCTGCCGCTTGTTTGGAACGGGATTGCGCATACTTTGATTTTTCATCATCAAAGTCTTCTTCTCCCGGATCATCATACTCGGCCTTGGGTTCATTAGAACGTACCATTCCTAATTCGTTTCTGAAAATATCGTAATCCACTTCAAATTCATTTAAGATTTGTGTTGCTATGTTTTCCTTGTTTTTGAGAATCGATAACATCAAATGTTCTGTTTCTACCTGAGGGCTCTTTAACGCTTTAGCCTCCAGCACCGTAACACGAATGACTTTTTCGGCTTGCTTGGTCAGGGGAAGACTATTGATGTTGGTTACAGCTTTGCCGGCCTTGTCTTTCACCGCTACTTCAATGGCCTTTCGCAGTTCGTACAAATCAACACTGAGGTTTTTTAAGATTTTTATTGCTGTATTTTCTCCTTCGCGAATCATCCCTAAAATCAGATGTTCGGTTCCGATGAAATCATTTCCCAGTCGTAAAGCCTCCTCACGACTGAACGAAATGATCTCTTTTACCTGAGTTGAAAAATTATGGTCCATATAGGATTTTCGGTTTTTACAATTATAACGAATATTTTTGACAAGTATTTTTCATAAGTTACACATTAATTGTTAATAAATGATATCCGTCAAAATTGATACCAAGGAGAAATTTCACGTCCTAAAACCGCAAGAACCCATTCTTTCTGCTAATATGACAGAAGACTTCGAGCATCTATTACTTTCCCACTTGCACAAAGAAGTCAAAAATGTGATTTTGAATCTGGAGGCCGTTCAAACCATTGAACCGGAAGTAGCCGAAATGCTTCAAGCCTTTCAACAACAATTTTATGAACAAGCCGCTTCTTTTGTCATCTGTGACTTACAACCACAAGTTGAAGAATGGCTCGACGGAGAGGGTTTACTCGAGATCATGAATACAACTCCTACAGAAAGTGAAGCCTGGGACATTGTCCAGATGGAAGAAATCGAGCGGGAAATTTTGGGAGATGAATGAGCTGCATTAATTTAGACAACATAACCCATTAACTGCATGCTGCTGGCCGTTACCATATTAGGAAATAATTCTGCCATTCCTGCGCACGGAAGACATCCGACAGCACAGGTCATCACTACGACCGACGAGCTGCTTTTGTTTGATTGTGGTGAAGGCACGCAAATACAGATTTTAAACTACAGGATCAAGCGTAGTCGTATCAACCACATCTTTATTTCTCATTTACATGGCGATCACTATTTTGGACTGATCGGCTTATTAAACAGCTTTGCGCTACTCAGTCGTATTCAACCTCTGCATATTTATGGTCCGGCTGCTTTAAAGGAAATCCTGCATTTACAATTCAAACACTCCGACACCAGGCTTCCTTTTGAATTAACCTTTCATCCAATTGAAAAAGACGGATTGATTCTGGATGCCAAGCATTATACAGTTGAATGCTTTTCTACCAGGCACCGGATCGAGTGCAAGGGATTTCTTGTGAGAGAGAAGAAGAACCTCCGGAAAATTCTCGCCGAAGAAGTCAGGAAATACAACATTCCACCTTCGTTTTTCCCTCAGCTTCAAAAAGGAGAAGATTTTACGGATGCCAATGGCGTTGTAATCAAAAATGAGCGCCTGACTACCGAAAACCGGAAGCCGAAAAGTTATGCATTTGCAGCCGATACGGTTTATGATGTTCGTTTAGCCGAAATTGTTCGCGAGGTCGACTTACTGTATCATGAAGCCACCTATCCGGACGCACTTTCGGAAAAAGCAACGGAGCGCTATCATTCTACAACCAAACAAGCGGCCAGTATTGCGCTACAAGGTTCTGTAAACAGGTTGTTGATTGGACACTTCTCGGCAAAATTCGAAAACCTGGAGCCGTTCGTAACAGAGGCACGAGAAGTCTTTACAAACACAGATCTGGCACAAGAAGGCGTTACCTATCTCTTGTAAGCCTGTACCACGAATAAAGGATCAGGATAGCTCTTTTACCAGTTGTTTGATTTTTTGAAGATGACCCTCACTTACAGGCCATACCGGCATACGGAAGGTATTGGCGCAAAGCCCCACTTCGCTTAAAAAAGCCTTGACGCCACTGGGACTTCCTTCAGCAAAGAGGACTTGAATGGCTTCCATGTACTTGTAATGTAGAGGTCGGGCAGACTCATAATCACCTTCCAGGCATTTGCGAACCATTTCAGAAAACCCTGCAGGATACACGTTTGCGACAACAGAAATGACCCCGTGCGCCCCGCATGCAATCATTGGGAGGGTAAGCGCATCATCTCCACTGATTACCAGAAATCCCTCCGGTTTTTGTTGGATGATTTCCATAATCTGTTCAAAATTTCCGCTGGCTTCTTTTGTTGCAAAAACGTTTTTACAATCACGGGCAATGCGCAATTGTGTATTGGCAGTAAGATTTTGACCTGTACGTCCGGGCACATTGTAAATGATCAAAGGAAGTGGAGTATGCTCATCCAGCAATTTGTAGTGCCTGTACATTCCTTCCTGATTCGGCTTGTTGTAGTATGGAGCTACACTCAAAATAGCCTCATACTCCTTAAGATCAAACGTTTTAAAGGCATGTAAAACCTCGTGCGTATCATTACCTCCAATTCCGGCGACCAAGGCAACGCGTCCTTTGTTGACATCCCGGACAAAAGAAAAGATTTGTTGTTTTTCTGAAACAGAAATCGTTGCGGTTTCACCGGTTGTGCCCAACACAACAAGATAGTCGCACGTTCCCTCGATGATATGGTTGATGATTTTCTGAAAGCTTTCCCAATCAATCGTGCCATCAGCAAAAAAAGGTGTTACGATAGCCACACCTGTACCCCGAAAACGATCCTGAAGAACGTGCATGTTTTGAATTTTTTAACGAACGAAATGAATTCTTTGATTCATTGGCAAGAATCATTCGCAATCAAAAGATGAGACTACAGTTCATCCCAAAAGCCCATTTTGCCATACCTTTCGATACGTTGCTTTACCCGGGTTTCAGGATCAATTTGTTTTAGTTGTTTCAACAAAGGGATCAATTCTTTTTTCAGAAGCTCTCCGGCTTGAACGTAATCCCAATGGGCACCACCAGCAGGTTCAGGCACAATGCCATCTACCAACCCAAATTGATGCATGTATTCGGGCGTAAGTTTCAATTGATCGGCAGCGACCTCTTTCTTTTCCCAACTGCGCCATAAGATGGAGCTGCAGCTTTCGGGAGAAATGACCGTATACCAGGTATTTTCCAGCATCAGCACTTTATCTCCAACTCCAATACCCAATGCACCGCCACTTGCCCCTTCTCCGATAATCACGCAGATAACCGGCACTTTTAACCGGATCATCTCATATATATTTCGTGCGATCGCTTCGCCTTGTCCGCGTTCTTCGGCTTCCAACCCCGGAAATGCGCCCGGAGTATCGATGAGCGTAATAACAGGTTTATTGAATTTCTCGGCCAGCTTCATCAATCGCAAAGCCTTACGATAACCTTCCGGATTGGCCATTCCGAAGTTGCGTAGTTGACGCATCTTCGTATTGATACCTTTCTGCTGGCCAATGACCATAACCGTTTGACCATCCAATTGAGCGAAACCACCAACCATTGCCTTGTCATCCTTCACCCCACGGTCTCCGTAAATTTCCACAAAATTGGTACACAT
The DNA here is from genome assembly GCA_947456025.1 of Chitinophagaceae bacterium. Lineage (GTDB taxonomy): Bacteria > Bacteroidota > Bacteroidia > Chitinophagales > Chitinophagaceae > Lacibacter. The sequence goes on along the minus strand of CANGQQ010000040.1, from coordinate 9,214 downwards.
CGTACTGATGTACTTGAGCGTATAAGGCCTATCGGGATGGCGGCTGAGTTGGACTTTCTGCCAACTCGACAAATTGCCGGTTACCTCTTTTCTTTTTTCTAAAATAGCATGCTCCAACTGTGCTATTGTGGCAGAATAATCAACTTCAGAATTGGCTTCTGCCATTTTACGGATTTCCAACAACTGATCTACCAGATCCTTGATAGGAGTTTCTATTTCTATAAACTGACGATTTTCTAAAGCAGGCATAGTTCCAAAATGAGCGGTAAAATTAAGGCATGGAGGGGGAAATGAAAAAATTAATAAGAGGCTTACCCATAAAAAAAAGTCGGCACAGACATATCTCATATACGCCTGTGCCGACTTTAAAAACGTAATTTATTTATTTACTTGTATTTCTGCACCCAGCGCCTGGTCACCGGTTCCGGAGACCAATCCTTTTGCAAATACCGTATAAATTTTACCCGGAGTCAATTCAATCCCCGGTAAACTCAACACCGTTGTGGTTGTTCCTGCCAAACGCACCTCCACATCATAAGTTCCGGCATCAACAGGAGTGAACGACTGATTTGCTGTAGCACTTGCCTGGTTTTCAAAAGAACGATCGCTGAAAATTGGGACAAAATCTGTACCGTCCATATATCCAACAGTTACAGCCGGTGCATCCGGACTAAAGTGAAAGAACCGAACATGAGCTTTTCCGGTTTCAGGAGTTGCCAAGTTGTCCTCTACTACAAGTGGATTGATGGAAGCCAAAACATTAACGGCATACACCGAATAATTTTTGTCTTTTTCGAATGGGACATTTGCATTGATGACCGTAGTTGAAGTTCCAGCAGCATTCACCTTGATACTTCTTGTACCCGCTACAACTTTAAGATAGCCGGTGGAAGACGGATATGTGAGTGCGGCTGTATTCACCTTGGTGTTGTCGATTAGAAGATCGACTCCGGGTGCATCGGGTGAAGCGTGCGTTACACTTACATTGGCGGTTAGGGCATTCACTTTAACATCAAATTTCTCGACAGATGTTGAGAGGCGGCCCACTGTCAAATTCAATCCACTTGCTGTTGTTGCTGACTTAATAGTCAAAATGCCGGTTGTAGTAACAGCCGGAGAAACGACCGTGCCTGTAGGGATCAGAACGGAAGCAGAAGCTTCTACAACGTTTGCAGGCAACTTCATAGTCCCGGACAGAGTAAACCCACCTGTAATTTCATAGGCCACTGTAACTTCCTCGGTAAGCGCTGTTCTTACCTGCACCGTAAAAGACAAATTATTGCCTTCTGTGACCGTCTTAGCCGTTTTAGATTTCAACTCCAAATAGGGAGGCAAAGAAGTTGACGAAAAATCAAACTTCTCCTCTTCAAATTTTTTACACCCGCTCAGGACAATGAGTGAAAACAAGAGGCAACGTCCTAAAATATTTATGATTTTCATATTTTAAATTTTAGCGATTGAAAGATTATAAATCGAACCATAGTTTTGTTGTAAACGGAGGACTTACTTTAGGAGCATTTTGATTGGGAATCAATTCAGCAGACTGGGGGTAATCCCAACGTCTCAAAAAGCCACCGGCAGGAGTTCCAGATGGTTGTGTTAATACCGGAAACTCACTTCCTTCAGGGCCCGATCTTCTCCATTGCGTAAATGCTTCCAGCGGCCTGTCCATCAAATCAATCCACTGTTGCATGTATATTTCCTGTAAAGGTTTCGCAGCAGTTGTTAGCGAAGGCATGGAAGCTAAGTAATTGGCAATAGCGGTCGCGCCTATTCCATAATACTTCAAGGCTTCGGTGATTCCTTTGCGGTACAACTCATCGGCTTTTGTCAGATTTGCGGCAACCCCCAACCCTCTCGCATAAGCTTCCGCTTCAAAAAATAATTGCTCTTGATAGGTAAACATCAAGTCGGGAGCATCGGGCTTATACAATGTTGCAATATTGATTACAGCCGTTGTTTCATCCGCTTCAGCTTCGGACTCCACTGCTATGTATTCATCCGGATCGGCATCAGGTCCCGGCGCAAAATATACAGGAATACGAGGATCATCGTATGGCTCCATATAATTAAACACGTTGGTATTTGCGAAAAAGAAAACATTCTGACTTCCTGCAAACCTTTTCAAAATTTTAAATTTGGGATTTTCCTTTCCGGATTCGGTTAAATAAGGATACAACATATTGACATTGGAATTATCAATCATTCCGCCTGCTGTAAGCATTTCCCCAATCACAGAAGCTTTGGTAGGATCTTTATCCACCATCAGCATCAAGGTCCGGAATTTTAGAGAGTTCGCAAGTTTTGTCCATTTGGCCATATCTCCCTTGTAGAGCAAATCATAACTACTTATTTTTAAGGGACTAGCGGCTTCAATTTGTGCAATTGCCTCATCCAAAAGCTTTATGATTCCTTCAAGGACATCTTTTTGAGCATCAAATTTCGGATACGATATGGTCGTATTCCAGGATTCCGAAAACGGTATATCCCCCCAAATTGTTGTACACTCATACATCATTTGCGCAAGCACAATTTTACATTGCGCAGCAGCATTATTATTCTTTGGAACAGCCGCTTCGGCCTGAGTAATTGCAAGTTTCAGGTTGTTGCCGGATGTTGCATAGTAACCACGCCAGGTATTTCCGGTGCTGAAAGGACTGATATCATAAACATCAGAAGCCCCCCATCCATAGTTCCCGCCACTTGCCTGATTTTGAACATGGAAAGCGAGAGGAATGTAGGAGTCACCACCTGTTCTGTTGGAGGACCAGGCAACCAGCGCATAATTGAACAGCAAATCAGGACTAACTGAAGTTGCCGCAACGGGATTGGTATTAATGTCCAGATTTTTTTTGCAGGACACGAGCATAGCTACTAAAACTATGATCATACTATATCTTATTCTCATTGTTTCAATTTTTAATAATTAATGAATCTAAAAACCTTACAGCGTAAAGCGCACATTAACACCTATGGATCTTGTTGATGGCACATTGTAAAACTCCAGACCTTCACCCACCTGATTAGGTCCGAAAATATTTACTTCAGGGTCGATGTGTGGAACAAAATCCTTGATAATTAACACATTTCTTGCTTCGACACCCACTTCAGCAGATTTAAAGAACATTCTTTTCCCTTTGAAAGCAGGAAGTATATAGGAGAAACGAATTTCCCTGAGCTTCACATACGATGCATCAAATACATTGGCAACGGTATTCGACGTTTTAAAGTTGTTCACCCAGTAATCCTGCATACTTTGAACAGGCACCATGTTGGGCAAATATTTTCCATCAGCGGTATTCAAATAGACCCCATTATCAACAAACACGTTTCCTCTGTTTGGAAGTGTTTCAACGGCCAAACCGCTCGTGCGCATTCCGGAAACCGTACCGGAATAAAGAACACCGCCTTGTCTAATGTCGATCAATCCACTTAATGCGAAGTTCTTGTAGCTAAACGTATTGTTGATACCCATCGTCCAATCGGGGAAAATATTACCTAATCGTTTATCTGTTTCAACCTCACGTAATCCGGTTGACTGGTTGATAACAATATCGCCGTTGGGTGAACGTTTCCAATCTGTCCCCCACAATCCAAATGTTTCGCCTACAGATGCTTTTACAACGAGACCACTGTACCCACTAACAAGACTATAAGACTTCAATTGTCCATCCAATTCATCTACAACCTGCTTGTTGCGATTGAAATTAAAGTCAACGTTCCATGAAAACCCATTCCAGTTTTTAACCACTTGCGTTCTTAAATCAATTTCAAAACCTTTGTTCGTAATTGCGCCGGCATTGATGTTTTTGGCAAAATAACCTGTTGAAAGAGGTACGTCAATACTTAAGATTTGATCTGTTGTTTTCGTATTGTAATAAGTAGCATCGAATTGAATTCTACCTTTGAAGAAACTCAGCTCGGTACCGATTTCAATTGACTTCTGATTTTGTGGTTTTAAGTTCAGGTTAGGCAGTGTACGCGGACCTGAAAAACCCAACAAACCACCTGCGGTCGGGAACGTTCCATTCAAACCATATTGCACAAAATAAGATGTAGCAGGCGTATACAAAAAGTCAAGACTATAAGGCGATGCCCCACTTCCGACATTAGCCCAACCTGCACGGATTTTACCGTAACTTAAGATTTTACTTGGCTTCAACAATTCCGTAAAAATGAAGCTTGTACTAACGGAGGGATAGAAATAAGAACGGTTACTGATCGGCAATGTTGAATTCCAGTCATTACGCCCCGTAATGTTTAAATAAAGATAATTTTTATATGAGAGCCCGATATCACCAAATGCACCTACCAATCTGCTTCTGGCGTATCCGTTAACCGGATCTTTGGTTGAAGCATTACCCAGACTGTACAAACCATCCACAGTAAGGCCCAATGCAGTAACGCCTAAATTCCTTGATGTTGCCTGAAAATAGTTGTGCCCAGCAATGAATTTCAGATCAATATCTTTAAGAATGTTTGATTTTTCAATCGTAACCAAAAGATCATTATTGATACTGCTGTTGTAGATCTGAGCAAGCGAGAATCCACCATCCAATTGCCCGTAGGTACCTTTTACGGTAACGGTTCGTCTGTACTCATTATAAAAGTCGGTACCTAAATTATTGGAAATGGTCATCCATGGAAAAGGCTTGTAAGACAATACGGTATTCCCCACGATACGATCCACCTCTGTATTGTTTTTATTCTTGTTGATAATCCAATAAGGATTGTTGCTTGTTTTATCACTGCTAAGCGAATACTGTTCGCCGGTTAAGGGATTGAAATAATTGTTTTTTAATTTTTCCTGATCCAGTGTTCTAGGAAAAAGTACGGCATTAGCCAAAACGTTAAAATCATTACTACTTTGAACCGGACGCCCTTCGGCAGTTGTACGAGCGTATGTAATAGTTGCACGCGCAGACAATTTCTCGTTAAAGGTTCTTCCGGCATTAAAGTTCAAATTGTAACGTCCAAGCTTTGAGCCGGGAACAACACCATTTTGTGTTGTATTACCAAAGCTCAACCGGTAATCTGTATTTTCTGAACCGCCTGCAATACCAACAGTATTGATATACGTCATTCCGGTTTCATAGAAATTTTTTACATTATCGGGATAGGATCTGAGTGTTACATCATCTCCTTTAAAATCCTTGAACGTGAGGTTTTGGACATCACTGATTTTAGGTCCCCATCCATTAACAAATCTCATGTTGTAAACACCATAATTTCCGTTTGCATAATCGTTTTGAAATTCAGGCAGTTTTAAAACACGGTCCATTCTTATGGAAGAGTTTACTGTTACAATTGCAGCAGAACGGCGACTCCCTTTTTTCGTTGTAATCACAATAGCACCATTTTTTGCACGAGAGCCATATAATGCAGTAGCCGCAGCACCTTTAAGAACCGTCATTGTTTCAATGTCATCGGGATTGATATCAGCCACCCTGTTTCCAAAATCAATGGCACCATTACCAAAAGTATTTCCGGTGGAGTTATCTAGCGGCAGCCCATCAATAACAAAAAGTGGCTGGGGTGAACCCTGAAGTGAACTTGTACCACGAATTACAATTTTTGAGGCTCCCCCAACGGTTCCGGAAGAGCTTGTTACACGCACACCCGATATTTTACCCGCCAATGAATTGATCAAGTTAGGTTCCCGGGCTTTGGTGAGTTCTTCGCCACTAACTTTTGAGACAGAATACCCGAGCGACTTCGATGAACGAGTAATCCCAACAGCAGTTACAACAACTTCAGTTAGCGTTTGATTTTCCTGGGAGAGCATGATGGTGAACGACCCTCCACTTCCAATAGCAAGAGTCTTCTTTTCATAACCAACACTTGAAATTTCTAATGTTGAATTGCGTCGGAGGTTCAACTTAAAGGTTCCATCTGCGGCAGTCACGGTTCCCTTTTTAGTACCTTTTTCAGTAACCGATGCACCTTGAATCGAATTTCCTTTGTCATCGGTTACCCTTCCGGAAACTTCCGCTTCCTGGGCCCATGCAAAGTGGAAGCACAACAATAGTACCCCCAACATAGCGATAAAATGTTTTCTCATTTTGTTACGTTTTAGTTAAAAAATATCCTCCTTGAATTTAACAATAATTGCTGATTCTTAAAATTTTGTTAAACTACATTATTGGCTATTAACCATAGACAATAATCATTAGTACGTATGTTGCAGGAGAAATTATCCAAGACGGACAAATAACTGCCCACGAAATTCGGAACGTGTGGGCTTTTGGATCAAATCGAGGCCGGACCCAACAGTGGTTTGATTCAACATACGCAACCTGCTCCAACGCAAATTGACGAGAACTTTTTTCCCTAAATGACAACTTAAATTGAAGTAATATTTAAACCCTTTGTTATAAAACACCGGAACGGAAAAACTATACAACAAATCATTTTCATAGGCATAGATCCCACTAGTGTAAGAATCTGTATCAAAATACAAGATGCGACCGTTAGCGGAAAAAGCAGTCTTTGCCGACTTGTAAAACAAATCGAAAAAAGTCAGATACCCATTTTGCACTTGTTTTGTTGTGAATTGATGTTGCAACACCTCAATACGATGGCGAACAACAACACTTCTGTTGATCGCATGCTGAAAATGAAATCGGACGTTCTTGCGAAGAATGGCTTCCGTAACCGGAATCGGATGTTCGCCGTTCGTCCAATTTTGCAATTTAGACTCGCGTTTATAACGCACATACAATTCTGTTTTTTTCGAAGGCTTATGAGTTAACTGAAGCACATATTCGCTGCCGGCAGATGGCGCATGAACGCCATAACGTAACCAGGGGAATCGAAACATATCGCCATACGCTTCCAGTTTCAAAGCAGGATGCAAACGAACTACCAGCCCCATGAAAAAACCCTGTTCATTTGAAGGTTGTGTGCTTTCTGTAAAAGCATTTCCGTTAAGTGTTTGATAACCGGGCTGCAGGTTCCGGTATACAGCCGAAAAATCAATGGACGATGCCACACTTATCAGAAGTCCGCTTACAACCCCATGATATCGACCTTTGTGTGTAGCCCATTCTCCAAACCAATGGAGATTACGAAAGGTGTAACTCCAGTCGATACCGGCATTCAAAAAGGATCTACCCCGGAAACTATAGAAATTATAAGGCTCCGGCGATTTATGATAGACCTTATTAAACTGTGAATACAACGCATTAACAGAAAAAGAAAACCGGGGCTGCCGGTAACGAAAAACGGCTCCGCTTGAAACCAAACGCACTTGATTCCTGTCTTGTTGCTCATTCAACGTACGATGATAGCCTGTTGTAAGAAAGGATGTGACTACCTGTTCCTGAAGAAGCGAGTCATAGCTCACATTGCCATCCAGTTTGCGATCCGAAAAAAAACAGGAAAGCTCTATTTGTTGCTTCCGGACCGTAACCGCAACGCCTCTGTTAAACAGATGCTCACCCGAAGAGTTGTACGGACGTATCACCTCCGATTGTCGTTTGATCTGAAGCACATCCACACTTTTACCAAAAGCCAGAGATTGCCATTGCAACAACCCCTGTCCCATATTGACGGTATAATCGCCAATAGCCAAGGTATGAATCGATTTCAATTGACGTAAAAAGATGTGAAAAGAATAAAAATCAAATCCGTTTCGCTGAGTGCCTTTGAACCATTGTTCACCCGGATCTTTTTCGGCCGTAATTCCGTATTGTAATTTGTTCCCGTACTGGTACTTGTACCGAAACAACATCTTTACTCTGCTCCCCGGATAATAGGAATTTGAACCGGATTCGGATTTTCGTAAAAATCCTACGGACGGCTCAAGCACCGTACCGCTCCGTAATAACAGACTCTGTTCTCCTGATTGAAACCGCTTCCATAGCTCCGTTTTTACTGAAACAACTTCCGCAACATAAACATAAGGAAGCAACTGCCGAATGACTTCAATGTCCCAGCCGGGTATGGCTTGCAATTCATAGATACTGGTCAATGGTCCCGTAATAGATTTGTACTGAAAAAAGCGGCTGCAATGCAACGGTGTTAAAAAAGGAAAAAATTGCAAGTCTTCAGGTGTTGCAGCATTTAAATTCAACTTATGTTGCAGATAATACTGCAGAACCTGAAGCGACGCATCATCTTCATTTTCCGCTTCCCTTCCTGCGGTAAATTGCTCGAACTGTTGTTCCGACACCGGATTTTCCTGTGCCCGCAAAAAGGGAACAATTCCCAACATCAGCAATAACAAATAGAGCATTTTTATTCTGCATCGCATAAATTTCAAGTTTGATTTTAGCAATCGGCTGAAACTGTTCATCCGTTGAGAGGAGCGGCAATACCAATGTTTAAACCTTATTTTTCTCGGGAAGCGTGAAAATGACGACAAAGAATTCATGATCCATTATTAAAATAAGAGCGCCCTCAAGGACGGGATCCGGAGCGTTGAAACTGCAGCATCAATGAAGGCGCAAGGCCCAGTTGCGGATGACGTGTGATCATCAAATGCAAGAACAGGGACCGGTATTCAATTCCGGCACCAACAAAAAACAACGCCTCCTGAATGTTGATCCCCGTTCGTAACAACAGTTCCCGAACCGGACGATAAGAAGCCGCAATTTGAAATGCAGAAATAGCCTCCGCCTGTTTAATCACTTCAGCGGTCAGAAAGAATTGCTCGGATACATCATACCCCAATCCGGTACGAAACAAAACGGCCGGCGAGGATTCGGCATGTTTTCGAATACTGACCTGAACAGGACTTTGTACACTCATGCCACCATGCAACTTTTTGGAAAAATGAAAAATAATGCCGGCATCAAAAGAAATCGCAGTCGTGTGTACATAACCCGGAATTTTTAAACCGGAAGCATGAAAAGTGGTTCCAATATCCATCTTCTCACCCAAAGACCGACCATAAGACAATCCGATCCTGGATTGATTAAAACCGAAGAACCCTAAATAATCTGCTTGCAAGGCCCAACTTCCGGAATGTGAAGAAAAGGCCACAATGCCTGTAAACTGATTAACGCCGACCATGCCCCATTTTTGTTCGGCCCCAATACCAACAACGGTTGTTTTGACATTGGAAAGAGCCGCCGGATTGATCCTTACAGCAAATAACGAATTGGAATCTTTTCCGTACGCACCGGAACCGGTGCAAAATGCAGACAGAGAAGCATGGGCAGATTGAGCTTGCCCGTGGATTGCAGCAATGCAACCCAGCAGTAGCAGGATG
>CANGQQ010000039.1 GCA_947456025.1 Chitinophagaceae bacterium | reverse complement strand
CGATTTAGCCCTTACGCACAATACAACCCCTCCTTACTAGGCAAAACCGGTACCGCAAGATTGCTAAAAGACTACAATGGTCAAACCTATTGGCTCTCGTTAAACATCCTTTCCTTTCTTTCCCCAAACAACCGGTTTCCCGAATGGGCGAATCTTGCTTTTGGTTATGGTGCAGACGGCATGATCAACGCTTCTGAAAACACCGGAATCAACAACCCCAAAACAGTACGACACCGCCAGTTTTATCTGGCTCCGGATGCAGATTTGTATCGTATGAAAAGTAATACAGCTTTGAACAATTCATTGTATTTGCTTCGCTTTATTAAAATACCGGCGCCGGCTCTTGAATTTAATTCAAAAAGAAAATTTATCTTTCACCCCGTACAATTCTGAAAGGATGCTGCAAAAACTATTCTACATACTGGTCGCCATTTTCATTTTATTCTATTTTTTAAGAAGCGTTTTGATGGTTGGCTATGACCACTTAAAATTCAAAAGCAAGAAAGAAACTGCAGCTCTTTTCTTTAAAGATCTGTTGCTGGTCATGATCAGTTTAAAACCCGTCACTCAAAGAATGCTTGTCCCCAAAGGATACGACTTCAAACTGCACCGTCGCTTTCAAAGCAAGTTTACATTTTATTATGTGGTTATCTGGATCAACTTGTTTCTGATCTTGTTTTTAGTTGCCAAATTATACCTGAACGTATTATAAATAAGCCTTTACACTTATTCTGAATAATACTTACTTTATATGTAAGTATAATAATTTTTTATACGTACTTAATATTACTTTTTTTTGAAATTCGTACCAATAACAATCTCATTGCATAGCAATAGTTGTTGTATTATTTAACATCAAACCAACCCCCTTATGAAGACATTAAAGCAGTATTTTGCTGTCACAGCACTGGCATTTGGATTGTTTTTAAGCAGTTGCAAAAAGGATTTGGATCGTAAAAGCGCCAATGATCTTACCTCTGAACAAGTTACAGCTTTCAAAGATTTAAAAGTAGATAACTCCTTTAACTGGAAGAACGATCGATCCGTTGCACTTCATGTCACACCATTGAATGTGCCTGCTGAAATTTCCAACACCTTAAAAGTGTACAGTAGCGATCAAACGTTTTTGTATTTCAATGCCCGACTTTCCATGAATCAGGAATTCAATTCACAAATCATAATCCCACATCATGTGAAAGAAGTCCTTATCACTTATGGAACGATTAAAAAAACGGTGCCGGTCATTGGCAATCAAATCAACTTTGATTTTTTGACAGCAGAATAAAAACCCTTAAAACATTTTCCCTATGCAAAATTGTACAAGATTTAACATAACGATACTTATTTGTTTTTTATTCAATTCAATAGCTTCAGCACAAACCAGCCTTTCCACATTGACAGCAGAAAGCGGTAATCGAAGCGTAGAGACTTCGGCTTGCTGGGCATTTGGTTCGATCTCTTACACTTCAACCACTTCGCAGGTTATTAATGGAAGCTGGTCGATGCGCAGCAACTCGCCTACTAGTCTCAATCCCGGTGCTTGCTGGGTAAAATCACCCTGGATCAAAATCACCAACAATCAAATTTCCCTGAAACTCAAATTCGAAGCAAGTGGCGCCGCTACCATCAGACGCGTGATTGCTTCCTATCTTTCTTATGATGACGCCAACCAGTTTAAAGAAAGTGCAATTACCCGGTTCGACTCTGTTGAATACACAACCAGTGGCGGCAACAGTTTACCCACGACTACCAGAAACATTTCATTCACCATTCCATCATCGATTGTAAACAATAACAATGTGTACAAAATCATGATTAGCTTCGTTGGCACAGGAGGAACGACACGATACAATATCGATGACATTTCTATTCCCGGCTTGTATTTTTCCGACCCCTCCAACAACTGCTTACCGATGAGCCTGATTCAGGATGCAGATAACGATGGTGTAGCAGATAACGAAGATGCTTATCCCAATGATGCAGACCGAGCTTACAACAATTATTATCCTTCTGCAAATGGATACGGAACGCTTCTTTTTGAAGACCTTTGGCCGGGTTTAGGAGACTATGACTTTAACGACCTCGTTTTGTCCTACCGAACCAACAAGGTAACAAATGCACAAAACAAAGTTGTTGAACTGAAAGTAGTTTACATCGTTAGAGCCACCGGAAGTTCTTTTCAAAATGGATTTGCTATCCAATTGGATAATTTGAACCCCAATCTTATTACTGCTGTAACAGGAACCAAGACGAGCAATGCTTCCTGGCTCAGCAGAAATGCAAACGGTGTTGAAAACGGACAAGATCACGCTAATATTATTGTTTATGACAACATAAATCAATTCTTAATGAACCCCGGAACGATTGGTGTTAATACCAAACCGGGAAGCCGTCGTGTTGCACCCGACACTACAAATTTGACTGTGCGTTTTTCCACAGGAGCAAATGCCATCGGGCCCAATGATGTTAACATCAATCCCTATCTGATCGTGAATCAGATAAGAGGAAAAGAAATTCATTTGCCCGGTTTTCGTCCAACCAGCAAAGCATCAACCTCCTATTTCGGGTTAAATCAGGACAATACACAACCAGGGGCCAATATTTTTTACAAATCCAAGACAAACCTACCTTGGGCATTAGACATTCCTGTATCAATCCCGTATTTAATCGAAGGAGTGGACTTCCTTAAAGGTTATAAGAACTTTGGGAAATGGGCTGCTTCCAATGGAGCCACAAACTCAGATTGGCATACCACCAGTGCAGAAAACAGAGACTCCAATAATCTTTTTAACGATTAGCACCAAAGAAAACTATTCCATCAATGCACGAATAATCCCCGTCTTTCGTTAAGACGGGGATTATTGTTTCTATGATAGTTTGTATTGAGTATCATTCAGGGACCGACTGCTTTAAAGAATAAATAGATCCGACTTTTCTGCCAGACCTGGCTTTCATTTTTTAATTTAAGCGACCGGCAGCCCAGTTCAGAGATGCAACCGATTGAATGTACTTGGCCTTTAACTCAATTAATTTCCGGTCCACCTCCAATAATTTATTCTCACGCATGTTCATTAAAAAAAGTGTGGTTTCGCCTAATCCAAATTTCAAAAACTCGGCATCAAAGAGCGCCTGGTACTGTTTCCTTGCTTGTGCAACTATTTCTATCTGTTTACGAAGGTTCGAAACTTCATTGTAATAGTAAAAAATCTTATTCTCGATCGTTGACTGCATATACAGACGATCCAATTCAATTGCTTGAACTTTGATTTTCGCTGACCGATACTGTCCGATTCCATTTCTGTTTGGAACAGGGACCGCTACATTCAATCCAAATTTATAGTTGTTATCCATAAAATTGAGCCCCACCCCTTTCAATGGATCGTAACCACTTTGCAAAAAATTATATTTAAGATTGACCTTCGGTAACATACTCTGGAACTTCAACTTGCGTTCTACTTCCATTGACTGTTGCTTAAAGTCGAGCATTTGAAGTTTGGGGTGTTGTGCAATATTACTGACCCACTCATTGATTGGCGGAAGCAGCACCTGCTGAAACGTTTGTTTGCTCCAGATGGTATCAGGAATGACACGTTCGGTCAAGTAGACCGGTTGATTTTGCGACCATAAAAAAACCGATAATTCAAATGAAGATTTCTTGAAATTAAGCCATGCTTCTTCCCGTTGCTGTTGAAATTGCAAAAGTTGTGCTAGCGCCTCGGATGTATCAATTGCAGCACGATCACCTTGTTCAAACGACTGTTTGACCAACTCGTAACGAAATTCATTGATACGAATCGTATTGCCCAATATCAAATAGGTTTGATAATTTCTTGCCCAGTTCCAGTAGGCCTGGTATGCTTCTAAAAACAAATCATTTAAAAGATTTCTTCGTTCAGACCTGCTTTGCCTGAGGAAGAGTTTACTTTGTTGCAAAACCGCACGACGTTTGTCCAGAACAAGATCTTTCACCAAGGGAATGCTGACACCCGCATAACTGCTTTTGTTTTTGGTTAGTTCTGTATTGATGAAGTCTCCGGTATTGTTTTCGATTCCGGTGTACAGACTCACTCCGTACCAGGTGGGAACAGACACCTCTCCATTGGAATAATTGAAATACGTTTTGCCGTCAAATGTTTTTCGTTGGTTGTCAAACATGAAAAAGGGATCAAAAAGACCTCGCGCTTCTAACAGTTGGGCATTGGCTTGTTTGACCAGCAAATCGGATTGCTTTGCAATAGGATGATTCGTTTTTACAATTGCCAGAAACTGCTCCTCTGTTAATATCCGAATGGTATCTTGTCCCAAAATTGGATTCATAAAAGTACAGACCCATATCAATCCGGTAACGAAAAGCAATTTAGAATGCATAAACATTATGCGCATGTACATCTTTTATAATTTGTGCTTATCCAATTTCTTTTCCTTGACGTTTTTCTTCGATTCGATATCGTCATAAAAATCGGGAGGGAAGCCATTGATCTTACGCCACAACTCATACCAAACGGGCACATCCTTCAACAAAGCAAAACTTACCGTTCCAGTACCCAACTTTAAGGAAGGAGGCCATTTCCGCTCAGTTGTATCTTCCGTAACCAATACGCGAAACATCCCATTGTCGCTGCGGTTGGTTTCAATGGCGATGATGGTTCCTCCAAAAGTACCATAGGACGCTTGCGGCCATCCACTGAAAACGATGGCAGGAAACCCGTCAAACATAAACCGCACTTTCTGACCAAGACTTAACAATTGCAAGTCCATGGGACTGACCCATATTTCTGCAGCCAGCTGATATTGTTTGGGGACAATCTCAACAATCATTTCGCCTTCTTTTACGATTTCATTGATGCCTGATTTTTTCGCTTTGATCACCTGTCCGTCTTGAGGTGCCAAAACAAAATATTGACCGCTACGTATACGATAATTGTCAAATTGATTTTGAAGCTTTGCAACTTTCCCTTGTCCGCTAGCAATTTGAGATTGCGACTGATATTGATCACCTCTGGTTTTTGCAATCTTTTCGGCATACTCCTGTATCGTGCCATTCTTTTCGATTTGCAGTATCAGTAAATCCTGTCGGGAATTGTTGTAATCGTTTTGAGCTGTAGTGAGTCGTGCCGCTACGTTTTGATGCAACACTTTTCTTCGTTCAAATTCCGTAAGAGGGATCACTCCTTTTTCAAACATGCGGGTTGCCCCTTCCAACTGACGGTCTGCCACACTCATTTCGTTCAACAATGCAGAAACTTTCATACTGTCACTCTGCACTTTTCGTTGCGTTTGAATGACTTTATTGTCAATTGAACGCAGTTTTAATTCGCGCTCATTTTCCAATGCTTCCAATTGTTGCATGGTAGCCTGCACTTTGCTTTTGTAAAAATCAATCGTCAACTGTTCGGAGCCTAATTGTTGTTCTGTACGCTGTAAAAGATTAGGATCTAGATAGTCATCCTTGATCTCTGCCAATTGCAGGATCGTATCCCCTTTTTTTACAAAATCACCTTCTTTTACCCACCATTTTACGATTCTACCCGCAATGATGTTGTTGATTTGTTGCGGACGTTGCTCCTGGCGCAAGGTTGTCACGCTTCCTTCACTCCGGATATTCTGCGTCCAGGGAATGAATAGGGACACCAACATTGTTATCACAACAACCCAAAAGACTTTACGAATGTTTCCACCTTTATTGTTTCTGTAAATATGTTGATAGCACTCGGGGTCAATTCCAAGCTTTGAATCAATATCTTTTGTGAGGAACTGCATATACGTAATACTCAGTTTATAAAATTTCAGATGGCTTTCCAATGGTTTGAACCGAACCGTTTTCCAAAACAATCACGCGGTCACATTTTTTTGCGAACGCCACATCGTTACTGATTACAAGCACAGTTGTACCGGGCAACGCATTTAACAAATAGGATTGAATCCGGCCAGCGCAAGCATCGTCAAACCCAAACCAAGGTTCTTCCAGTAACAAAAGGCGTGAGCCCGAAACAAAAGCCCGGAGTAACAGAATTTTTTGTATGATCCCCTGCGGCAAACGCTTACCCGTAGGATCCAATAACGTATCCAAGCCTTTCTTTTGTGATGCAATAAAATCATGAAGTCCTAAAATCTCAGCCATCTTGATGATATGATCGGCCGCAACCGTTTGATCTCCCAGTGCAATATTCTCATACAACGTGCCTTGAAAAATATCCTGCTGCCGAAACAAAATCCCAATTCTGGAACGCAACGACTCTAAACTGTAATTGCCAATGGGCAAATCATTGATGAGCAAATTTCCGCTAAAAGAAGAATAGGCTCCGGTTAACAGTTTGAGTACTGTCGTTTTACCCGAACCGTCCCTTCCCATGATACAAACTTTTTCACCACTCTTGATTCCAAAGTTCAGATCATTTAAGACCATGGAATCGGCAGAATAGCCAAACCCCAACTTTTGAAACGTCAACGATAAGCCCGATGGTTCATCCTTTAATTCCAGCATACCGTGTTCTTCAATTTCATTATCGATTACTTTTCCCAGCTTCTCAACGCTGGTAAGTACATCGTATCCCTTTTCCAGACTCTGAATTAATTTCTCAACAGCAGACAAAACCGTGATAACAACGATTTCTGCTGCCACAAACTGGCCCACATTGATTTGATTACGTACCAGCAATACGCCACCAACGACCAACATGCCCGCAGTAATAACAATTTTAAAGCCGATTAAAGCCCAATATTGAAAAAGTAAAATTTTAAAATGACGTGTTCTGGCATCCAGATAATTCCCCACCAAGACATCCGTTTTTTGAACCGGCAAATGAGTGCCTCTGGAAAACCTGAACGACTTAAGAACTCTGGCTACCTCTTCCAACCAGGCGGCAATGGCATATTTGTACTCGCTTTCTTCCAAACTGGTTTTCAACCCCATCGTTCCTGTGTAACGGATAATGAGAAACACGACGAGTAAAATAAAAATGGAAAAGAAAATAAAGACGTTTGAGTAAAGAGATAACAGCAAGAGTCCAAACAAAACCTGTATGGTAGCAGTGGGGATATCCAGCAACAACTTGCTGATGCTCTTTTGCAAGGAGATAATATCAAAAAAACGATTCACCAGTTCAGGCAAATAATAATTGTCCGCCTTTTGTAAATCCAGTTTGGGTAAGCGCCATGCAAACTCAAATGCATAGCGTGTAAATAATCGCTGTTGCACACGCTCGATTACTTTCATTTGTCCAATCTGCAGAAGCCCTGTAAAAAAAACGGCCAATACGACCAGTACAATCAAAACAACCATTGATGTGGAAACACGACCAGCCAAAACAAAATTGATGATTGCCTGGATGCCCAGGGGTAACGATAACTGCAACAAACCGGCTAAAATGGCGAACAAGTAAATGGACCCAATCTCTTTACGTTCAAGCCTGAATAACTGCAGCAATCGACCTATTGGACGTTTTAAATCCTGTTTATCTGAAAGACTTGCCATACTTTGCTGTTACCGATTAAAGAAAGTTATTGATTTACAAACAAAAGAGCAACATGCCGTCTTTAAATTTGTTGCGCAAAGAACAGTATTTTTTGCGACTCCGATTGCAATTTTAAACAGATTGATCCATTTTTAACCCTTCTTTCGCAGTTTTAAAACCCTTAACACTCACTGAGTGCCAATGGAATATGAACAGCGAGACCTCCTTCTGCCGTTTCCTTGTATTTGTGACTCATGTCTACAGCCGTTTCCCACATGGTTTTAACCACAGCATCGAGAGAAACTTTGGCAAAGTCCGGACTGCTTTGCAATGCAAGTTGTGACGCTGTGATGGCTTTAATGGCACCCATCGTGTTCCGTTCAATACATGGAATTTGCACCAGTCCGCCGATGGGATCACAGGTTAGTCCCAGATGATGCTCCATTGCAATTTCAGAAGCCATCAGCACCTGTCTTTGTGTGCCGCCCATGCATTCGGTTAAGGCAGCAGCGGCCATAGCAGAAGAAACACCAATTTCGGCCTGACAACCACCCATTGCAGCCGAAATAGTGGACCCTTTTTTAAAGATGCTTCCTATCTCTGAGGCAGTCAGCAAAAAGCGTAAAATCTGTTCTTCGTTGTTTTCACAAAAAGCGAGATAATACAACAAGACAGCAGGAATGACACCTGCCGCCCCGTTTGTTGGAGCGGTTACTACACGACCAAACGAAGCATTTTCTTCGTTTACCGCCAACGCAAAACAACTGACCCAATCCAGTGTATATTTAAAATGATCGCCTCCCTGTTGAATGGCGGCAAGCCAGGAAGCGAAATCGGAATACGTTCTTCCTTGCAACAAGCGTTGATTCAAACCTGCGGCTCGTCGTTTTACCTGCAAACCTCCCGGAAGATAGCCCTCTGTATGACACCCCTTGTAAATGCATTGCTTCATTTCACTCCAAATTCTAAGCAAACCTTCACGGGTTGCCTGTTCTTCGCGCCAGGCTCCTTCATTTTCCAAAACAATTTCACTAACCGTCATTCCGGTTTTCATACACCAATGCAATAAATCATGAGCCGTATCAATTGGAAAGGGCAGACGCTGAGAATCAATTTTCGTTTGAACAGCAGATCCATCTGACTGCAGAGATCCGGTGTGTTCCTGAACTACAAAACCACCTCCAATTGAATAATACGTCTCTGCAATCGTTGCACCCGAATCGAAAGCGGCAAGAAAGGTTAGCGCATTGGGGTGAAACGGAAGACTTTCGGTCATCCAGAATTCGATATCTCTTCCGGGATCAAAGGCAATATGCTTGGTTTTGCCAACCCACAGTACTTGTTGCGAAGCAATCGATGCAATTTGTTGCTCTATGAGCGTAACCTCATAGGTTACCGGATCCTCGCCCATCAACCCCAGTTGCACAGCGATATCTGTACCATGCCCCTTTCCGGTTTTTGCCAGCGAACCGTATAAAAGAACGCGTATGGAAGTTAACTGATCTAAAAGTCCTTTTTGACGGATGGAATGAATAAACTGCAGCGCGGCACGCCACGGACCCAGCGTATGACTGCTGGACGGACCAATGCCAATTTTAAAAATATCAAAAACAGAAATGGGTTCGTATGACAAGCGTAGATCGTTTGAGCGAAATTACTGAAAACAAACATGTATTGAGTACATGTAGGGGATATACAGCAACAGAAGGCTCAAACGGGATCAGCCCTTTTAGTTAACACGGACCAATTCAATATCAAATACCAACAAGGCGTTCTTTTCGATGATATAAAATCCTGTGCTACGATCGATGATCCCATCTACACCATAACCCAATGACGGCGGGATAAATAAACGCATTTTACCTCCTTCGCCAATGGACGGCAAAGCACGTTTCCAGCCCTCAATCAATTGATACAAATCAAACGTTGCGGTGCTTCTGGAGATTCCGCTTCCCGGCTTGGGATCAAATGAAACTCCATTGGAATAACGTCCAATATAACTTACACTGATACGACTGCATTGTTTCGGCCGATCCGAATTTCCGGCTGCGTCTATTATATAGTACATACCGGAATTATCGAGTTCTTTGGCCACTCCCAACAATCCTTGCGTGTTCAGATAGTCGGTTACCATCAACTCCTCCGCATCCGGAGCCTGGGTAGTACCCCCGGTATAATTGCATTCCTGCTCCTTGGAACAGGACGTAATCAAAAAAATTAGTACAGCGCCGATCATCCAATTTTTCATAACTCAAGAATTGTTTATTGATTTTTCAGTTTCATGTTCTGTTGTTCGCTTCAACTCCAAATATCGTTGTTCATTCATTTCCCATTTGAAACGCATCTTGAAGATGGCATAAAAAACGGCAATACCAAGGCAGGCCATTAAGATAAGGGTAAACTGCGAGCCTGAAACATAAGGCATACGCTTGTACCAACCTCTAAAGAGTAGGCTCAGGAAGACCGGAAATCCAAAAACGAGCCCCAGTGGCAAGCCGATGCTTAGCTGATGCAACCATTTTTTTTCTTTGGCACGATGCTGTTCCCACCATTGAATAAACTGCTGATTCTCATCCGACAATTTTTCATTCATGCCTCAAAGTTAATCTGTAGTTTCTGACTGTGAATTGAAATTCTTGGCACTCCCCTCAGTTTTTTATAAGTTTGATGAAAAATTACGTGAAAGTTCAGGATCTTTTAGGCCAATATCTTTACCAGCACAAATCTTTAACCTTACCGGGAATCGGCACCTTCGAATTAAACCCATCTATAAATGTACAGGAGATCAAAGATCAAGCCTGGCCACCCGATACCATTACCTTTCAGCACAATCAGGTTCACATATTTGATGAACAGTTGCTTCAATATCTGGTAGAACATTCCGGCAAAATGAAACCGCTTGCGCATAGTGATCTGGAATCGTACCTGAATAATGGCATGCAATTATTGAACATCGGGAAGCCCTTTACCATAAAAGGTATTGGCTCCATTGTAAAAACGGGTCACAGTTCCTTTTCCTTTCAGCAAGGATTACCCAATTCCGAGCCGCCTCAAACCGAATACGTCTTAAAAGACAGAACCCGTCAAAAAACCGAAATCCAGGAACAGGATTTTTCATACAATGCCCCCACCACTTCAAAAAAACTGATTGTGATTTTGGGCTCAGTGCTTGCGCTCTGTTTAATTGTATGGGTCGTTTATCTATTACTGCCGGGTAAAAACAGTGCCACAGACACAGATCCTGCGCTCGATACCACCAATCTGACGCCTGTTGTACAAACAGACACTATATTGGAAACAACGCCCGATACAACCATATTACAACCGGTTGCAACACAGCAATTCAAACTGGTGCTTGAAAACGGAACGAAGGAAAAGATGACGGCACGTGTTGCCAAATTAAATACGTTGAACCATAAGGTTGTTCTTGAAACCACAGACAGCATTCAATACGCTGTTGTCTTGTACATTCCCCGACCTTTATCAGACACCACTGCTGTAAAAGATTCTTTATCCAGAATTTTCGGTCCGAAAATTCAAGTCCTTTCAAATTGAGATAGACAATAAAACAAAAAACCGTTCAGCAAGCTGAACGGTTTTTTTATTGCAAGAGTTGAAAGGATTAATAATCCATTCCGCCCATTCCGGGAGCACCCATTGGTGCTGCAGGAGCTTCAGGCTTTGGTTTGTCAGCAATTACGCATTCTGTTGTCAACAACATACCTGCAATAGAAGCTGCATTTTCCAAGGCAACACGAGCAACTTTAGTTGGATCAATGACACCGCTTTTGAAGAGGTTCTCAAATACCTCTGTACGGGCGTTGAAACCATAGTCGCCTTTGCCTTCTTTAATTTTATTAACGATCACACTTCCTTCGAGCCCTGCGTTTTCAACAATCGTACGGATAGGAGATTCGAGCGCACGACGCACGATGGCTGCACCCAGTTTCTCATCTTCGTTGCTGCTGCGGAAAGAATCCAAAGCGCTTACAGCACGAATGAACGCTGTACCGCCTCCGGGCACAATGCCTTCTTCAACGGCAGCACGCGTGGCATGTAAAGCATCATCTACACGATCTTTCTTCTCTTTCATTTCCACTTCTGTTGCAGCACCGATGTTCAATACGGCCACACCACCGCTCAGTTTAGCCAAACGCTCTTGTAATTTCTCTTTGTCATAATCAGAAGTCGTTACTTCAACCTGTGCTTTGATCTGGTTGATGCGCGCCTGAATATCATCTTTCTTTCCTTTTCCACCTACAACAGTAGTATTGTCTTTGTCAATTGTTACAGAAGTTGCCTGACCTAAATAGGTAAGATCTGCATTCTCCAATTTGTAACCTTGTTCTTCACTGATGACAATACCTTTTGTGAGGATCGCGATGTCTTGCAGCATTTCTTTTCTGCGATCACCAAATCCGGGAGCTTTTACGGCAGCAACTTTTAAAGTTCCGCGTAATTTATTTACCACCAGAGTAGCCAGTGCTTCGCCTTCCAGGTCTTCTGCAATGATCAATAAAGGACGGCCGCTTTGAGCCACTTTTTCGAGAATGTGCAGGATGTCTTTCATCGCCGATATTTTTTTATCGTAGATGAGAATCATCGGATTTTGCAATTCAGCTTCCATTTTCTCACTGTTAGTAACAAAATAGGGGCTGATGTATCCGCGATCGAATTGCATACCTTCTACAACTTCAACTGTTGTATCGGTTCCTTTCGCTTCTTCAACGGTGATCACACCATCTTTACCCACTTTTTGCATAGCTTCTGCAATCAACTTTCCGATGAACGGATCGTTATTGGCTGAAATGGTCGCTACCGCTTCAATTTTCTTATTGTCGTTTCCTACAGCCTGAGACTGTGATTTCAAATGCTCGATTACTTTTTCTACCGCTTTATCAATACCACGTTTCAAGTCCATGGGATTGGAACCGGCAGCCACATTTTTCAACCCTTCGGTGATAATGGATTGAGCCAGTACGGTTGCAGTGGTTGTACCGTCGCCGGCTACATCTGCAGTTTTAGATGCTACTTCTTTCACCATTTGAGCACCCATGTTTTCAATTGCATCTTCCAGTTCAATTTCTTTCGCTACAGTCACACCGTCTTTTGTAACGGCAGGTGCACCGAATTTCTTTTCAATAACAACGTTGCGTCCTTTAGGACCCAGTGTTACTTTTACAGCGTTGGCTAATGTATCAACGCCCTTTTTCATTTTATTTCTTGCTTCCAGATCGAAGAAGATTTGTTTTGCCATGATCATTCAGTTTAAAAAATTAATAAAATGGGAACACCCAAATACAACAACCTTATTCAAAGGCTTTGCTTGTATCAGGTCTTAAACAATAGCGAGCAGATCGCTTTCTCTCATAATGAGGAGGTCTTCCCCGTTGATGGAAATTTCTGTACCGGCATACTTCCCGTAAAGAACCGTATCGCCGCTTTTCACCGTCATGGGTTCATCTTTTTTACCGGGTCCTGCAGCTACAATTGTGCCGCGCTGTGGTTTTTCTTTTGCAGTGTCGGGGATAATGATACCACCCGCAGTTTTCTCTTCGGCAGGGGCTGGTTTAACGATTACCCTGTCATGCAAAGGAGTTACATTTAACTTCTTAGCCATAGTTTATGTTTTTTGTTTTTAAATGAGTTTTTGCCTGTACCGGCAACTTGCCGAAAAAATTCTTTCCGTCAAGCGGGCAAAGGTAAGCGAATAGCATGCCATCGGAAACAAATCAGAAAAAATTGCAGTTTTCATCTCAATTGTGCTGAAAAGACAATAGAACTGTCAGTTTAAAGGGACAAATTTTCATGTACAAGTCCATTCTGGTAAGTCCTATCAGCCCATCTGTCCGATTCCAATCGAAGTTTCAAAAGGCTTCGGCATTCATGTAGCTGTTTCCTGTATATTTGCACCTCCAAAAAAAGCTCTTTCCACAATGATCAGCAGAAGAAATATCCGAGTTAAAGTCATGCAAACCCTCTATACCTGCACAGCAGCAGACGGGAGCATTACGAAGGAAGCGGCATTACGTACCCTGGAAAACCATTTAGATCAAAGCCGGCAGCTATTTATCACATTAACCTATATCTTGACAGAAACGGCACGTTACGCGGAGCGGGATGCGCTGCAAAAAGCATCTAAATACTTACCCACTGCGGCCGATTTAAACATCAATGTAAAAATTGCAGGCAACGAGGTTCTCTGGAAGATCCTGGAACATCCCTCCTATCAACAGGCGCTGAAGGAAATCAAACCCGAACGCTTTGGACTGGAAGAATGGATCCGGAAACTATACATCGAATTAACGGATTCGGAGCTTTACAAACAGTACATTGCCAAACCCGAACGCAACAAAAAGGAAGAAAAAGAAATCCTGGAATTCATTTTCACGGATCTGATGTTGCCCAATGAAAATCTGGAATCGCAAATTGAAGAACTCTTTTTACACTGGGAAGACGATTGCGAAATGATGAATTTGCTGATGTTGAATTTCCTTCAAAAGCCGCATTCGTATAATTTTCAAAACTTTGTTACGGCTGAAAAAATGAAGTACGCCCGAGAGCTGCTCATCAGCGTCATTGAAAAGGAATCGGTTTGCAGTGATTTAATTTCTTCCAAATTGCAGAACTGGGATCCGGAACGTACGGCCTTGCTGGATATGATCCTGATGCGGATGGGCATTTGCGAATTTCTTTATTTCGAAACCATTCCACCTAAAGTCACCATCAACGAATGCATTGATCTGGCAAAAGATTACAGCACACCTCAGAGTGGTCATTTTGTCAATGGGATTCTCGACAGTATTCACAAGGAGCTGGCCACACAAAACAAGTTGCATAAAGTGAATTTTAAAAAATCATAGAACAGCGGATTCCTTGTACATTTGCACCTTAACATTGTAAAAAATGAAAAAAGTATTGATTGCCTTTTCCCTTTTTGCCTTGTTGAACGCTTGTAACAGTGCAACAAACAACAAAAAGGAAACAACAGTTTCACAAGCTGCCGGTGTACCGGAACAGTCCGATGTGGATTCGTCCAACTGGACGAAGGTTTTATGGCTGGATTCTTCTCAAAACTTCGGCAAAGTGATGGATGGTGAGAAAGTACTCATCACCTTTCATTTCAAAAATACCGGCAACAAGCCGCTTGTGTTTACCAACGTACAGGCCGGTTGCGGTTGTACCGTCCCTTCGAAACCGGAGGAACCCATTTTACCCGGACAGGAAGGTGAAATCAAAGCCGAATTCAACAGCAGCGGAAGAGCGGGCCATGCCAGCAAATACATCAACGTAACCTGTAACACAAAAGAACAGAACTACACCTTGCGTTTTGAAGGTGAAGTATTATCCAAAAAATAAAATCAAACCATGACACATTTCTTGTTTCTCTTAGCGGCAGACCCCAAAAACGGAGGCGGTACCATTCAACTCGTTTTTTTAGGTTTAATGATTCTCGTTTTCTGGCTTTTTATGATTCGTCCGCAGGCTAAAAAAGCAAAACAACAAAAACAGTTCATCGACAATCTGCAAAAGGGTGACAAAGTTGTAACCATTGCCGGCATCCACGGAGTGGTCAATAAAGTGAACGATGACAATACCCTTTCACTTGAAATCAATCCGGGGAGCTACATTAAAATTGAAAAGAGTTCCATCAGTCTGGATTGGACCGTGCAACAAAACAAAGTGACCGAAGAAAAAAAATAATCAAAAAAAAGGACCGTACATGTGAACCACTTACGGTCCTTTTTTTTACGCGCCTATCGTTAGAAACAAGTACTCATTTCAACGAGCCCCCATCGTTTACAATGCTTAAAATCGGACTCACAGGAGGAATTGGAAGCGGCAAAAGCACGGTCGCCAAAGTGTTTGAATTACTGGGGATACCGGTATTCTATGCCGATCAGGTTGCTAAAGAGCTCCTGCAAAACGATGCCGGTCTCAAACAATCGGTTATAAAGCATTTTGGAGCTGAAACTTATGAAAACGGCATTCTGAATAAGCCTTTTCTTGCATCCAAAGTATTCAACGACCCCAAGAAACTGGAACTGCTCAATACATTGGTACATCCCGTAACCATTCAGGCTGCCGAAAACTGGTTCCGGCAACAAAAAGCACCCTACGCCATCAAAGAGGCCGCACTCTTATTTGAGAGTGGAACAGCAACCGGACTGGATGCCATCATTGGCGTTACAGCACCTGTTGCGCTGCGCATCCAACGTGTCATGCAGCGAGACCGGGTTGCACGAGAGCAGGTTCTGGAACGCATGAAACACCAAATTGAAGAAAGCCTGAAAATGAAACTCTGCACCTTTGTCCTTTCCAACGATGAGCAACAATTGCTGATCCCTCAAATTTTAACGCTGCATCAAACCTTGTTATCGCAGTCAGAAACCCCATCTTTTCTACAATGAGCCTCTTGTTTCTGATCATCGTTGTTGCGTTGCTTCCTTATCTATCTGCAATCAGTTACCAAAACATCAAAAAACTGGAAGCAATGAACGAAGGGGCCCTTTTGGCAAAGACGCCCATCTATCTGCAATCAATCGCTATGCAAGTGATTATTTCAATCATAGCCTTTGTGGCAGCACGGTTTGAACACATCAATATTCAGATTCGTTCGACGCTTACTGCATGGAGTTTGTTGGCCGGATTGCTGTTTTTAGTCCTGGCCTTATCGCTTGCATGGATTACGCAAAAACATGCCAGGCAAACACAGGAAAGTACACTCAAGCATTTACTTCCGGACAGTAGTACAGACCGGATCGTTTGGGTTTTTGCCTGTTTGGCAGCAGCCTTTTGTGAAGAATATATTTACAGAGGTGTTTTGTTTCAAATGATGCAATTGCAAACCGGACAAATCTGGATCTTATCTGCCATGATCAGTTCTGTTGTTTTTGCATTTGGACATGGCACACAAGGAGAACGTGCCATTCTTCAAATCATACCGTTTGCCCTTGGGTTTCACCTACTTGCTGATTGGAGCAACGGTTTACTTTTACCGATGATCGTACATTTCCTTTACAATGTTTTGGTGGAATTGCTTTTTGGAGAAAAAATCAAAAAGTCGGCATCGTAAGTTCAGCAGTAACACATGAACAGTATCCATACTCGTTGAAGAGACTCTGTTACCATCCAATTTTTTCACCCCATTTTCCCAGTCCAAAATAAAGATTGAGCGGCAAATTCAATCCCAGTTGATTGTAAGCCGTTGTATTCTGGAAATACGTGCGTGCATATCGGATTTGTAATTTCGGCAGCATGGCCCCTACTCCCAGCGAAAAACCGGTGAGCCCGTTGGCTACATTCGGGATGCGCAATTCGTTTCGTCTTAAAAAATTATAACCCGCTGTTACTTCCACTTTCTGTCCTATTAAAAGTTGTGTGGACAATACAAAATGACGAAACAGTTTGTTGATCGTGAATTTTCGGTTGTTCACAGCAGGAACTCCCATCTCGGCATTAAAAGCCGGATCATTGTAATCAATATCAAACTGATGCAGATGATGGGCCGTAAATGAAAAACGGATGGGCGCATTTTCCAGTTGTTTGTACACGCCCAGTACCAGGTCAAAAGGCAATTCCTCTGAAATGGCCGAATTGTAGCGGCGGACCTGTACACCCATGTTCTTGACCGTGATGCCGGCCTGAAAGAATCTTGCCGTATCCTTATACAACAGCCCTACATCCACTGCGGCCGCCTGCGAACGATACATTCCGTAGTTGGAGGCGATCCATTTCAGGGTCAGTCCATAATTCCATTTTTCGAGATAAGAACGGCTGGCTGTGAGCTGAAACACCAGGTCCCTCGGCCGCAAGTTTCCAAAAACGGTACCGGCGGCATCGGTTTGTGTGATGGAACCATAATCAAAGAACTGAAGCGAAGCGGAAAAATT
>CANGQQ010000038.1 GCA_947456025.1 Chitinophagaceae bacterium | reverse complement strand
TAAAGATCTGGTTTTAAGAGAGCATCCGGATAAAGTACTTGTATTTAAGGGTATGGAGGTAACACCTCAAACATTGCAATGGATTCGATCAAAGGGGGTGCAATTATTAAATTATAATCCGGATCATCCATTTGTTTTTTCCGGAAGGGGTAGTGGAAATAGAAACGTGTTGCATTCAGTTAAGCTTTTTGACTGTTATTTCTCTTATGATAAACAAACAGTTTTTGAATTAAAAAGAATGGGCGTGCCTTCAAATGAGTTGCCATTCGGGTTTGATCATAATGCGTTTCTTTTGAGTGATTTGGAAAAGGAATCCGAGGTGTTGAAGGTTTGTTTTTTGGGTAATGCCGATAAATACAGAGTTCGATTTATTAATACGCTGGCAGCTAAAGGTGTTGAAATTGATGTATATGGGGAAAATTGGGGACAATATAAACTACATCAGTCTGTATGTAGTTATGGCCCTAAATACGGAGCGGAATTTTGGCTTACGTTGCACAGATATGCATTGCAATTAAACCTGCTACGTATTCATAATTATTCGTCTCATAACATGAGAACATTTGATATTCCTGGCGCAGCTGCTATCATGTTGGCGCCCCGAACTCAAGATCATCGATCATTTTTTGAAGAAAATGATGAGGTCTTTTTGTTTGCTGATGAAAATGAGGCTCATGAAAAAATTAAGCATGTGCTTTCTCTGACTATTGAGGAACGACAGGCCATTCGGTCAAGGGCACGTACAAAAGCTCTGCAAAAGCATACCTATGAACATAGGGTAGCTGAGTTTGTTCAGATGTGTAAAAAATTATAATTGAAATGCTTTTGTTTGATTGAATTTCAAAAAATCCAATGAAGAAACGTTTAGCAATTGTAACAACACATCCTATCCAATACAATGCTCCTTTGTTCAAATTGTTGACAGAGCGCAATGTTATTGATTTGAAGGTTTTTTATACATGGGGTAATGCGCCTGCAAAAATGTTTGACAAGAAATTTGGCATCCTGCGTGAATGGGATATTCCTTTGACTGAAGGATATGCTTTTGAAATGCTGCATAATTATGCAGTGAAACCTGATTCCAATCGCTTTTTCGGCATTTTAAATCTGGGTTTACAAGAAAAGTTAAAGCAATGGAACCCGGATGCCGTATTGGTTTATCGCTGGAGTGTTTGGAGCCATTTCTTTCTCTTGGCTTATTTTAATATAAAAGATTGTCGTTTGTTTTTTCGTGGCGACTCTGTACTCAATGACGCGCCGCCTTCGCTGAAGGCTAATATAACAAAATGGATGAAGCAGTTTGTTTTTCGTCGGGTTAACACAGCTTTTTATGTAGGAACTCGAAATCGTAGGTATTACGAAAACCTGGGTTTTGATCGAAACAGATTGGCTTTTGCTCCGCACAGTATCGATAACAAGCGCTTTCAGTCAAACGCCGAGCAATGGGAAGCAAAAGCGCTTCAAGTAAGAACACAGTTAGGATTTGAGCCGGAACATATCGTTTTCTTGTATGTAGGAAAACTTTACAGTTTGAAAAGCATTGATGTTTTAATTTCAACTTTCAAGCAAATAGAAAATCAGAAATTCAGATTGCTGATTATTGGAGACGGGCAAGACTTAGCGCATCTGAAAGACCTGGCGAAAACAGATAAGCGTATACTTTTTCAACCCTTTAAAAATCAATCTGAAATGCCTTGGGTCTATCGGATTGGGGATGTATTTGTTTTGCCCAGTAAAAGTGAAACATGGGGACTTAGTGTAAATGAAGCAATGGCTTGCGGATTGCCAGTTGTTGTTAGTACAAACTGTGGTTGTCAGTCCGAATTGGTGATTGAAGGCGTAACCGGCTATTCATTCAACGGCGCTGTTGAACTCAAGCATTGTTTGCAATCCTTTTCGCAAAAGGAAAATATTTCCAAAATGGCTCAAAATGCAATAGCGCATGTAAATAAGTTCACATTAGAAGTTTTTGCGAGCGCGTTGGAGAATCAATTAAATCCGTAAGTTTTAAAGCTCAAATTCCTCCGTTTGTTTGATGCATGAGCAAGTGAAAGTCGGTGTCAAACAAAGTTCATTTACTCGATAATTGCAAATGAGTCGGCCCAAAAATTAAGTACAGCGTATTTCAATTTTTTCCGCCATTCAAAGGGAAGTTGTGTATAAGCTGTCTATTTTATAAAAAGGAGCGTAGAATACATCGGCAATTGATTCGTGTAAAGGATGCTTTTAAAATTACGTTAACGAGTTTAATGGATCCAATTGACGATGCGTTGTTTGTCAACGACGTTTATGAATCTAAGATCATTCAGTATTTGGGCGATAACCTCCCTCTAAATGCAGTATTTGTAGATAAAAGTGCCAACATTGGTGCTATAAGTTTTTTGTAATCATGCTTCGTTATTTTTTAAATTGATATGTCGAATAATCTGCTTGCTTTCATTGTTTCAGCAATCGTGACATTCGTTTTTTCACAGGTAGGAGCAACCTTCTATGAGGGTGTCAGTATTTTTTTGTTTGTATATTTCTTGGTTTTGTTTTATAAATCAATTGGCGTCTCTTATAATTTAATTGCAATTCCAATTTTATTGTTAATAGCGGAGTGTTTGATAGGTTCTGTACTTGTTTACCGTTATTACAATGACCATCCTTTTATACTTGCGTTTCAGTATTATATGTTTATTGACGCCGAAACCTATTTTGCATATGTTGTTCCCGGAACGATTGCAATGATCATCGGATTGGTACTTCCTTTACGGAGTAAAAATTCACAAACGCAATCGATTAAAGATGCAATTTTCAGGACGAAACGGTATTTAGAGGAAAAGAGCATGATTGGACGTGTTTTGATCATTATAGGAGCTTCGGCACTAGTGCTCAAAATATTTAGCCCTTATGAACTGGAGTATGTATTTTATCTGCTGGAAAAGCTCATCGTAATTGGTGCATTTTACATTTATTTTTCAAAAGATCCGTACAGGACCTATTTCATGTTAGGGGCAGTTTTTTTGTTATTGCTTCAGTCGATCTTTCAGGGAATGTTTGGAGATCTGATTTATATTTTGATTCTCGGGGGCTTGTTGATTCTCTTAAACAAGCGCTTCAGCAATTTTAAAAAAATCAGCTTTATTCTGTTGTTGACGTTTTTTATCTTATCCATTCAGTCCATTAAAATGGAATACCGGCGTTTGACCTGGTATGGCGGTGGAGGCGATCGAAATCAAACTGAAATATTTACGACACTTCTATTTGACAAAATGACTGCTCCCGAACAGATTTTCAGCATGGAAGGTTTTTTGCCAGTTGTTGCACGTTTGAATCAGGGAATGATTGTTTCCAGAGTAATGGGGTATATTCCCGAGAAAAAACCTTTTGCGGAAGGCGAAACGATTCTCAATTCTACATTTTCAACTTTTATTCCCCGTATTTTATGGCCCGACAAACCTATTGCCGGAGGGAAATATAATATGCTTAGGTTCACAGGCATGGAGATTGAGGGCTATAGTATGAATGTTGGAGTCATAGGGGAGGCCTATGGTAATTTTGGTAAAAACGGAGGCATCGCTTTTATGTTTGTATATGGACTTTTTTTTAATCTGATTTTTTACTTTTTAATTGGGTTATTAAAAAAAACGCCAACACTCATATTATGGGTGCCGTTTATATTTGTAAACGCTGTTCAGGCTGAAACCGATACGTTGATGACAATCAATTCCACAATCAAGAATATCATATTTGTTGGATTATTGTATTGGAGCTTCAAGCGTTATTTGAAAGTTAAACTATAGTTTATTCATACAGTTTTTCGCATCATCAATTTATTTTAACTCAGAATGAATTGGCAGGCACTGTATCAATAAAAAATACGCTCTTCAATTAGTATTCCCCTTTAATTTTGAAATCTGTTCTCATCTTTTATGATCACTTTTATCCTGCCTACAAAGCAGGCGGACCGATTCAGTCGTTGGCGAATATGATTCGTGCCCTTTCCGGAACGTATCAGTTTTACATCGTTTGTAAATCCAGTGAAGTAGGAGAGAAGCAATCTTTGCCCGGAATCCATGTCAATGCCTGGAATAATTGGGAAGACAAAGCAAAAGTGTTTTATCGTTCACCGGGTCGCAAACAAATCAGGACTGCTCGTTTAATAGAAGAGGTTAAACCGTCAATTGTATACATCAATGGGTTGTATTCTTTATCCTATAATATTGAGCCTTTAAAAGCGGCATTGCAATTTAAACGTGTGCATAAAGAACTCAAAATTGTAGTCGCTCCGCGTGGTATGCTGCATGCCGGAGCGTTATCGCAAAAGAGTTTTAAAAAGAAAGCATTTTTTCAACTATTTAAGCGTTTGAAGTGGCATCAGAAAGTACATTGGCATGCTACGGATAAAGAAGAACAAGACTTTATAATAGAGAAGTTTGGTTCTCAAACAGCGATTACCATCGCAGGTAATTATCCCCAAAAATTGAACCCATCAAATGCGCCTTTAAAATGCAGAGGTGAATTAATTTTGGGTACAATAGCGCTCATTAGTCCAATGAAAAATCATATAGCGGTCATACAGGCGTTGATGACTTGTACGTCTCACGTTTTATGGCATGTGTACGGCCCGGTAAAAGACATGGACTATTGGAGCAAATGTGAGATTGAAATTGGCAAATTGCCCCATAACGTGAAAGTGATTTATCATGGAGGTTTGGATCCGCAACATCTGCAAAAAGCGTTTGATTGTTTTCAGGTGTTTATCATGCCCAGCAAAAGTGAAAACTTTGGTCATGCACTAATGGAAGCGTTAAGTGCAGGTAAGCCGGTTATAACAACGGATACAACACCTTTGAAAAATTTACAGAAGTATCATGCCGGCTTTACGTTGTCGGAAAAGAAACTGTCGGAAACATTGACTTTCGCTATTGATCAGATGGCCGATTTAGATCAGGAATCTTTTCAACGTACATCACAAGCCGCTATTCAGTTGTATGATGACTTGATTTCGGTAAAGGAACTGGAAGATCAGTATTGCCGCTTGTTTCAGTTGGATTGATTCAGGCTCAAAGCAATCAAATTAATCTTTGCTGAAAGGAACCTTCTTTTTAATTCAGAGTGATGGAAAAAACGCGTCTTGATACATTTAAAAATCCCGAATTTGATCCGGGCAGAAATCGTTTGATCAGAGGCTTGTGGTATGGAGTAAATTTTCTGTTTTTCAAAACCGATCTATTGCCCGTTTCGTTGGTTAAAAAGTGGATTTTGTTGGCTTTTGGTGCAAAAGTGGGTCATGGTGTGGTTTTGAAACCGGGCATCAATATTAAATACCCGTGGAAGCTTACCATTGGCCATTTTTGTTGGATTGGCGAAGGCGTTTGGATTGATAATTTAGATGTTGTAACCATCGGCAATCATGTATGCATTTCGCAGGGAGCATTTCTCCTCACAGGGAATCATAATTATAAAAAGTCAAGTTTTGATTTGGTCACTCGTCCCATCGTGTTGGAAGATGGAGTATGGATCGGTGCAAAAAGTATCGTTTGTCCGGGAGTTACCTGTAGTTCTCATTCGGTACTAAGTGTTGGCTCTGTGGCTACTAAAGATTTGGAAGCTTATTATGTATACAGTGGTAATCCTGCGGTTCCCATGCGGAAAAGGAATTTGAATCAGCTATGAAGGTCTCCATCATTACAGTTGTTTACAATCGTGAAAAAACAATTGCATCCGCAATTCAGTCGGTGCTGGCACAGACTTATTCCAATATTGAATACATTGTTATAGATGGGGCATCAACAGATCAAACAATGAATGTTGTCCGGCAATTCAGTGATCGTATTCAGATCATGATCTCCGAAAAAGATTCCGGAATGTATGATGCTTTAAACAAGGGTATTAAACTGGCAACTGGTGACATTGTTGGCATCCTCCACGCCGATGATCAATTCAGCAGTACCTCCATCGTGGAAGATATTGTAGCATGTTTCTTAAAGCATCCGGCAGCAGATTGTTTGTACGGAGATGTGGGATTTGTCAAAATGGAACAACCTCACGCAATCGTTCGTTATTATTCTTCATCCCGGTTTCATACAGGATTGCTCCCCTATGGGTTCATCCCTGCACATCCAACGTTTTTCTGTTACAAGAAATACTTTGATCAATATGGAGGTTACCGGACCGATCTGGACATTGCCGCCGATTTTGATTTACTGCTACGTTTCCTGAAAAAACATAACTTGCGAAGTGTTTATTTGCCTAAAATGATGGTGAAAATGAATTTGGGCGGAAAAAGCACAAAAGGCCTGTCAAGCACCTTTAAGATTAATAAAGAATTGAAACAAATTTTAAAGGAACATGAATTACCTTCCGGTTATCTTCGTTTGTATGCGAGGTATTTTCTGAAAATTCAGGAATATTGGAAGGGTAAAAAAGCAAACAACTAAAACATGAAGAAAGCATTAATTACCGGTGTAACAGGACAAGACGGCGCTTATTTGTCTGAATTGTTACTTAAAAAAGGGTATGAAGTACACGGTATCAAACGCAGAAGTTCTCTTTTTAATACCGATCGTATTGATCACATCTATGAAGATCCTCATGTGAACAACCGTCATTTTGTTTTGCATTATGGTGACTTGACCGACAGCACCAATTTGATTCGTATCATTCAGGAAGTCCAACCTGATGAAATATACAATCTGGGAGCAATGAGTCACGTAAAAGTGAGTTTTGATACTCCGGAATACACAGCCAATGCCGATGGAATTGGAACTCTTCGTATACTGGAAGCTGTCCGTTTGCTTGGATTGACAGAGAAAACAAAGATCTACCAGGCATCCACGTCTGAATTGTACGGGCTGGTACAGGAAGTGCCTCAATCCGAGAAAACGCCTTTTTATCCCAGATCCCCATACGGTGTTGCAAAGTTGTACGCCTATTGGATTACGGTGAATTACCGTGAGGCTTATAACATGTTCACCTGTAATGGTATTTTATTCAATCACGAGTCACCATTACGTGGAGAAACTTTCGTTACAAGAAAAATTACCCGTGCTGCTGCAAAAATTTCAATGGGTTTGCAGGATAAATTGTGGTTGGGGAATTTGAACGCGAAAAGAGATTGGGGTCATGCAAAGGATTATGTTGAAGCGATGTGGTTGATACTGCAACAGGAAAAAGCAGAGGACTATGTGATTGCTACGGGAATTACAACTGAAGTGCGTGAATTTGTACGCATGGCTTTTCGTGAGGCAGGAATAGAGCTCGAGTTCAGAGGTAAGGATGAAGCGGAAGTGGCCGTTGTTGTTTCCTGTGACCAGGCGATTCATCAAATCCCTGCCGGAACAGAGGTTGTGGCCATCGATCCCCGTTATTATCGTCCAACCGAAGTCGAATTACTGATCGGCGATCCTTCAAAAGCAAAGAAGCAATTGGGATGGGAACCTAAGTACGATTTAAATAGTTTGGTTCGTGAAATGGTGCAATGTGATAAAGAATTGTTTGCGAAGGAAAAGCTGCTCAAGGATAGTGGATTTAAAGTAAAAAATCAGTTTGAATAAAGCATGGAGAAGCAATCGAAAATATTTATAGCCGGACATAGGGGCATGGTGGGTTCTGCAATTGTGCGGAAACTGCAGCAGGAAGGTTACGAGAACTTGTTAGTGCGAACGTCCTCCGAACTCGACTTGCGAAACCAGACGGCTGTAGATACTTTTTTTAAAGAACAGAAACCGGATTATGTTTTTTTGGCGGCGGCAAAAGTCGGTGGTATTGTAGCTAATAACACCTACCGTGGTGCATTTTTGTACGATAACCTGATGATTCAAAGCAATGTCATTCATGCTGCCTACAAGAACAACGTAAAGAAATTGCTTTTTTTGGGTTCTTCTTGCATTTATCCCAAATTCGCTGAACAGCCCATTCGGGAGGAGTATCTTTTAACGGGTACATTGGAACCCACCAATGAACCTTATGCGATTGCCAAAATAGCCGGGTTAAAGATGTGTGAGGCCTACCGACAACAATATGGGGCAGATTTTATTTCTGCAATGCCAACCAATCTATATGGTCCTAATGATAATTATGATTTGAAGAACTCGCACGTGTTACCTGCCTTGCTTCGCAAAATGATTGTAGCAAAGCGAACCCAACAACCACAGGTTGAAATTTGGGGTACCGGTACACCGCGACGAGAATTTCTTCATGTTGATGATCTGGCTGATGCCAGCTTCTATCTGATGCAGCATTACAGTGAGGCAGGATGGGTCAATGTGGGTGTGGGGACTGATGTATCGATCAAAGAATTGGCAGAGCTCATCAAGGAGATCGTTGGTTTTGAAGGCAGTTTGTATTTTGATGCCGATAAACCGGATGGAACACCTCGTAAACTGCTGGATTGTTCCCGTATTCATCAAATGGGATGGAAAGCGCGTATTGAATTAAAAGAAGGAATACAGCGCGTTTACGAAGAAATCAATGGACTTCCCTTTTAGTTATGTTTGGTTTTTTTAGAAAGAACAAGCAATCACATGTCGTGACCGGGAATCTCAGTTGTCTGGGGGTAGATATGCATTCTCATTTACTACCCGGAATTGACGATGGGTCACCGGATGTTGAAACATCTATTCGTTTGATCAGAGGTATGATGCAAAACGGATATCGGAAGTTTATTACCACTCCGCATGTGTATCCGGATTTATATCCCAATACGAAAGAAACGATTTTAAAGGCGCATGCTTTATTGAATGAACACTTGAAAGAGGCGCAGCTCGATGTTGAAATTGTGCCGGCAGCAGAATATTTTATAGATGAACAGTTCGTTGATTTGATTGATCAAAGAGATCAATTGTTGCCCATTCATCAAAATTGGATACTGGTTGAAATTAGTTTTTTAGCACCTCCACAGGAGTTCAGTCAAGTCTTATTCAAGCTTTTCACGGAGGGTTATCAGCCGGTGCTAGCTCATCCGGAGCGCTATAGTTATTATCATCATCGGAAAGAAAAGTACCATCAATTAAAGGATCAGGGTTGTTTGTTGCAAGTTAATTTGCTCTCTTTACTGGGATACTACGGTAAAAATGTACAAGAGATTGCACGTTATCTTGTAAAAGAACAACTGGTTGATTTAATTGGAAGCGATCTTCATCATGACCGTCATTTGGAAGCAATGGCGCATCCTTCCTTATGGGCCGAAGTCAATCGCATCATGAAATCGGGAAGCATTCTCAATCCTACACTGTAACATCTTGAAGAAACCCAGACTGTTGATTGTTTTGAACAGACTCGCAATTGGCGGTCCGGCGACCAATACCCTGGCCGTTGCTGCTGCTTTAAGCAATCAGTATGAAATCCTGCTTGTTGCGGGAGCTCCGCTTTTGGAAGAGCAATCAGCCGATTATTTGCTGGACGATTACAAAGGATTTTCAGTGGTAAAAATCGCTGATTTCAGGCGATCTGTGCTTCCCTGGCATGATGTGAAAGCTTTTTTTCAGTTACGAAAGATCATCCGGAATTTCAAGCCCGATATCGTTCATACGCATGGCTCGAAATCGGGCGTTTTAGGGCGGATTGCTGCAAAGCAACTGCATGTTCCTGTGATTGTACATACGTATCATGGTCATGTGTTTCATTCTTATTTCCCCCGGTGGATATCAGCAGGTATCGTATTGCTGGAACGTTGGTTGGCATTAAAATCTTCTGCCCTTGTTGCCATCAATGAAAAGTTAATGCATGATTTAGCTTCGGTTTATCGCATTGCTCCGGTTCTTAAAATTCATTTGAATCGGTTGGGTGTTGACTGGGAAAAAATGCAGGATCGGGAGGGCCGTCTCAGAAGGCAATTCAGAGCAGAATTTGGATTAACAGAAACAGATCTCGCAATAGGTATCGTAGGACGATTGGTTCCGGTAAAAAATCACGCTCTATTCGTAGAGACAGTAGCATTGTTATTACAACAAATGCAAAATGATCCGAAGCTTCGGTTTTTTATTATCGGCGACGGAGCTGAAAAAAATGCAATTTGTGATCTCCTTTCCAAACACCAAATAGCCTTTTGCACTTCAGATACTGCCGATAAACAAGAAGCAACAGTCGTTTTTACTTCCTGGCGTACGGATATGAATCGTGTTTTGAACGGACTGGATATTGTTATGTTAACATCACTCAATGAAGGAACACCGGTTTCCATTATGGAAGCGATGTCTGCAGGTCGGCCCGTGGTGGCTACCAATGTAGGTGGAGTTGCTGAAATGATACAGCATCAGGTCAATGGATTTGTTTGCAATAACAAGGAGGAACTTGCGGCGTACGTAAAAGAACTTATTGTTGAGTCTGATCAAAGGCTTCGGAAGGGGATTGCTGCTTCAAGCTTTGCCAATCAGGCTTTCTCAATCAACCGCCAGGCAAACGAGTTGGATGGCTTGTATCATTCTTTACTGGATTTACAGCGGGCTCAAAATTAATTGGGCCTCCTTTTCTGTTTTTTAACTGATTTTGCAACAATTTCAGAAGTGTCTTGTAATTATTGCAGATCATGAACAAGTTTACCATTAAAGATCTGGAGAATTTAAGTGGGATCAAGGCCCACACCATCCGTATTTGGGAACAGCGCTATGCTTTTTTGAAACCGCAGCGTACCCCAACGAATATTCGTTATTATACCAATGAGGAGTTAAAAAAGATCTTGAATGTTTCTTTGTTGAATAAGTATGGGTTTAAAATTTCGCATATCAGTCGAATGGATGATGCCGATCTCCGCTCCAAAATTCTGTCTTTGGGTGGACCTGAAGCACAGCAGGAACGGATCATTCACGATCTGATTCAATATATGGTCGATTTGGATCTTGTTGCATTTGAACGTGAGCTTGACCATTGTATACAGTTGAGGGGAGTTGAAAAAACGATCTTACAATATATTTTCCCTTTTTTAGAGCGCATTGGAATCTTATGGCTCACCGGTCACATCAACCCGGCACAGGAGCATTTGATTACAAATTTGATCCGGCAGAAAATAATTGTTGGCATCGAGCAGATTAAATCCGTTTTCAGTACGGGAAAATCCATGTTGTTGTTTTTACCCGAAAATGAACACCATGAACTGGGTTTGCTTGTTCTCCATTTCTTATTAAAAAGCAGAGGTGTTTCCGTGATCTATTTAGGTGCAAATGTTCCGGTCAGCGATCTGGAATACACGTTAAAAGTCAAGAAGCCCGACTTTGTCTATACCCATCTCACAACCGTAGTTAAGGAATTCAATTTTGAGCGGTTTCTCAATCATCTTAAAGTAAAAGTAGCAGGAACGCCTGTTTATATTTCAGGCGGAGTGGTAAGTACCTACGAACACAAGGCGCCGGGTGGTGATATCCACTTTTTAAAGACATTTAAAGCCGTTCAGGAGTTTATAACGCAAATATCTTCGTAAGTATTTGATAAACAAATTGATAAGCCCGCTCATAGCGGGCTTTTTTGTTGTTAAAAAGTTAAAATGTTTAATCATTATGTAAAATAGTTAAACAAAAATGATGATTTAAGGTGTCTTCTTGTTTATATTTGAACTACCAAAAGTTAAACAAAATGTCAACGATTGAATTCAACGAAATGGTAGTTAACAATTCAGATTACCTGAAACCTTTTGCGTTCACGCTCACAAGAGACAATGAAACGGCAAAAGATCTTTTGCAGGAAACGTTGTACAGGGCAATTGCAAACAGAGACAAATACCATGTTGGGACCAACATTAAAGCATGGCTTTATACCATCATGCGCAACATCTTCATCAATAATTATCGTAGAAAGGCGAAGCAAAACACTATTTTTGATGCAACACCCAATGATTTTTTGATCAATTATCAACAGGTGACAACAGATAACGGCGCAGAGTCCGGCATCATGTTAAAAGAAATTCAGCAAGCGATTCATCTGCTACCCGAAATATTTAAGAAACCATTTATGCTTTATTTCGAGGGGTATAAATACCACGAAATTTCAGATATGCTTGCTGAGCCTTTAGGAACCATAAAAAGCAGAATTCATTTTGCCCGGAAATTGTTGAAGGAACAAATTCAAAGAAATTAATTAATGTTATACCATTGAAAAAAGCGATAGTTATAGGAAGTGGATTTGCCGGTATGTCTGCGGCTTCGTTTCTGGCGAAAGCGGGTTGGAATGTTTCGCTGTTTGAAAAGCATTCGTTACCCGGCGGCAGAGCCCGGAAAATGGAAGTAGATGGTTTTACGTTTGACATGGGACCCAGTTGGTATTGGATGCCCGATGTTTTTGAACGCTATTTTCAACAGTTTGGTAAAAAGGTAGAAGATTATTATCAATTAACACGTCTCGATCCTTCATACCGGATTCATTTTAAGAATGAATCTATGGACGTTCCGGCAGATTATGAAGCATTAAAAACGGTATTCGATCAACTGGAGCCCGGTAGCAGCAAACTGCTTGATAAGTTCATGAAGGAGGCTGCTTACAAATACAACGTAGGTATGGACAAACTGGTCTTCAAACCCGGTTTGTCTGTTACTGAGTTTATCGACCTTGATTTTTTAAAAGGGATATTCAAACTGGATGTCTTTAATTCAATCAGCAGTCATGTTCAAAAGCATTTTAAGGATTCAAGATTGCGCCAGTTGTTGGAGTTTCCTGTGTTGTTTCTGGGCGCATTGCCGCAAAATATTCCTGCACTTTACAGTTTGATGAATTATGCCGACATCCAGCTCGGAACCTGGTTTCCGGTAGGGGGTATGTACAAAATTGTAGAAGGAATGTATCATCTTGCGCTTGAACAGGGTGTTCGTTTTCATTTTGACGCGGAGGTAGATTCGATCGTGGTCATTCAAAAAAAGGTCAAAGGCATCATCTCGGGGGGGCGTTTTTATGAGGCAGATGTCGTTATCAGTGGAGCCGATTACCACCATACCGAAACCGATTTGCTGCCCGACGCGTTTCAGTCCTATTCCCGCGAATACTGGGACAAACGTGTAATGGCGCCTTCCAGTTTGCTCTATTATGTAGGAGTGAATAAACGTTTGACCGATGTATGTCATCATACCCTGTTTTTTGATACTGATTTTGAAAAGCACGGACAAGAAATTTATTCTAATCCATCATGGCCGGAGGATCCTTTGTTTTATGTAAGTAGAACAACAGCCACTGATCTTTCGGGAGCACCGGAAGGTCACGAAAATTTATTTTTTCTGATTCCGGTGGCGGCGGGTCTCGAACAAGACACAGAAGAATTGCGGTCCTATTATTTTAAAAAAATACTTCAACGGTTTGAAGACCGGATTGGACAAAAGATTCAGGATCATATCGTATATTATAAATCTTTTGCGGTCAGTGATTTTAAAAATGAGTATCATGCGTTCAAAGGCAATGCTTACGGGTTGGCAAATACACTCCTGCAAACGTCCCTGTTGAAACCTTCTTGCAGAAGTAAAAAGCTGGATAATTTATATTACACCGGACAGCTTACGGTTCCCGGTCCCGGCGTACCTCCCAGTTTAATCAGTGGTGAAGTGGTTGCAAATGAAGTAAACCGGGCTTTTAAAAAATTGATAAAATCGTAAATGTTATGATGGAACTGTTTCATGAAGTAAGTCAGTTATGCAGCCGTAAAACAACGGAAAAATACAGTACGTCGTTCTCGTCTGCCATTCGTTTGCTGCATGCAGATCTCAGGCAGCCCGTTTACAATATCTATGGCTTTGTACGATTGGCCGATGAAATTGTAGATACGTTTCATACGCACAATAAAGAACAGTTGCTTCAGGAGTTTAAAAAACAAACCTATGAAGCTATCGAACGTAAAATCAGTCTCAACCCTATTTTGCAAAGCTTCCAATTAACGGTAAATGCCTATCAAATTGATTTGGCACTTATTGAAGCCTTTTTTCATAGTATGGAAATGGATCTCGACCGTAAAGTGTATACCCAAAACAGTTATCAGGAATACATTTATGGAAGTGCTGAAGTCGTTGGTCTGATGTGTTTATATGTCTTTTTGGAAGGGAATAACGAACAGTATTTGAAGTTGAAGCCCTATGCCCAGTCTTTGGGAGCAGCCTTTCAAAAGGTCAATTTTTTAAGAGATGTGAAAGCTGATTATAAAGCACTCGAAAGAACGTATTTCCCGGGTCTGGACTTTAACCAGTTTTCCCTCAACCAAAAACAACAAATTGAAGACGATATAAAAAAAGATTTTGAACATGCATACAAAGGTATTTTGATGCTACCCTTGAAGGCACGTTTTGGTGTGTTGGTTGCCTTCAAGTATTATTGGTCGTTGTTTAAAAAAATACAACGATTGCATCCTTCTACAATCATGCAAGAACGTGTGCGCATTCCCGATTCACATAAGATTATGATTTTATTGCGTGCAGGGAT
The DNA here is from genome assembly GCA_947456025.1 of Chitinophagaceae bacterium. Classification (GTDB taxonomy): domain Bacteria; phylum Bacteroidota; class Bacteroidia; order Chitinophagales; family Chitinophagaceae; genus Lacibacter. The sequence continues at coordinate 3,902 of CANGQQ010000038.1, read as the reverse complement.
TCGCAATCAGTTGAATTTGTTTTAAAACGAAACGGAACAGTAATTTTTTTGTATGCTGGAAGTAATATTGGTGGATGAAAACGACAAGCCTGTGGGAACGATGGAAAAGATCGCAGCTCATGAGCAAGGATTGCTTCACAGGGCGTTCAGCGTGTTCCTGTTTGACCGCAACGGACGAATGCTTCTGCAAAAAAGAGCAGCGCACAAGTACCACAGTCCCGGCTTATGGACCAATGCCTGTTGCAGTCATCCGTTTCCAGGAGAAGATATTCACGATGCTGCTATTCGTCGGTTGAATGAAGAACTGGGTTTTACGACTCCATTGAAAAAAGCATTTCATTTTACGTATAAAGCGTCTTTTGAAAACGGACTCACAGAGTTTGAATTCGATCATGTATTCGCAGGCTTTTTTGAGGGGACGCTCCATCCGGATCCGGAAGAAGTTGCCGATACTTGTTATAAGACAATTGACACCATCGAATCGGAGTTGAAATCCAATCCGGAGGAGTACACTGAATGGTTTAAAATTGCATTCCCGCTGTTACGGGACTGGCTTCAAAAACATCAATTTCTACATGTCGCAACGTGATGCAGTCGTAATCGGAAGCGGAATCGCCGGCATGGCTGCTGCCATTCGCCTGGCAATACAGGGATTTCGGGTTCAGGTTTTTGAACGAAATGCACATCCCGGCGGTAAACTTTCATTAATTGAAAAAGACGGATTCCGGTTTGATGCCGGCCCTTCTTTGTTTACACAACCTTACCATCTTACCGAATTGTTTGAAATGGCCGGGGTGCCGGTTGATTCGTATTTCCGGTTTCAAAATGTTCCATTATCCTGTAAATATTTTTTCGAAAATGGCAAACGTGTTCATGCATGGACCAATCCGGAAGCGTTGGATCGGGAAATGCAGGAGCAATTGGGCGAACGACCCGGTTCTGTTATCCGTTATCTGGAAGAAAGCAAACGATTGTACGAGTCCATCGGAACCATTTTTCTGAACCATTCACTGCATCAACTCGGTACCTGGTTGCAGCGATCCGTTCTAAATGCATTAAAGGTCGTAAAGTGGCCTTATTTAATGGGAACACTGGACCAATGGAACCGTAAAGCATTTCAAACAGACGAAGCGGTTCAACTGTTCAACCGATTTGCAACGTATAATGGAAGCAATCCTTACCAGACACCCGGAATGATGAGTTTGATACCGCATCTTGAACTCAACGAAGGAACCTTTTATCCGCAAGGGGGTATGATCAGCATCACGAATGCGCTGTATCAATTGGCCCTCCAAAAAGGAGTCGAATTTCATTTCAATCAACCGGTCGAGCGTATTCTCTATGAAAAGAATGCCATTCAGGGTGTGATCGTTCAGGGAGATACCGTACGTGCAGATGTGGTTGTTAGCAATGCCGATGTTTATTTTACCTATCAACACTTACTTCAAGAGACAGTCAAAGCAAAAAAAATTATCAAACAGGAGCGTAGTTGCAGCGGTCTTATTTTTTATTGGGGTATGAATCGGGAGTTTCCTGATTTGCATCTGCACAATATTTTCTTTTCAGACTCCTACAAAGAGGAGTTTCAAAATATATTCAAACTCGGGACGTTACATCAGGATCCAACTGTTTACATAAACATTACTTCTAAGATGGAAGCAGATCAGGCTCCTCCGGGAAAAGAAAACTGGTTCATATTGGTCAATGCGCCCTCCAATCAAGGGCAGGATTGGGATGTGTTGCGTAAGGAATTAAGAGCTCGGATTTTGCAAAAGTTGAGTCGGATTCTCAATACAGATGTAGAGGCTGCAATTGAAACAGAATCGTTTTTAGATCCGATATTGATTGAATCGCGAACCGGTTCTTATATGGGATCATTATACGGAACCAGCAGCAACAGTAAAATGGCTGCATTTCTCCGACATGCCAATTACAGTTCTTCTTACAAAGGTCTCTACTTCTGTGGCGGCAGCGTACATCCGGGTGGCGGCATTCCTTTGTGTTTCAAAAGCGCAAAGCTGGTAGGCGATTTAGTTCAAAAGGACTTTCAAAAAAGATGAAGACAAATCTATCATATGATCGAACCCTGCTTGCAACGGCCATTGCCGGCTTCTTTCATATTGTAGGATTGGTGGGCATGCTTTTTTTTGACCGTTTTTTCTTTGCTTCATTGACGCCTTTCAATTTATTGCTCTCTTTTGCGTTGCTGGTATGGGTACAGGAAGCCAGGAGTCTACGGTTCTTCGTGTTCATCGTTTCCTGTTATGTGGTAGGATTTTTTGTAGAGTATCTAGGGGTCAATTACCAACTCTTGTTTGGTTCTTATCAATATGTTTCAATGGGACTGGCAGTGAAACAAGTGCCGTTGATTATTGGTGTTAACTGGTTCATTATTGTTTATTGTTGTGGAGCCACGGCGCTCTATTTGTTGGATTTCGCCGCAAACAAAAAATGGATAGCGACCTCCCGGCGTTCCTCCGGCTTTAAGGTAGTTTTCTTCCTGTTTACGGGTGGGTTGATGGCAACCGCTTTCGATTGGCTCATGGAGCCTGTGGCCGTACACCTGAATTACTGGAAATGGTTGCCGGATGGTTCCATTCCAATGTACAACTATGTTTGTTGGTTTGGCGTGAGTGTGCTGTTATTAGTACTGTTTAAAGTGCTTTCTTTGGATCAACCGAACCGGTTTGCACGACATTTGTTATTAATTCAAACCTTATTTTTTTTCATATTAAGAATGGCTATATGATATTCCTTATGTACGTACTGCTCACATTACTTGTTTTTGCGCTCATGGAGGGTGTAACCTGGCTAACGCATAAATACGTTATGCATGGCTTTTTATGGTTTTTGCATGAAGATCATCATCAGCCGCGGGGGTATGTCTTTGAAAAGAATGATGCCTTCTTTCTCATTTTTGCCATACCTAGTTGGTTGTGCATCATGTTGGGTTTGATGCATCAGGTGTATTGGGTTGTGAGTATTGGTGCGGGCATCGCATTGTATGGCCTTGCGTATTTTATTGTTCATGAAGTGATCATTCATCAACGGTTTAAATGGTTTAGTCGGTGGAACAACACATACGTTCGCGCAATAAGATGGGCTCATAAAATGCACCACCGTCATATCGGAAAAGAAGATGGCGAGAGTTTTGGAATGCTAATTGTTGCAAAAAGATATTGGGAGAAAGTGCGTAAAGAGAAACAACTGAATCCCAACATACGATAATAACAAGTTCAAGCATGAACAGTCACTATACTTACTTTCTTATTCATCTGTGTTCATTGGCAGGCCCTTTATTGTTGAGTTTTGACCGAAAGGTTGCATTTTATAAAAAGTGGAAGTTTGTGTTTCCTGCGATGCTTATTCCTGCGTTGATTTTTTTAGTATGGGATGAGTATTTTACACGTATCGGTGTATGGAGTTTTAATGAATCTTATATCACAGGAATGAAAATCGGGCACTTGCCGGTTGAGGAAGTGTTGTTTTTTGTGACGGTGCCTTATTGTTGTTTATTTGTTTACGAGTGTTTACGTGTCTATTTCCCCCGAATTATTGCCATCAAAAACATCAGTCAGATCTATTTTTTATTGGGCTTTGTTGCTTTAATTCTGGGCTTTTGGCATTTTGACAAAGCCTATACGTCTTACACATTCATTTTGAATGCTGCGTTGATTGCATGTGTCTTTCTTTTTCGGAATTATTTTTCGGCGTTTGATCCCTCCTCATTTCTCATTTCGTACATCGTTTGTTTGATTCCTTTTTTTATTGTCAATGGATTTCTCACCGCCATTCCGGTTGTTCTTTACAACGATGCGGAAAATCTGGGCATTCGCTTGTTTTCTTTTTTGCCTTCACCAATGCACAACATTCCATTTGAAGATACCTTTTATGGTATGCTG
>CANGQQ010000037.1 GCA_947456025.1 Chitinophagaceae bacterium | reverse complement strand
GGCGTTCGTTCCAGTATGCGCTTGACACAACCGGACAATACAAACCATTGCCCAATCAGAATCTTACTACATTTAATGTGACGGCTGTGAACGTGGAGGAAAACGACAAGCGCATACCTGTCAATTATGTGATTCCTCCCGGCATTCAACGGGTTCAGCAATTAAGTAATAATGGTTTGAATTTATTGCTGAATGAACAATCGCTGAGTATGCAAATCTGCAATCTGCAGGATGGCGATGCAAGATCTGTGTTCAAATCAACCAACCTCGATCTTCGTCAATACAACAGGGTTAGGATGTTCATGCATGCCGAATCCAGAGGGATTTCAGATGTGTTAAGGGATGGCGAAGCAATGGCTGTTATACGATTTGGAACAGATTTCATTAACAATTACTATGAAGTAAAAATGCCTTTGAAAGTTACCCGTTGGGGAAGCTTGCTCAAGGATACAACCGTTTGGCCTGCTGATAATGAATTTGATTTGAACCTGACTGATCTGGTGCGTTTTAAATTAAGGCGAACAGGAAGTGTCATGCAACCATTCACTGAAAATAGAGGAAAAGGTGTCAGCTGGACCGTGATGGGGAATCCGAATTTGGGCGAAGTGAAAGGCTTCCTGGTCGGCATTGAAAACCCCAAAGGCGACAACAATACTTCTCTGTGTGCCGAGATCTGGATCAATGAGCTACGCTTAAGCGGTTTGGATGAAAAAGGCGGTTGGGCCGCTACGGGAAGAATAGATTTGCAGATGGCCGACTTTGGTACAATTACGCTTTCTGCGGCAACCCGCAGTGCCGGCTTTGGAACAATTGAACAACGCGTCAATGAACGTAGCCGTGAAAATTTTTCTCAATTTGATGTAGCGGCCAATTTACAAATGGGTAAGTTGCTTCCTAAAAATGCAGGGTTGGAAATTCCTGTTTATGCCAGCTATTCACAAACCGTAATGAGTCCTGAGTACGATCCTTATGATCAGGATGTCAAGTTCAGAGATAAATTGAAAACGACCAATAATAAGGATTCCGTAAAAAGGATTTCACAGGACTTTACATCGATTACGACCGTAAATGTGACCAACATGCGGAAGACCAAAACCAACAATAAACCATCCCGGATTTATGATGTTTCAAATATCGATGTCAGTTTCTCCTATACAAAAACGGAAAAAAGAAATCCATTGATCGAAAGTGATGTGCTCGAAAAACACTACGCAGGATTGGGTTATAACTTTGCGCCACAATCAAAGTTTGTTGAGCCGTTTAAAAAATGGATTAAATACCGCAGTGCCTGGTGGGCAATCATCAAAGACATCAATTTTAATTACCGACCGAGTTTACTGAGTTTCCGCGCCGATGTCAACCGGCAATTTGGTGCAGCACGTGCACGTGAGGTTGTAATACCGGGCGTTCCTCCCAGTCCGTTCAAAATCCCGGAAACCTATGATAAATATTTTGTGTTTGATCGGGTCTATAATTTACGTTGGGATTTGACACGGTCCATTAATGTCGATTTTTCGGCTACCAATAACGCGAGGGTTGACGAACCTTTCGGTAGAATTGATACAAAATTCAAGCGGGATTCGCTTCGCCGCAATTTCTTAAAGGGAGGCAGAAATGTAATTTACAAGCAGACCGCTAACGCATCGTACAATCTGCCCATTTCTAAAATACCGATACTGGATTGGACAACCGCGCGGATTAATTATGCAACAACCTACAATTGGATCGGAGCTTCTCGTTTGGCGATTAATTTAGGAAACACCATGGAAAATTCCCAGCAACGAATTTTCACCGGTCAGTTGGATTTTACAAGGCTTTACGCAAAGTCCCGTTGGTTGCGTGCGCTGGAAGCTCCATCCGGACCAAAACAAACACCGCAACTGGCATCTCCCAATATTCAATTCAATCCCAAGGATACGGTTGGTAAAAGTAAAAACTACATTGCGCGTTTGTTCAGAAGGTTGAACAGAATAGAAGCACGTAAGGACAAAACGATACAACCCGAGTTAAGCGGCAGCCTCAAATTGATTGGGCGGTTGTTCACTTCATTGAAAAATATCAATTTGAATTATAACGAATCGTTTAATTCAAGAATACCTGGTTACAATCAGGAAACACAACATTTTGGACAAAACTGGAAAACAAGAGCTCCTGGATTGGATTATGTGTTTGGAAGGCAGCCGGATACTGCCTGGCTCAGTAAAATTGCTCGTAATGGCTGGATGACCCGTGATACGACCTTTAACTTTCTCTTCACTCAAAGCTACAAGCAGGAATTCAAAGTTGAAGCAACGGTAGAGCCCTTTAGAGACTTTACGATCGATTTGAATCTTACACGGTCGTTCAGTAAGAATTATTCCAGTTTGTTTAAGGATACTACCGGTTCCGGCAAGTTTGCAAATCTAAACCCTTATGCCGGCGGCGGATTTGAGATTACATTCATTTCCTACCAAACAATGTTCAGAAAGTATTCGGCTACCTTACCCGGAGAGTCTTTTCTGCAATTTGAAAGAAACCGTGTCATCTTATCGGAGCGTTTAGGGAAAATCAATCCTTATTCACAGGGGCAGGTCAATGCAGATAATTTCTACAAAGGATACGGACGTTACGCGCAGGATGTTTTGATTCCGGCTTTTATTGCAGCTTACACCAATCAGGATCCATTGACGGTAGGTCTCATCAATCAAAGCAACCGAAAGATCAACGACAATCCCTTTAAGCGTTATTTGCCGAAGCCCAATTGGCGTTTAACCTATAATGGATTGAGCAGGTTGCCCGGTTTGGAAAAAATATTCACCAACTTTTCAATTTCTCATGGATACAACAGTACCTTGAGTATGAATAATTTCACTTCGGCATTGTTGTATACCGATCAATTAGGACTTGGATTTCCCTCCTTTCTTGATACAATATCGAATAATTTTGTGCCCTTCTTTATTGTGCCCAATGTTACTATAAGTGAAAAATTTGCACCATTGATAGGGTTCGATGTTCAGTTAACCAATCAACTGAGTTTTAAATTGGATTATGGACGCAGCCGAACGATCAGTTTAAGTCTCATTGATTTTCAGGTTAGCGAAGTGCGGAGTATTGATGTTACCGTTGGGGCAGGCTGGAGAAAAAGAGGGTTGAAGTTGCCTTTTAAACTGCCGTTTACGAAGAAAGATACAAAGACGCTTGAGAATGATATCAGCTTCCGTTTTGATCTTACCTATCGTGACAACGCGATCTCGAATAATATTCTGGATCAACAAAATAAAATTCCTACCGGCGGACAAAAAGTGCTGAACATCAATCCTTCGATTGATTATGTATTGAACAATCGTATTCGTCTTCGTTTGTTTCTGGAACAGAGCAGGATTATCGGATACATTGCAACACCACCTCCTGTCATCAACACACGTGCCGGTTTACAGGTCAACATCAGTTTAGCTCAGTAGTCGTAAGCTTCTTGCTAATGGACTATTGCAACATCGAATGCAAAAATGCTCAAGAAGCAGATCATTCAAACAAATCACTGCTCAGGTATCGGTCACCACGATCACATGCAATAAATACAATGATGCCCGATTCCAATTCGCCGGCGAGTTGGAATGCCGCCGTTGCAGCGCCTCCACTGCTCATGCCGGCAAAAATGGCTTCCACCTTGGCCAATTGACGCGCCATATGTGTTGCTGCTTGTTGCGAAACATCGATCACTCTGTCAACACGTTCAGGCTCGAAAATTTCAGGCAGGTATTCCACTGGCCAACGTCTGATACCGGGTATCGATGACTCCTCTGTTGGTTGGCAACCGATGATCTGTATGGATGGATTTTGTTCTTTCAGAAATCTGGAAACTCCCATGATGGTTCCGGTCGTGCCCATCGAACTCACAAAATGTGTAATCCCCTTACCTGTATCTTTCCAGATTTCAGGGCCGGTTGTTTTATAATGAGCCAAATAATTGTCGGGATTCGAAAACTGATTCAAAATATAAGCATTCCCTTTTGCGGCTTCATCAATGGCATAATCACGGCAAACTTCAATGCTTTCCAGTAAAGTAACCTTAGCACCAAATGCTTCCATTGTGCGCGTTCGTTCTTTTGTAGATGTTGAAGGCATAGCCAGCTCAATTTCAAGATTGTACAATCGCGCAATCATGGCTAATGCAATTCCCGTATTACCGCTTGTTGCTTCAATTAAGCGCATGCCCGGTCGTATGTCGCCACGTTCAATTGCAGAACGGATCATGTTCAAAGCGGGCCGGTCTTTTACGCTGCCTCCGGGATTGTTACCTTCAAGTTTTGCGTAGACCTTGACCTTTGGGTTGGGGTTCAATTTTTTGATTTCAACAAGCGGTGTGTTGCCTACGAGATCTATAATACTTGCCATTATGGGTTCTTGTCTTTTTGATATTCAACAACTTTAATATCCGGACGGTTGTAAACGGTAGAAAAAGGAGGGATGCTTCGTGTGAGCCACACATTGCCACCAACAACACTGTTGTGTCCGATCACCGTATCGCCACCCAAAATTGTTGTGCCTGAATAGATGATGACATGGTCTTCAATTGTTGGATGTCGTTTCTTGCTCGCCATGTTTTTGTCAACACTCAATGCGCCAAGTGTAACACCCTGATACAGTTTGACGTGATTCCCAATATGTGTGGTTTCTCCAACAACAATTCCGGTTCCATGATCAATGAAAAAGTATTCTCCGATTCTTGCACCCGGATGAATGTCAATTCCCGTCTTGGAGTGCGCATGTTCTGTTATGATTCTTGGTAAGAGCGGGATGTTTAAACTCAGTAATGCATGTGCAACTCTGTAAAAGCTGATGGCTGTAAATCCAGGGTAGGCTCTTATAATTTCAAATCGGTTTTGTGCAGCAGGATCGCCTTGCAGTAATACTTCAATATCGGTATTCAGAACCCGGTAGAGTTCGGGCAATGCATCAAAGAAGATCGCCGCTTTTTCAGCTTTATTGCAATTGGTGCAGGCATCGGTAGCTTCAAGAATGTTTAGAAGTTCATTTTGAAGCGTCAGGAATGCCTTTTGCGTTTCCTCGGTAGTAGCATCTCTACGGCTCGAACGTTCCGGGAAGAGGAGGCTGATGAGGTTGTTGGTCCAATTTGCAATTTCTTCATTGGGTGGCACGGCCTCACAGGCTTTCTGGCGATTGTGTATTTGTTCTATGAAATGTTCATTCATGATCCGGTATTTCGTAATTGCGTTGTGAAATTACCACAATTTATACTTTGTTGGCTTTCAAACACCATCTCACATTTGCAGAAACAAAGCGGAAAAGGGATTTGAAGGAGTCTGCGCGTAATCCGGTCATTCATCGCCGGGGCTTAATTCTCAAAGCCACATATCGGTCATCTTTCTTATTTTTGGCACAAATCAATCGTATGAGTTATCAATTGCTTAAAGGGAAAAAGGGAATCATTTTCGGTGCTTTGGACGAGAAATCAATTGCATGGAAAACGGCTTTGAAATGTTATGAAGAAGGTGCTCAGATCGTGCTCACCAATGCTCCCGTAGCTCTTCGTATGGGTGAAATCAACAAACTTTCAGCGTTGTGTGGTAATGCACTGGTCATTGGTGCCGATGTTACAAACATGGAGGACCTGAAAAATTTATTTGAACAATCCATGCAACATTTTGGAGGAAAAGTGGATTTTGTTTTACATAGTATAGGCATGAGTTTGAATGTTCGTAAAGGGAAGCACTATACCGAAATGAATTATGAATGGAATTCCAAAACGCTGGATATTTCTGCCATGAGTTTACATCGTGTATTGCGTACCGCATGGGATCTGGATGCATTGAATGAGTGGGGAAGTGTTGTGGCGCTTTCGTATATCGCAGCCCAGCGCGTATTTCCGGATTACAATGAGATGGCCGATGCAAAGGCTTTATTGGAAAGCGTAACCCGCAGTTTCGGTTATCATTATGGCGCTAAGAAAAAGGTACGTGTCAATTCGATTTCGCAATCTCCAACCCGTACAACGGCCGGGAGTGGTGTAAAAGGGTTTGATGGCTTCATCAATTATGCCGAAAAAATGAGTCCTTTGGGCAATGCAAGTGCTGAGGATTGTGCCAACTATATTACAATGATGTTTAGCGACATGACTCGTATGGTTACAATGCAAAATTTGTTTCACGACGGGGGCTTTAGTTTTACCGGTGTTACGGGAGCTGTCATTGATCAAATGGAAAAAGAATAAGATTCATTCAAAAGCGAGGACCAATTTCAAATGACCATCATTGATATTATGGGCCATCTGGGGTCTTTCCTGAGCAGCATTACCTTCATGCCTCAGGTGTACAAGGCCTGGAAGTCGAAACGGATAGGTGATCTTAGCATCTACACGATCTTGATCGTGCTGTGCAGTACTTTCATTTGGCTGGTATACGGGTTGGGTTATATGTTATGGCCTGTAATCATCTGCAATGCCATCATTTGTGCGCTTTCGTTTTTGTTGTTGTATTTTAAATTAACCTTTAAGAGCTAGCAAGAGAAAAGCCGTTCAAATTTGAACGGCTTTTTTAATCGTTTTTTGTTGAACGACGATACTAATATTCGTCTTCATTAAAGAAGAAGTCTTCCTGGCTTGGATAGTCCGGCCAGATGTCGTCAATACTTTCATAAATTTCGCCTTCGTCTTCCAGTTCCTGCAAGTTTTCAACGACCTCAATGGGGGCACCACTGCGGATTGAATAATCGATCAATTCGTCTTTGGTTGCAGGCCAGGGGGCGTCTTCGAGGTATGATGCTAATTCAAGTGTCCAGAACATAAGGAAACTCTTTATTTTTCGCAAATGTAACTTTCCTGCTGAAATAACCAAATCCGTTTTTTTGAACAGCCTTAAAGGATGGACGTGTATTCAGATCAGATCGTTTCTTTTCTGTAAATATAGTTAGGTTTGTAAAAAGATCGGGCAATGATGCTAAGCTGCAAAAATATCAGGAAACGTTACGGATCACTGGATGTCTTGCGTGGCGTGGACCTTGAAATACAGAAAGGGGAGGTGGTGAGTCTTGTTGGCAGCAGCGGGGCCGGGAAAAGTACACTTTTGCATATTTTAGGCACTCTGGATGATCCGGATTCGGGCGAAGTGTGGCTCAACAACCAACGGATTGACTCGTTAAAAGGAAATGCGCTTGCGGCTTTTCGAAACCGTCACATTGGATTTGTCTTTCAATTTCATCATTTGTTACCTGAATTCACAGCTCTTGAAAATGTTTGTATTCCCGGTTGGCTGGGGCACAGACGAAAAAAGGAGGTTGAACAAAGGGGACGCGAATTATTGGGCTTGCTGGGATTGCAGGAACGGATCAACAACAAACCCGCGGCTCTTTCGGGTGGAGAACAGCAACGTGTGGCCGTCGCCAGAGCATTGATTAATCAGCCCGATGTGATTCTGGCCGATGAGCCTACAGGTAATCTGGATTCAACCAATGCGAATGAATTGCATCGGTTGTTTTTTCATTTAAGAGAGCGGTTTCAACAAACGTTCTTGATTGTGACTCATAACGAGCAACTGGCAGAACAGTGTGATCGGATTGTGCATATGAAAGATGGGCACATCGTTTGATTTTTTCTTGATTTCAACGAAATGTTACCACGATTGGATTTCAGATCATTTGAACCAATTTCAGCAACCTAAAGAACTTAGACTCTGGGCTTCCATGGGATTTCAGCAACCCCTTCCAGATTCCCAATGTATCGAGCCGTTACAAACAAATAATCACTCAGACGATTCATATATTTGATCACGAGCGGTTCAACAAACAGGTCCTCCTGTTGCATTTGAACACACAAGCGCTCGGCTCTGCGACAAACACATCGGGCGATATGAAGCGATGAAATAGCAGGATGCCCACCGGGTAAAATAAAAAACTTCATCGGGGGCAGGTTTTCATTCATACGGTCGATTTCGAGTTCCAGAAGCTGTACATCTTCTTCTTTCAAGTCCGGAATTTTCATTTTCGAATCTTTTTCCGGATCCGTTGCAAGTGAGGCTCCAATGGTAAAGAGCCGATCCTGAATTTCGCGCAGGGTAATTTGAGTAGCCGGGTCTTTTATTTGATCATTGCAAAATCCAATATAGGAATTGAGTTCATCAACTGTTCCATAGGTTTCGATGCGGATATGACTTTTGGGAACTTTTGTACCGCCAATCAAACTGGTTTTCCCTAGATCCCCTGTTTTTGTATAGATTTTGAACGACATATTTCTTATTGTAGCTTGATTAACACGATTGATCGAGTAAAGTTTAAAAACTTCCGGACTTAATTCTTATGTGTGTATGGGTTCAATTTGTTTTTTCTTCTGGTCACTTTCGATCAATCCGTCGCGAAGTCTTACAACCCGTTGGGCGTAACGGGCAATTTCTTCTTCATGAGTGACCAATACAACGGTGTTGCCTTGGTTATGAATTTCCGTAATCAGATGCATGATTTCTTCTGATGTTTTACTGTCCAGATTTCCCGTAGGTTCATCTGCCAAAATAATCGAAGGGTTGTTGACCAGTGCTCTCGCGATGGCAACACGTTGGATTTGTCCACCGCTCAGTTCATTGGGTTTATGATGCGACCTGTCGGATAGTTTCACTTTGTCTAACATCTGCATGGCGCGCTCATTACGTTCCTTTTTGGGGATGCCGGCATAAATTAAAGGGAGCGCAACATTTTCCAATGCTGTTAAGCGGGGCATCAAATTGAATTGCTGGAACACGAATCCGATCTCCTGATTTCGGATATCGGCTAAATCATTATCGTGCATTTTACTCACATCCTTGCCGTTGAGAATGTAGGATCCCTTACTGAGTGTGTCTAAACAGCCCAGGATGTTCATAAGGGTGCTTTTACCGGAACCTGAAGGTCCCATCAGGGCAACAAATTCACTTTTGTCAATTTCCAGATCGATGCCCTTCAATACTTCCAATTCCTGTTTGCCCAGGTAGTAGCTCTTGCGTACGTTTTGAAGAAAAATCACAGGACTGCTCATGGGCGTTATTTTTTGATGACTTTAGGGACCAGAAAATAGGATTCGTCTTTTAAGGAGGCATTCAAAAGCCCTTCTTCAGTTGAAAGTGCAGTTTGGATGTTGTCTTTCCGGAGTTGGTTGATTTCTTCGGTTAGGTGCATCAGTGGCTCAATACCGGTGGTGTTCAATTCACGGAGTTTTTCAATAAATCCAATGATTTGTTGCATATCACAGCGTAAGTCCTCTTTTTCTTGAACACTCGTTTTGAGACGTGCAAGATGGCTGAGCTTGTCAATCAGTTCTCCTGTAATTTCCATAGGGCAAATATAATGATAGTTGCATGAAACAGGGCGTCATTGATCGGGAGGGGTTGTGTTCGGGACTGAAGGCTTATTTGTTGATTTTGCCTTCAAATTGAAAGACTTATCTTCGCTTTCCTGTCAAAAATCAGATCCGACAGCGGCTCAAAGGGAGCTGTATTTTTTAAAGGCAATGTTCTTATGGATATACAGAAAAAAATTGTGATGAGCGGCATCCGTCCTACGGGTTTTTTGCACCTGGGTAATTATTTCGGTGCCATGAAAAACTATGTACAAATGCAGGATGATCATGAATGTTATTTCATGGTAGCTGATTGGCATTCTTTAACGACTCATCCCGATACCAAAGCCTTGAAAGAGAATGTACATCGTGTGTTGGCCGAAAACATTGCTTGCGGGTTGGATCCCGATAAAGTTGCACTTTATTGCCAAAGTCATGTGTATGAAACTGCTGAGTTGTATTTGTATTTGAACATGCTGGCCTATAAAGGGGAATTGGAAAAGACCACCACCTTTAAGGATAAGGTTCGGTTGCAACCCGATAATGTGAACGCCGGCTTATTGACCTATCCTGTGTTGCAAACGGCAGACATCATTTTACACAGGGCCAGTTACGTACCTGTTGGGAAAGACCAGGAACAGCATTTGGAAATGGCAAGAAATTTTGTGCAGCGGTTCAATCATCGTTATGGCGAAGTGTTTCCTGAGCCGGTTGCGTTCAATTTTGGAGGAGCTCTTGTGAAAGTTCCCAGTTTAGACGGAACAGGAAAAATGAGTAAAAGTGAAAATCAGAATGCAACCATTTATTTGGCTGACAGCGATGAACTGATCCGAAAAAAGGTGATGAAGGCACAGACCGATTCCGGTCCTACTGCGTCTGGTATGCCCAAGCCTGAGTACATTGAAAACCTATTTCTGTTGATGAAACTGGTGAGTGCTCCGGATGTGGTGAAGCAATTTGAATCCGATTACGATCAATGCACCATTCGCTACGGCGATATGAAAAAACAACTGGCAAGTGATATGGCTTTGTTCATTGCGCCAATACGTGAAAAAGCCGAAGCCATCCGGCATGATCAACGCTATTTGCGTGAAGTCATGGAAAAAGGTGCGGAGAAGGCCCGGAAAAGCGCTCAGCAAACCATTGCCATTGTACGCGAGTCAATGGGCTTAAACTATTTCTAAAAAATAAACGGATCCTTAAAGTAACTTTCGAAAAGAAGTTTTATTTTGAAAATATTTCAATCGCGGAATCTCTGTTTGAATTAAACATTTATGGCAAAACTCAGAAAACCAAAACACATTGCCGTTGCCGGAAACATCGGTGCCGGAAAAACAACATTGACAGAGATGTTGAGCAAACATTACAAATGGATTCCTCAATTTGAAGATGTTGACCACAATCCCTATCTCAATGACTTTTATGAGGATATGCCACGATGGAGTTTTAACTTACAAGTATACTTTTTGAATACGCGCTTGAACCAGGTGCTGGATATCCAGAGAGGCACAGAAACGGTTATTCAGGATCGAACCATTTTTGAAGATGCGCATATTTTTGCTCCCAACCTTTACGAGATGGGGTTGATGGGTAAACGCGATTTCGATAATTACTTTTCATTTTTTGCGACGCTTAAGTCAATGGTTTCTCCTCCAGATCTGTTGATTTACCTGAAAGCTTCCGTTCCAACACTCGTGGCACAAATCCAAAAACGCGGGCGTGAATATGAAGAAAACATCCGACTGGATTATCTCAAGCGTTTAAATGAGTTTTACAATAAATGGATTGATTCTTATAAAGAGGGAAACTTGCTGGTGATTGATTGTGACGTAAACAAATTTGAAGAAAATGAAGAGCATTTTGGGGAAATCATCAACAAGATTGATTCCCAGTTATACGGGTTGTTTTAAATTTTTGCATCCCGGAAAAAGTGAAACCCCGCCAAGACTAGCGGGGTTTTTTGTTCTTAGCAAACAATCGATTACGACCACTTATACTTTCGGGGCTGCGGCTAGAATTTCTTCACCGCATCCGGAAGCATACTTTTCAAAGTTTTTTATAAATAAAGAAGCCAATGTTTTTGCCTTCTCCATGTAATTATTTTTATCGGACCAGGTATTTATCGGATTTAAAATTTCGGAAGGGATCTTGGGACAAGACGTGGGAATGTCAAAATTGAAAACGGGCATTTTTTCATAGGCAACTTCATTGAGTTCGCCATTTAAAGCGGCCTGTATCAATCCCCGGGTGTATGACAATTGAATTCGTCTTCCGGTTCCATAACCGCCACCTGTCCATCCGGTGTTGACCATCCACACATTTACATGTTGTTGCTTGATCTTTTCGCCCAGCATTTTGGCATACACAGCGGGGTGTAAGGGTAGAAAAGGTGCACCAAAGCAGGCACTGAACGTACTTTTAGGTTCTGTAATACCGGTCTCTGTGCCTGCTACTTTTGCGGTATATCCGCTGATGAACTGATACATCGCCTGAGCCTCAGTTAGCCTTGCAATGGGAGGCAAGATACCGGAAGCGTCGCAGGTTAAGAAGAAGATATTTGAAGGAATTCCGCATGTGGAAGGTTCAATGGCATTACTGATGAAATGGATGGGATAGCTGACTCTTGTATTTTCTGTAATCGCCTTACAGGAATAATCAATGGTGTTTGTACCGGGGAAAAAGCTGATGTTTTCAACCAGGGCTCCTTGGGTAATGGCCTGAAAAATTTCGGGCTCTTTCTCCCTGCTAAGATCGATGCATTTAGCATAACATCCGCCTTCAAAGTTGAAAATCCCTTCATCATCCCAGCCGTGTTCATCATCACCAATCAGGAAACGTTCGGGATCTGCGCTTAAGGTTGTTTTGCCGGTTCCGCTCAAGCCAAAGAAAACAGCAACATCGCCCTCTTTTCCAACATTGGCACTGCAGTGCATACTCAATACCTTTTTTTCCAGCGGCAACACATAGTTCAGTATCGTGAAAATGCCTTTTTTCATTTCGCCGGTATATCCCGTTCCGCCAATCAAAATCATTTTATGCTTAAAGCTGACAACGGCAAAGTTTTCTTGTCTGGTTCCATCTGTAGCAGGGTTAGCTAAAAACGAGGGAGCATGAAAAATATGCCAGCCCGGCTTGAAGTTTTCCAGTTCTTCTTCATTGGGACGGATGAACATATTGTATGCAAACAAATTACTCCAGGGATTTTCGTTTACAACCCGGATATTTATTTTGTATCGTTCATTTGCACAAGCAATACAATCCCTCACCCAAAGGTTCTTGTTCTTGTTTAAGTGTTCAATCAGTTTTGTGTACAGAAGATGAAACGACGATTCTTCAATTGGTTGGTTGAATTCATTCCAATGAACCGTGTTTTCTGTTAACGCATCTTTTACGATGAATTTATCCTTGGGGCTTCGGCCGGTGAATTTTCCAGTAGGGATGCATAGTGCACCGGTATCATTGTAAACACCCTGACCCAGGAGAACAGTTTGTTCTGCTAACGTCTCCGGACCTAACTGATAATGGATGTTCTCCGAATGTCGGAGCCCCAGTTTCAGAAAAGAGTGAGCCGGTATCAATGTTTCAGGAATGGCCATCAAATTGTTCAGTAATTGGAATGAAATCAAAAGTAAAGGTCAAACAACAAATGCCTTTCAAAAATGCACGCTAAATATTGAAAAAAATTTAATGAAACATGTGTTCGGTGTTAATGTGTGTAATGAAAATGCTTTTTTGTTGTATAAGGGATAAAATATGGCTCAAAAACGTGGAGGATTCATAAATATATAACAAACGGTAGTTAGTGGATTCTTACAACGATCCGATAGTTAGAGTTGGGCAGGCAATATTGAAATCTTATTTTGCAGCACCAAAAATGGGGAAGTCAAATGCCCTTCAGGTTTTCTGATGGCATGAGTCGGTCAAATTGATCGCGGCGACTTTTAAAAAACAAGAAATAAGACACATGAAATACCTTCCATTGGATTCCGGTATCTTTCAATCGAATCGCAATCGCTTCGTTAAATCCATGCGGCCCGGATCAATTGCCATTTTCGTCAGCAACGATGAATGGCCCATGAACGGGGATGCTTTACACCCGTATAAACAAAACAGTAATTTGTACTGGCTCACTGGAATTGTACAGGAAGATACAATGCTGGTGCTGTTTCCCGATAACCCGGATCCCAAATACCGAGAGGTTTTGGTTTTGGTTCGACCCAATGAATGGAAGGAAAAATGGGACGGAAAACGTTTGAGAGCTCAAGAAGCCAAAGCCATTAGTGGAATCGAAACAATTGTATGGCTGGACGGCTTTGAAGGACTGTTACAACAATGGATGCATCTTACTGATGATGTGTACTTGTCTACAAATGAAAACGATCGAAAATCTACAGAAGTACAAACCCGCGAATATCGTTTCATTCAAGAAATGAAAGCGCGTTATCCTTTGCACCACTACCACCGTTCGGCAAAGATTCTAAAAACACTTCGCGCAATTAAGACAGCTGCTGAGGTTGGAGTCATTCAAAAAGCGATTGATATCACCGACATAACTTTTCGTCGTTTGCTCGGATTCATCGAACCCGGAAAAATGGAATACGAAATTGAAGCTGAAATCTGGCATTCTTTTTTATCGAATCGTGCAACCGGTCCGGCTTATGGAAGCATTGTTGCGAGTGGTGACAGAGCACGTACGCTGCATTATGTTTCCAACAACCAGGAGTGTAAAGACGGAGAACTCGTTTTGATGGATTTTGGCGCAGAGTATGGTGGGTACTGTGCAGACCTCACGCGTACAGTACCGGTTAATGGGAAATTTACACGCCGTCAAAAAACGGTTTACAATGCCTGTTTACATTTACACAATTATGCCAAAAGTTTGTTGAAGCCGGGTATCAGTATCGTAGATTATACTGAAAAAGTAGGAGAAGAGGCGACACAGCAATTTCTGAAAATAGGCTTGTTGCGAAAATCGGATGTTCGCAACGAAGATCCTTCCAACAGAGCATACCGGAAATTCCTCTATCATGGTATTTCACATCATCTTGGTGTTGACGTCCATGATTTGGGCACACGTACAGAGCCCATCAAACAAGGAATGGTTTTTACTGTGGAGCCGGGGATTTACATCGAAGAAGAACAAATGGGCATACGGATCGAAAACAATGTGTGGATTACCCGAAACGGTCATCAGGATCTGATGAAACACATACCCATTACAATTGAGGAGATTGAGTCATTGATGAAGCGTTGATTTTTAAATACGACAACAACTACAATATGGTCCGAACGATTCCAAACATTTTCACTTTACTCAATCTGGTATGTGGCTGCATGGCCATTGTTTTGATTTTGCAACCGGAGGAAAGTGTCGCTTACCTGAAAGATGGTGTCCTTTTTTTACGGTTGCCGGAAAAGATGGTGTATGCTTCCTTTTTGCTCTTAATTGCTGCGCTTATCGATTTTTTGGATGGGTTTCTTGCTCGTTTGTTGCGTGCTGCCTCGGATATGGGGAAGCAGCTCGACTCGTTAAGTGATGTAGTGTCTTTTGGGGTTGCGCCCTCTTTAATTCTTTATCAATTGTTGCGCATGAGTTTTATGCAGCAAGCAAACGGGTTGGATACTCCGGTTTGGTATTTTGTTCCGGCTGTTTTGGTTGCCTGCGCCGGAGCATGGCGCTTGGCCCGGTTTAATCTTGATCAACGTCAGTCCAGGTCATTCAGAGGTGTTCCCATACCCATAACCGGATTGGTTATAGCCTCTTTGCCTTTGATGTTATGGTTCGGCCACAATGATACGGCGACACTCTTATTACAGCCTTGGATTTTGTATGTTTTGATCGTTACGTTAAGCGGATTGATGGTATCGAATGTTCCAATCATGAGTTTAAAACTTGATGGATTAGGGGTCAAACAAAACCGACCTCAATATCTTTTGCTGGCGCTTTCATTAGTGTTGATTGTAATTTTTCAATGGCAGAGTGTGATCCTCATCTATGTGACCTATGTTGTATTATCTTTGCTTCTCCGAAAAAAGATTTCTTAAAGTATAAACTGTTCACAAATGAGCTATACAGTACAGGTTAAAGTGATGCCGTTGAAAGATTTATTGGATCCGCAGGGTAAGGCCGTTAAAGGCGGGTTAACCAATCTGGGATTAAAAGGAGTGGAAGATATTCGTATCGGTAAAAACATAACCCTTCAGATCGATGCGGCCTCTGAAGATGCTGCAAAAGCAATTGCAGATGAAGCGGCAAAGAAATTGCTTGCCAATCCGGTAATGGAATATTACGAAATTGAGGTACAATAACCGACAGGTGCTGTAAAGTGCCGGTCAATCGCACCTTTCTTCTCATTTTAAACGCAAACTGCCTTGCTGTACCTGGTTCCTACTCCCATTGGTAATTTAAAAGATATTACCCTTAGAGCACTGGATGTGCTTCAGCAGGTTGATTTAATTCTTGCAGAGGATACAAGAACATCTTCTGTTTTGCTCAATCATTATTCCATTCAAAAGCCTTTAACGCCCTACCACCAGCACAATGAACACAAAATTGTGCAACATCTTGTCCAGCAACTGAAAGAAGGTAAGAGCATGGCCTTGCTTACAGATGCCGGTACCCCCGGGATCAGTGATCCTGCTTTTTTACTGATTCGAGAGTGTATCAAAAACGATGTTGTTGTTGAATCTTTGCCCGGTGCTACTGCGTTTGTACCAGCTTTATTGAATAGCGGACTACCTGCCAGCCGATTTTCTTTCGAAGGGTTTCTTCCTCAAAAAAAAGGACGTCAAACGCTGTTGAAAGAACTTGCAACCGAAGAACGAACCATGATCTTTTATGAATCGCCCTTCCGGCTGGTAAAAACCCTTGCCGATCTCATTCAGTTTTTGGGTGAAGAGCGGAGGTGTTGTGTGAGTAGAGAATTGACAAAGAAGTTCGAGGAAAATAAAAGGGGGACCTTGCGTGAAGTTCACGAGTACTATTTGCAAAAAGGAGTCAAGGGGGAAATCGTAATTGTGGTAGAAGGTTGTCCGTAAGTCGTTCTGTAAGGAACAGGTATCACCTTCCTTGTGCCATCTGAAACGAAAGATTATTCCACGTTTGTTTTTGTTTCGATCGTTCCAACTTTGTTAATGAATTATAAATTGAATTTTACTTTACGGTAAGGAGCGCTTCATTTACCTTTCATTTACGAATTTTACATTCTAATTTTTTTTTATGAAACTGCGTTTTTTAGGTTGGTTGATCGCATCTTGTTTCTTTCTGTATACGGTTAACGCTCAGGAGTCCTATTGGCAACAACAAGCCAATTACACGATGCAGGTAGATGTGAATATTGAAACGCATATCCTTCAGGGGAAACAAAAAATTGAATACATCAATAATTCGCCGGATACACTCCGTCGTGTTTTTTATCATTTATACTGGAATGCTTTTCAGCCGAACAGCATGATGGATGCAAGAAGCAGGGAGCTCGGTAAAACTAAAATCGGGAATCGTCCGGATTGGGATGGACGAATTGCAGACCGGATTTTACATTTAAACAAGCAGGAAGAAGGTTATCAGAAAGTAAAATGGTTGCGTATCAACGGTATTCCGCAGCAGTTGAAAGAACATGAAACGATTCTTGAGGTACTCTTGTCGAAGCCCATTCTTCCACGATCAAAAGTCCTGCTGGAATTGG
The DNA here is from genome assembly GCA_947456025.1 of Chitinophagaceae bacterium. Lineage (GTDB taxonomy): Bacteria > Bacteroidota > Bacteroidia > Chitinophagales > Chitinophagaceae > Lacibacter. Next base: position 1,628 of record CANGQQ010000037.1, on the reverse strand, counting down.
AATTTGAAGCAAAAGTTCCTGTTCAGATTCGCAGAAGTGGTCGCGATGCTGAAAATGGTGTTAAATATTCGATGAGTCAATGGTATCCAAAATTGTGTGAATACGACCGAAACGGATGGCATCCTACTCCTTATGTAGCACGTGAGTTTTATGGAGTTTGGGGCGACTTTAATGTATCCATAACGATGGATAAAAATTATTTGATTGGAGGAACCGGTTATTTGCAAAATGCACAGGAAATAGGAATGGGGTATGAGTTGCCGGGTACAGTTGTTCCTGTTTCAAAAGCCCATAAAAAGACATGGAAATTTTTTGCACCCAAAGTGCACGACTTTGTTTGGGCGGCAGATCCAGATTTCAAACATCTTGTCAAGCGATTAAAAGATGGTCCGGAATTGCATGTGATTTATAAATATGTTCCCGGACAAACGGAAAACGATCAGGCCTGGCAAGAAGTTGCAGATGCTGCAGCCTTGGTTTATCCCTTCGTTAAACAACAATTTGGTACATACCCATACAAGCAATATTCCTTTATCCAAGGTGGTGATGGAGGTATGGAGTACCCGATGGCTACCTTGCTGGATGGTCCGGGTTTGGGTACTGTTTTTCATGAGTGGATGCACAGTTGGTATCAGATGGTGCTGGCCAACAACGAAAGCCTGTACGGATGGATGGATGAAGGGTTTACGGAGTTTGCTACCAACTTGGTTGAACATTACTACCAATCGGAACTGGCTAAACGGAAAGGGCAGGTCTATGAGAATAAGACCTTGCCTTTATACCACGCGGCCAACTATAATGGTTACTTTTCACTTGTGCGAAGCAGACTGGAAGAACCACTTACAACACATGCAGATCATTTTTCAACCAATTTTGCTTATTCTCAGGCTTCCTATTCCAAAGGGTGCGTGTTCTTATCGCAATTGGGTTATATCACCGGCGAAGCACAGCGCAGCAGAATATTACTGGACTATTTCCGGGAATGGAAATTTCGTCATCCCGATGTGAATGACTTTATACGTATTGCCGAAAAGGTAAGTGGTATGCAACTGGATTGGTACAAAGAATATTGGGTTCATACCACCAAAACAATTGATTACAGTATTGATAGTTTGTGGGAAGAATCCGGGAAATCCAAAATCAGGCTACGAAGGATTGGAGAGATACCTATGCCAATCGATCTCGTTCTTACATTTAAAGACGGCTCCAGACAATTACATTATATACCTGCCTATTTGATGTTTGGAGCCAAGCCGGATGAAGATTCGCTGCTTAAGGCAAAACGATATCCCTCCTGGAAATGGACGCACACAACTTACATCATTGAATTTGATAAACGACTGACAGAGTTGACGCTTGCAGAAATTGATCCAACACAACGCATGGCCGATATCGATAAAAGAAACAACAAACTGGAATTGAAATGGTAGCGTTTAGCGCTTAGCCATCAAAACATATTTTTGTTCAAAAAAGGGTTCATTAAACAGTTTTTCGATTTCCCAAATCAAAGGATTCAGTCCACTTACATGGATTTCTTCTGCCAGATCACCACCTTTCAGGCAAATCAAGCCGCCATGATGTTCTCTTTCATCTGCTAAAACAGATTTTCCTTGTCCTTTTGCTTTCAG
>CANGQQ010000036.1 GCA_947456025.1 Chitinophagaceae bacterium | reverse complement strand
GTTTGTAGTCGTATTACGTACCGTAACATTATAGTTACCGGGCGCCAATCCACTGAAAGAAGCTCCTGCTTGATACGTACTGCCGTTTACACTGTATTGTAAATTCGCACCCGTTGGTGCAGTAACCACAATCGTACCTGTAGGCACAGGACACGTTGGCTGCACCGTTACACTCGCTGTAGGTGTAGCAGGCAACGGATTAACCGTAATAGTACCCGTTGCAGCCGGACAACCCGATCCGGTTACTTGTATCGAATAATTATAAGCTCCGGGTGCAGCTGTTGTAACACCGCTTATCGTAATCGTATTATTAGAATAAGATGACGTTAAACCTGCCGGCAAGTTGGTAATCGTACCTAATCCGGTTGCCCCATTGGTTGTATGTGTAATATTAATGTTTGTATTTTGATTTTGGCAGACTTCAGGAGTTCCGGATGCGGCTCCAACTGTACAACAATTGGTAGGTCCGGTTATAGTGACTGAGCTTGAAGCAACCGATGTACACCCACCCAAATTCGTTACAGTAAAAGTGTATGTACCGGGAGGCAGATTCAAAATTGTTGTTGATGCTGTATTTCCGGTTGTAGTTACACCGCCGGGATTACGGGTTACAGTCCAGTTAGAGCAAGGAGCCTGACCATTGTTCAAATTTCCGGGCAAGTTGTTCAAAACAACAGAACCGGTACCTCCGCAAGATGAAGCATTCGTGACTGTGCCGGGAGTTGGTGGGGCCTGTACAGGCGGAATGGCTTTACAAGTCCCTCCATTACAATTACCGCCGGCGACTGATTTATTAATCGTTGAAGGAAGTGTGCCGGCATTAAAAGAAGCTGCAAAGCCCCATGTTGGAGCCCCATCAGACGTTCTGTAGACTATAACAGGACTTGAAGTTCCAATGTAAGAAACGATACAAGACTTAGACTGATAAATTTGAGTAGCGGTTTGAAGCGTCACGGCCGGACTTCCTGCAGGCAAACAGATCCCTCCGGAAGGATTAAAATCTGTTAGAAGCGTAGTAATATTTCCTTGTGCTCCGGACCAGTAAATACAATCCAGGGGCGCCCCAGTCGCATCATACAAAGCCAGCCAGCCATCGGCATTTGCCAATACCATGTTTCCGTTATAAACACACCTGTCGGCACCGGTAATCGGGATATCGACATTCCCTGCAACAATTCCTCCCGGAACTCCGGAACCTAAAACCAGATGTCCCCCCGGAGCAATCGTTGCAGCAGGAACATTCGGAATGCGAATGGTCCCCCCGGTTGAAACACTGGTAAGCTCCTGCTTCATAGCCAGAAAATAGCCGGCAACATTCACAGGAGCACAACCGGCATTATACAATTCGATGTACTCCTTACTATTAGTAAAAATCAATCCATTTGGAGGCGTGTTTATATTTCCATCCGGCCTGATGTAGGCCTCATTAATAACGATCTGTGACAGTCCGGATAAAGCATGAAAAAGGAACACTAAAATGAATAAAGGTGAAAATTTTCTCATAATGCTATTCTTGAATTGACCCATTGGAAGAATCATAACAAACGATTTGAATTTCAATGCTAAAAAATATAACGTATTAAAAAACAAAAAATTGCGTTCCCTCAAAAGAACAGACCAGAAACATGCGCACAAGATCTTTTTGTTTCAACGCACAATCTTTATCCTAATACAACCCTTTTTACAGGGCCACGCAATTTAAGGAAAACAAACAAATGTTATTACCGTGTTACTAAATTATTATTCCCCTTTTTTCAACATCCGACCTGACAATATTAAACTAACAGGTCCCCAACATTCTCTTAAACGGGATGCGACAGTTCATTTGAATCCAAAACAAAACCGAAAAATAGAGCCCGCTTTTATGTAAAATGATGCCCGGTAGTCACAATTTTCCCTACAAAAGGATTCGTGAAAAAGAAAACAAGCAGAAATCTATCTTTGTAAAACGAGCATTGCGCTCATTTAATCTCAACCAAATGATAAAGTCTCAATATCTATACATTCCGGTGTGCTGCCTAATTCTTGCGTTTTCCCTATCCTGCAAAACGGTAGCCAGAACAGCTGCCCGCTATTGGACTAAAAGACAAATCAACAGTTTTGTCCATCAATGCGAAAGCAAAACCGGCCAGCTGATTGGAGCAGAAAACGCCCGGAAATACTGTGATTGCGCCGTGGATGTGGTGGCAGAGAAATACCGGGAATACAAACAAACGGAAACGCTGCAACTGACAGACCTCCTGGCGATTATTAATGGTTGCAGATAACCATCGGACTAAAAATCAATTGCATCAAATTCGCTATTAAGATCTGCAGAATGATTTGCCAAACTACTTTAAACAATTGCTGAACTGGTACGATTCCCGGTTCATTTTTAAATATAACTGATTCTAATCCATATGATTTGAAACAAAGTTTCACATTAGATTTCAGATTTTAAAAGAAGCGTCTTATATTTGCATCCCGCAAAACGGAAGGCTGCGTAGCTCAACTGAATAGAGCATCTGACTACGGATCAGAAGGTTTTAGGTTTGAATCCTAACGCGGTCACAAAAAAAGTCACTTTCAAGTGACTTTTTTTATGAGCATTATTTAAGCAACCCTTCGATCACGAATGCATCCTACTCCGACTGCTAACGAAACAAGCACTTTCGGCTCTGCCCTTAAAACAAAAGAGTCATCGCCTTAATTTTTCAATTTAAAAGAGCCAAAAACACTTCTGAAAAAGAAGATCTTTCTACACCTATTTACGTATTAAATTGGAATGAACTTGTACACGCATCGTGTTAGTTACTACCAAGACTCGTGTGAATAGTTTTGTTTGAAGTCAAACAGGCCGTCTTTATTTTATCGAATGATGAAAGCAAGTCCTTGATTATGGCAAATCTGCCATTGTTAACCGTTGCCAGTTAAAAGACTTTTGCACAACCATATGCACCTTACCAAAGAAGAACTAACACGACTCGTTGGAAATAAAATTCGGGAATTACGGCTTATGAAAAAACTATCTATTGAAGAAGTGGCGAATGAAGCCGGTATTGAATATACCCAGCTCAGTCGTATTGAGCTGGGTAAAATCAATACAAGTATCTATCAAATCTATCGTATCGCCGTTATCCTTGATGTAGAAGTTCACGAATTGTTCAACGGCCTCAACCATCAACCCAGATAAATTTAAGTTTCAAACTTCCTGTTTTCATTTTTTAAGATCAGAAACCTTTTTATTGAATCAAAATTGGCTTGGTTCAAATACATCAATCATTTCAATGAATCGATCCAATTCATCCGAAAGCATGTGAATATAAGTTGAAGAAAATAAGGTCCACCAAAGATCACTCAAAACGCCATCAGCCCAAACTTCATTTGTGATCGTCGTTTGATGATTGTGATACCCTACAAAACGCCGTATGTGGATCGTTGCCAGAAGCGTACGAAACGAAAGCGTATAAGACGACCCCGGTGCAAAACCGGATACCTGAAACCTGACCCTTGATCCATTGCGGTAAAAGACCTCCCCTCTTTTGCCCTTTTCTAAAGAGCCACTACATGTCACTTTTCGAATTTTTTCATTCCACTGATGCCAACGTTGATGATCCATTAACACATCCCATACCAAATTCAATTGAACTCTTGTAATTCGGGTTTCCGTTACAAACATAACATACCATTTAAACTTGAAGACCTTATTGCAACATTGCATTTTGAAACTGCAAGATTGAACAATAATCATGTGCCGCATTCGTACAATCGATTACCTTTTCATTAAGAAATTGTTACGAAGTCTGAACTCCTATCTGAAAATGAACTATTTTGGCCATTCCCAGAAGCGGGGATACAATAATGAAAATTTCTTTTTGGTCCGTTGGCAAAAATCATGACCTCTATGTTAAAGATGGTATCGAACTCTTTACCGGAAGAATCAAACACTATTTTCCGGTTCATTGGAACATTCTTTCGCTGCCTAAAAACACAGGTGCGCTGTCCGAAGTCGAATTAAAAAGAAAAGAAGCCGAACTCATTTTAGGTCAATTGCAAAAAGAGGATTACCTGATTGCACTGGATGAAAGAGGACAACAATTCTCAAGTGAAGAACTCGCCACCCTCTTACAGCGAAGAAGCAACGAAAGCACCAAACATCTTGTTTTCTTAATTGGAGGAGCCTACGGACTTGATCCGGCTGTTTTACAAAGAGCACAACTGAAATGGAGTTTGTCGAAATTGGTCTTCCCCCATCAACTGGTAAGACTCATTTTGAGTGAACAAATTTATCGGGCCTGCAGCATCCTTAAAAATGAAAAATACCACCACAGTTGATTGTGCTTAACATTCGCACAGAATTTCCATCGCTACATCTGATAGAAACAGCTGAATCCGAATTGTCGTTTTTTAATTCCAAAATTCAATTTTACATTTAGGCATGGAATTAACAATTACGCTGGTCATCATCCTGTTAACAACGCTGATCAGTTTGACGGCAATGAACAACGAAAAAATCATCAACGATCTGATCTTCTGGCCGCCGATGATTCAAAAAAGAAAACAGTATTACCGGTTTGTAACGTCAGGGTTTTTGCATGCCGACTTCGGTCATCTTGCATTCAATATGATCACATTGTATTTTTTCGGTCGTGTGATGGAAGACTTTTTCATTACACATATCGGCAAAATCGGATACCTCTTATTCTATTTAGCAGGGATCGCCGTTTCAGAGATTCCTTCCTATATCAAAAACAGAAACAACTATCATTACCGAAGTTTGGGCGCTTCCGGTGCGGTAACAGCCATACTTTTTTCATTTATCTTACTTGCACCATGGGAAACCCTCTATGTGTTTTTCTTCCCGGTTCCTGCAATCATTTTTGCAGTTCTTTACATCGGTTACACGATCTACATGAATAACAAAGGAGGTGATTACATCAATCACAGCGCCCATTTGTGGGGCGCTATTTATGGTATTGTTTTCACACTGGTGATGCAACCCGGCGTATTACCACATTTCGTGCAACAATTATTGCACCCGCATTTCAATTTTTAAAACCGTCTTTGTTTGGTCGGTCAATTTAAACCGATCGTCGATTCTGTAGCCTGCAATCCAAATAATTTTTTTATTGGATTCTAGCAGCAGGACTTGTTCTTTTTGAGTCGCAGACAATTTCGTATCGATAAAAAAACGAGCGAGTTTTTTCTTTTTGCGCAACCCAAGCGGATAAAAATAATCTCCCTTTTGCCAACGTCGCAATAACAGCGGATAGGTGATCAAGGCTGCATCCAAATAAGCAACCCGAGGATTCGTTTCATGAAACATATGCTCAGCAACAGGTAATCTTTCAAAATGAAAAACCTGATTCATGCATTGAACCGTATGATCATTGTTCTCAACAGGTTGAAATGCGTGTTGTACTGTTGTATGTGGCACAATGATCAAACGATTCCTGTTCTTGATGATTCGATGAGAACCGGAACGGATGAAACTGCCATTGGTGGCATCAAACAAACGAATCACCTCATCTGTTTGTGAAGATGAAAAACCAAACTCCTTTATGATCTCATAGATTACTGTTCTTAGAGGAATCACTTTCTTTAAAAGTAAAATCGGAATTTGCAATTCCCCGCCTACTGTTTCCAGCAATTTCTTTTTGTGTAGTGCAACAGCCTGAAGATACAGTTGTTCGGCCTCCGAAAAACGCAGAAGGTTGGACGCAAGGTTTTGCTCTACACCGGGATACACTTCCCTGATGGAAGGCAAAATGATATTTCGGAAATAATTACGAGTGTATGCATCGGATTGATTGCTTTGATCTTCTCTCCAGATCAACCCCTCCTCTTTTGCAAACTGAATCAATTCGTTTTTCTCGGCAAACAATAAAGGACGGACGAGTTGATCGACCCGGAGTTTCATGCCACGCAGACCCGACAATCCGGTACCACGAAAAAAATGCATGACCGATGTTTCAATATTGTCATCCAGATGATGTGCGGTTAGAATACAATTTGGATTTGACGTATGCTTTCCGGCCAGGAATCCTTCTCTGTTCCCATTCAGGATTTCATTAAACCAAGTATAACGAAGTGTACGTGCCGTCTCCTGAATACTGCTTTTCATTTCCTGCGCACGTGCAGTGGTTTCAAATTTCCGATACCAGATCGATGCGTTGTATTTTTTTGCGAGGTTCAGCACAAATGTGGCGTCTGCTTCACTTTCAACATCCCGTAACTGAAAATTGCAATGAGCTATTGAAAATTGGTAACCGGCGCGATGACAAAGCTCACATAAGACGATGCTGTCAACTCCTCCGCTAACTGCAATCAAAAGATGACCCTCACTGCGGAGGAGTTCATGTTCTTGAACAAAGGAAACAAAACGATTCAGAAGTGTCATTTAATCAATTAATTCGTCGTAAGCTGCTTGTAATTCATTTAGTGCATGACGATCATTTGCTGCCCGGGCTGCACCCATCCCCTTTTCATACCATTCCATCGCCAAAGTACTTTCCCCTTTTCGCTCGAGCAACTTCGCCAAATGATAATAACTGCCCACATAAGCCGGATCTTCCTCCAATAACGAAACAAACAAGGATTCGGCAAGAGCATCGTCACCCAGTTTCACATATTCCAATGCCAATGCATGACGAAGAAAAGAATCGTTGGGATTGTCTTTTAAAAACGTGCGGATTTGTTCAATTCTACTCACCATAATTTCTTTTTCATTCCACAATCGAATGTGCAAACCATGAATCTGAATTATCTTTGCTTGGTTGCATATGCAACTAACTGTTGTTAGTGTCTAAATTAACCCTATTTTTGCCGCCCGACAGTTGACTGTATATTTTTAAATCAATTGATAATTAGCCGAAAATGAAAATTTTAGTTTGCATCAGTAAAACGCCGGACACTACGGCAAAAATAGCCTTCACGGATAACAATACGAAATTTGCAACCGAAGGTGTTCAGTGGATCATCAATCCCTACGATGAATGGTATGCCCTGGTTCGTGCGATCGAACTGAAGGAAAAAGATCCTTCCACCATCATTCACCTTGTAACGGTAGGATCGGCTGATGCAGAACCCATTATTCGCAAAGCATTGGCATTGGGGGGCGACGAAGCCATTCGCATCAACAGTGACAGCAGCGACAGTTACACCATTGCTTACCAAATAGCAGAGATTGCCCGCCAGGGTGCCTACGATCTTATTTTCACCGGAAAAGAAACTATTGATTACAATGGTTCTTCCATTGGAGGAATGCTGGCCGAATTACTGGATATCCCCTTTGTTTCACTTGCAACGAAATTCGAATTAAACGGAACCGCCGCTACTATCAATCGCGAAATTGAAGGTGGTGAAGAAACCTGCGAAGCCAATTTACCGTTGGTTGTTAGTTGTCAAAAAGGAATGGCAGAACAACGGATCCCCAATATGAAAGGAATTATGAGTGCCCGTACAAAGCCACTCAAAGTAACAGAACCTGTTGCCGTTGAGGCACTCACTTCTGTTGCTTCTTTTGAATTACCGCCAGCAAAAGCCGGTGTTAAATTAGTGGATGCCGAAAATGTTGCAGAATTGGTTCGTTTACTGAAAGAAGAAGCCAAAGTCATATAAGTACAGGAAGCAAACCAGCGAAAGGATTACCATTAAAAAATCATTACAAAATCGAAAATCATGTCTGTTTTAATATTCATCGACCAATCCGAAGGACGTATCAAAAAAACCTCATACGAAGCCCTTACCTACGGTGCTAAAGTTGCAGAACAAATCGGCACCGAAGCGATTGGTGTCTTATTGGGCACTTCATCTGATGAACTTGCTGCACTCGGAAAATATGGCGTAAAAAAAATACATCATGTTGCGGATGCAAATTTGAATCATTTGGACGCACAAGCATATGCTGCAGTTCTGGCAGAAATAGCAACCAATTTGGGCGCTGCTGTAATTGTAGTGTCTAATAATCTCACCGGTAAAGCTGTTGCTCCTCGTTTATCGGCTCGACTGAAAGCCGGTCTGGTATCAGGCGCCAATGCACTACCCGATACGTCAAACGGTTTTACAGTTCGTAAAGGCGTGTTCAGTGGTAAAGGATATGCACATATCAGCATTCACACGCCTGTAAAAATCATTGCACTCAGTCCCAATTCATACGAAACACGTTCCGGAGAAGGTACAGCAGAAGTCGTTCCGGCTACAACAGCAGCGGTCGCTTCAAAAGTGAAAGTCGTTTCTACACAAAAAATAACCGGACAGGTCCCATTAAGCGAAGCGGAACGTGTTGTAAGTGGTGGACGCGGATTAAAAGGACCCGAAAACTGGGGCATGATTGAAGAGTTAGCCGGTCTCCTGGATGCAGGTACTGCCTGTAGCAGAGCAGTAGCTGATGCGCACTGGCGCCCCCATCATGAGCATGTTGGTCAAACAGGTGGATCTATTGCACCCAATCTTTATCTGGCTATCGGCATCTCCGGCGCTATTCAGCATCTTGCAGGAGTCAATCGCAGTAAAGTGATTGTGGTAATCAACAAAGATCCTGAAGCTCCGTTTTTCAAAGCGGCCGACTATGGAATCGTTGGCGATGCGTTTGATGTGGTCCCTAAAATGATTGCAGAGGTAAAAAAACTGAAAGGAATCTAATCCTTTTCAAATAAGCTAAGGATTCATAAAGTCTTCCGTTTTTTGGAAGACTTTATTGTTTAATTTTGAGAATGGATGCGGTTCTATGTTCAAACACTTTAGCATAGAACGAAAACGAATTATTAAACAATCAGAAGTCAGTGTTCAGGGAATGAAAAAAATCGAATTAGAAATCATTGCATTATCACATAGTATCACCCAAACGCAATCCTACGCCGTTGTTTTGGGAGAGGTGAATGGATTGCGCCGAATTCCAATTATCATTGGTGGGTTTGAAGCACAGGCGATTGCCGTTGCTCTGGAGCGTATGCACCCAAGCAGACCTTTAACGCACGACTTGATGAAAAACTTTTTTCTTGCATTTAATATTGATTTGCATGAAGTGGTCATCAACGATTTACAGGAAGGCGTTTTTTATTCCAAGTTGATTTGTTCCTCCGATAATGATACGCTTGAAATCGACTCCCGCACATCCGACGCATTGGCACTGGCCGTTCGTTTTGGATGTCCCATTTTCACTTACGAGCATATTTTAGAAAATGCCGGCTTGCAAATTGAAGATGAAGGCAAAGAAAAAGAGGTTCAGGAAATACCGGTCACCAGTTCATCTTCCACTGTTCATAAAGATCTTAAAAAAATGAGTCTGGATGAATTGCACCAATACCTCAATGAAGTATTGGATTCCGAAGATTATATCCAGGCCATAACGATCAGGGACGAAATCAATTCACGAAAGACCCCTTAACCCTGCGGCAATCATTACATCTACCCTTTCATTTATGAACAAAAATCCATTGGCATGATTGTTTTTCCGGGTTGCAAAATCAATCTTGGACTGAACGTAGGAGATCAGCGTGCAGACGGATACCACAATTTAGAAACAGTCTTTTATCCCATACCGCTTAACGATGCACTGGAAATTGTGCGAGCACCTGTTGACAGCAATGAAGCGATCCGGTTCAGTTGTTCCGGACTGCAAATTGATGGCAATCCGGAACAAAATCTGTGCATAAAAGCATACCGACTTCTTAAAAACGATTTTAAGGAATTACCTCCCGTACAAATGCACTTGCATAAAACCATTCCAATGGGTGCCGGATTGGGTGGAGGAAGCAGTAACGGAGCCTCTGCACTTAAACTACTGAACGATCAGTTCCGGCTCGGCCTTCGTGAAGATCAATTGCGAACTTATGCATTGGAATTGGGAAGCGATTGCCCTTTTTTCATCAAGAATGAACCCTGTTTTGCCACTGGCCGGGGAGACCAATTGCAAAGAATTGATCTTGATCTTTCTGCATACAGCATCACGTTGGTTAATCCGGGCATTCACGTAAATACAGGATGGGCCTTTACACAACTAAGGCTCCGGAAAAGTAAAACCGGTCAAACATTCAATCTAAAGACATTACCCCAATTACCCGTCAACGAATGGAAACACCAGTTGGTGAACGATTTTGAAGCGGTCGTTTTTGAACAACATCCTGAAATCGAAAAAATCAAAACGCAACTCTATCTTGCAGGAGCTGAGTACGCTTCTATGTCGGGCAGCGGCAGTACGGTGTTTGGAATTTTCCCCAAGGGACAATGGTCTGTACCGGCACTGCCTGATCATTATTTTATCAAGACCCTGTAAGGAAATCCAATTCCAATAATAAATGTTCAAGGTGTAAAGGATCGGTAACCATTTGAAGTTTTCCCTCTGCATCAATAGGCCATAATTCCTGAGGCTTATCCCAATACAATTCAATGCCGTTTCGATCAGGGTCTTCCAGATAAACCGCTTCACTCACGCCATGATCGGCCGCACCCAGAATGGGATATCCGTGTTGCATCAGGCGTTTCACGATCATCGCCAAATCTTTTCTTTGAGGATAAAGAAATGCCACATGGTACAAACCGGTATGATGCGCTGCCGGTGGTGCGGATCCTTTACTATTCCATACATTTAATCCGATGTGATGATGGTAGCCACCCGCTGAAAGAAACAATGCGGAATGACCGTATTCCTGCATCACTTCAAATCCTAAGAGCCGACAATAAAAGGCTCTGGATCGCTCCAGATCGGCTACTTTAAGATGAACGTGACCGACTCGAATGTGTTCAGGCGCTTTGTAATCCATATAAAATAGTTTTAAATATGAAACTAAGAAAGTAATTTTGTAAAGATGCCGATTCAAAAATTACAGGTCCACTTTTTAAGTTCCAATCTTGATTTCCTCAATCACTGAGGTGTTTTATTTTTCCTTCTACCGTCAAGACCTTCGCATCTTATTTTTTACCATTAAATGATTTTATATGCAAACAACATTTGCAATATCCGATACAACACAGCAATATCTGAACTTAGAACATGAATTTGGCGCCCACAATTATCACCCTCTACCCGTTGTACTGGAACGCGGAGAAGGCGTTTTTATGTGGGATGTGGAAGGAAATCGCTATTATGATTTTCTAAGCGGTTATTCTGCCGTGAATCAAGGACACTGTCATCCTGTAATTGTGGACGCCCTGATTGAACAGGCGCGCAAACTCACACTTACTTCTCGTGCTTTTTACAACAACCTACTGGGAACCTATGAAGCATACATCACCGACTATTTCGGGTTCGATAAAATACTTCCCATGAACACAGGAGTGGAAGCCGTGGAAACAGGCATCAAACTAGCCCGTCGATGGGGTTACGAAGTGAAAGGCGTCGAAGCAAACAAAGCACAGATCATTGTTTGCTCGGAGAACTTTCACGGAAGAACAAGTGCTGTCATTTCGTTCAGTACCGACCCTTCGTCCTATAAAGATTTTGGTCCTTATATGCCGGGCTTTACCGTCATACCCTACAATGACTTGAATGCGTTAAAAGAAGCCTTAAAAGACAACAATGTTGTTGCTTTTTTGGTTGAACCCATACAGGGCGAGGCTGGCGTTGTGGTACCGCATGAAGGATATTTGTCTGCTGCCAAAAGTTATTGTGAGGCCGCCAACGTTTTATTTATTGCAGATGAAATCCAAACCGGATTGTGCAGAACAGGCAAACTGCTTGCCTGTGATCATGAACAGGTTAAACCGGACATTCTGCTTTTAGGGAAAGCGTTGAGCGGAGGCTTGCTTCCTGTGAGCGCTGTTCTTGCTTCGGATGAAATCATGCTAACAATCAAACCCGGAGAGCATGGCTCAACCTATGGGGGCAATCCGCTGGCATGTGCTGTGGCAATCGCAGCACTTCAGGTTTTGAAAGATGAACGTCTGGATGAACGTGCCGAAGAAATGGGCCAATTGTTCCGTGAACGTCTTGCAGCATTGAAATCTCCGTATATCAAAACCATTCGCGGCAAAGGACTTTTGAATGCAATTGTTATAGACCATCCACGTCCCGAAGCAGCCTGGGATTTGTGTTTAATCATGAAAGAAAACGGCATTTTAGCCAAACCCACGCATGGCGATAAAATACGATTGGCACCACCCTTGGTCATTACAGAAGAACAAATTGAAGAAGCGGTTTCCCTGATAGAGAAAAGCCTGAACTCCTTAACAGCCTAAAACAGACCTTTAGCGGTGGGTTCCGACGATCCCTTATTTTTGCATCACAAAAACAGCGGCATGAGTGAAGAGAAAAGTTTGAATTTTATTGAAGAAATCATTGAAGAAGATCTGAAGAAAGGAACGTATCAACACATCGTAACCCGTTTTCCACCGGAGCCCAACGGATACCTCCACATTGGTCATGCAAGCAGCATTTGTCTGAACTTTGGATTGACACAAAAATATCCCGGGTACACCAACCTTCGTTTTGATGATACCAATCCGGTAACAGAAGAGACCGAATATGTAGAAAGCATCAAAGACGATATCAAATGGTTGGGCTTTACATGGAAAAACGAACTGTATGCCTCCGATTACTTTGAGCAGTTATATGCATTTGCCGTGAAACTGATTCAAGAAGGATTGGCTTATGTAGATGACAGTACCAGCGAAGCCATTGCTGAAGAAAAAGGAACACCCACAAGTCCCGGAAAGCGAAATGCCTATGCCAACCGAAGTGTTGAGGAAAATCTTCAACTCTTTGCCGATATGCGGGACGGTAAATACCGGGATGGCGAAAAAGTGCTCCGTGCCAAAATTGACATGGAGTCTCCCAATATGCTGATGCGTGATCCGATCTTGTACAGAATCAAGCATGCGCATCATCACCGAACCGGGAATCAATGGTGCATTTACCCGATGTATGACTTTGCACATGGCCAAAGTGATTCGATCGAGCATATTACACATTCTATTTGTACACTTGAATTTGTGCCGCATCGTGAAGTCTACGACTGGCTGATAAAAGAACTGGAGATCTACCCTTCACATCAATACGAGTTTGCAAGAAGAAACATCAATTATACAGTTACGAGTAAACGTAAGCTCCTCCAACTCGTTCAGGAAAAGTTTGTTGCCGGCTGGGATGATCCCCGGATGCCAACCATTAGCGGACTGAGGAGAAGAGGCTTTACTCCTGAAAGTATCCGTGATTTTTGTGATCGTATTGGTATCGCCAAACGTGAGAATCTCATTGATGTCAGCTTACTGGAATTTTGTGTTCGTGAGCACCTGAATAAAATTGCACATCGCAGAATGGTGGTTTTTAACCCGGTTAAAATCGTAATTGTCAATTACCCGGAAGATCAAACCGAAATTCTTTTTTCCGAAAACAATCCCGAAAATCCCGATACAGGCAGCAGGGAGCTCCCCTTTAGCAGAGAAATTCTGATAGAGGCCGACGACTTCATGGAAAACCCACCCAAAAAATATTTCCGTTTAGCGCCGGGCCAGATGGTACGATTAAAAAGCGCCTACATCATTAAATGCGAAGAAATCGTAAAAAATGAAAACAATGAAATCACAGCAATTCATTGTTCATACATCCCGGAAAGCAAAAGCGGAAGCGACAACAGTGGTATTCATGTAAAAGGAACCTTGCATTGGGTTAATGCCAAGGATGCCGTAGCTGTTGAAGTGCGCGAATACGACCGGTTGTTTAAAGTTGAAAATCCGGGAGTTGAAGAAGGTGATTTTAAAGACTATATCAATCCGGACAGTCTCAAGATTGTAACCGGCTATGCCGAACCTTCTTTGTTGAAAGCAACAAACAATGACCGTTTTCAATTTTTACGAAAAGGTTATTATTGTCTGGATAAAGACTCCGGTACCGATAAAATGATTTTCAACCGTACCGTCACATTAAAAGACACCTGGGCAAAGGAAGCCAAAAAGGAATCGAAATAAAGAAAAACAGCATTCAATTTGAATGCTGTTTTTCTTTAACGTTCCAAAGCGTTTAGTTACTGCTTGTAGTTTTGATTCGGGGCAGCATCGACATAACAAGTACAATCAATGCGGCAAAGAAATAGACATAGAGAATACTTGTCTTTTCAGGACATTCTCCATTACGACAAGTAGAAAGCAAAAGTAAATTGCGAAATGCCCAGGCAAAATTGATCGCTCCTAAAAACGGGTTGATTCGTTTCGCCCAGATTTTGGGTACAAGGAACAACACGAACATTACCGGCAGCAGATAAAAATGCATCAATGCAGGTTTTCCAAATACTGTTTTTACGGTTGCCCCCATGCCGGTGACATGGATTTGTAAACTTGGAATATAAATCCAGTTTTGAAAAGACAACACAAGCAGGAGCACTCCGGCGAAAACACCAATGTAGTTTGAATAGCGCATAGTTGTAAAAAGAAAAAGCGAAGGAAATTCCAACGCTTTTTTGTTTAGAGGTCCCGAGCGGATTCGAACCGCTGTAGGAGCTTTTGCAGAGCTCTGCCTAGCCACTCGGCCACAGGACCAAAATGAGTTGCAAATGTAGTATATTCGGGTAAATTCACCCAAAGAACTATGCAAAGAATTGCAGAATCGGAACTTATCATCAATGACCGGGGTGCAGTTTACCATCTAAACCTTCGACCCGAAGAATTAGCCCCTACCGTGATAACCGTAGGAGACCCATCCAGAGTTCAGGAAGTTTCCAAATATTTCGATCGGATCGAATGCAAAAACAATCACCGGGAATTTGTGAGTCATACCGGATTTATTGGAACTAAACGAATAACCGTAGTATCTACAGGTATCGGTCCCGATAATATCGACATTGTTTTGAATGAATTGGATGCTTTGGTTAATGTAGATTTCGGGAGCAGACAGATCAAACAAAACCTTCAGTCATTACAACTCTTTCGTTTAGGCACATCCGGAAGTTTACAGATGGATCTTGATGTTGATAGTCTTGTTTGTTCCACACACGGATTGGGTATCGACAATTTACTACATTTCTACAGGCACTCGAATCATGAAGAAGAAAGGCAAATTCTTCACGCATTTCAGACGCATACACAATTACAAACGCCCTTTTCCTCCCCCTACATCACAGGAGGGGGATCTCGCCTTCTCAAATATTTTGCTACGGAGTACCATCAGGGAATTACCGTAACCTGTCCCGGTTTTTACGCCCCCCAGGGAAGAGTCATACGCATGGGACTTGCCTTACCGGAATTAGTCAACCTTTTAACGGCATTTCGATTTGGACCATACAGGATCACTAACTTTGAAATGGAAACTGCCGCCATCTATGGACTGGGGAAACTGATGGGGCATCAATGTTTATCGCTGAACGTCATCATTGCAAACCGCATACAAAAAACGTTCAGCAAAAATCCGGCAGCGGCAATAGAAAAATTGATCAGCCATTCGCTGGAAAGAATTTCAGTACTTTAATTTTGGACCATGACAATTGAATTCAGTAAATACCAGGGTACCGGAAATGACTTTGTCTTAATCGACAACAGAGATGGGCGTTACAACGATTTAAAGAAAGAAGCCATCGCATTCCTGTGTCACCGCAGATATGGAATTGGTGCCGATGGATTGATGTTGTTACAGGAAAAGAAAGGTTACGATTTCCAGATGGTTTATTTTAATTCGGACGGAAGTGAAAGTACCATGTGTGGAAACGGTGGCCGATGCATTACAGCGTTTGCGCGTGATCTGGGTATTATAGAATCCTATGCTCAATTCCTGGCGATTGATGGACCACATGAAGCAACCATTCAACAATTTGATGTTGAATTAAAAATGCAGGACGTGAGCGGAATCGAAAAGGATCAGGATGCCAGCATTTTAAATACAGGATCACCTCATTTTGTCAAAATGGTGCAGGACCTGGAAGATTTTCCGGTGTTTGAAGAAGGAAGAAAGATTCGAAACCGTGAAAAATTTGGAAAAGCGGGCATCAATGTTAATTTTGTCGAGCAAACAGCGAATACCTTGTCGATACGAACTTATGAACGGGGCGTAGAAGACGAGACCTATTCCTGCGGTACGGGAGTAACAGCCGGAGTGCTGGCTACAATCGGCACAACACAAGATAACGGAATTGTAAACGTTCATACCAAAGGTGGATTGTTACGTGTAAAATTTCAAAAGACAGGTACTGAAACATTTCAAGACATCTGGCTTTGTGGCCCCGCCCGCTTTGTTTTTAAAGGATCCATTACCCTGTGAAATAAACATTATACAACAGAAATGCCCCCAAAAGACTACCATCTCAGCAAATTCCAGATTTTAAACAGCATGGATTCCATCGTTGAAGAATTGGTTCGTTTGTCCAACAGCGTAAAAGAAGAACAATTCTTTCATAAGAATGACAAATGGTCGATCGCAGAAAATCTGGAGCACATCCGACTTTCATTTCTCACAAGCTGGAAAAAAATGTTCTGGCCCAAATTCATCATACGGAGGCTGAACGGAAAACCCGATCACGATTCGCTCCCCTATGAAATGCTGGAAGAAAGCTTTCAGAAAAAAACGGAGGAAACCCAAGATCCCTGCAAACAGTATGAACCGCATATCGATCCGGGAACAACCAATAAGGAAAAAATGCTGGACCAGTTCCAGGGTACGTACAACCGTTTCATGAACGAATTTCGCTATTACTGGGAAGATGAGCATATCGATCATTATCAGGTCTCCCATCCCGTATTAGGGAAAGTTACAATAAGAGAGCTGCTCTATTTCAATTTATTTCATTGCTGGGAGCATTTCAGAATCATGCGACATCGTAAAAGCGAAGGTTTATAATTATTTAATCTTCAAGTAACTCTGAGGCAACCTATCTTTGCGACGCTATGCTTCAGTTTTTCAAAAATGTTGATGGTAAGACCCTTGCAATAGAAAAGCCCGAAATTGGTGCCTGGGTCAATATCGTACCGCCTTTAAAGCAAGAAGAGTTCACCGAGATCTCCGAATCACTGAACATACCCATCGATTTCTTATCCGATTCACTGGATATTGATGAAAGAAGTCGCTACGAAATCGAAGACAATGTCAAATTAATTGTCATCAAAACCCCCACAGAAAACAATTCGTTTAACGACAGCGATGCATTTTTTATTACCATACCGATTTGTATCATTTTAACCCATAATCAGATTGTTACGGTAAACTCTTTTGACAATGGCGCCATCAAGAAATTTCTGAACACCTTCCAAAACCGTCATCCCGATAAGCGGAACATGATGGTATTGAAAGTATTCGAAAAAATTGTTCAAACATTTATCGAGTACCTGAAGGAAATCAATCACCGAAGGAATTTACTAGAGCAGAAACTGTATGACGCCAACAGAAACGAGGAATTATTGGACCTGATGCGGATTCAAAAGAGTCTGGTGTACTTTGTAACGGCACTTCGAAGCAATGAAATGTTGCTGATGAAAATGCAACGAACCAATTTCCTGGGTCTTACAGACGAAGAAGATGAAATCCTGCAAGATTTGATTGTTGATACCAGTCAGGCCCTTGAAATGGCCAATATTTATACGAACATCCTGAGTTCAACACTGGATGCCTTTGCAAGTATCATCAGCAACAATCAGAACCAGGTCATGAAACGCCTGACTTCCATTACCATCATGTTGCAATTGCCGACCTTGGTTGCCAGTATTTATGGCATGAATGTTCCAATCCCCGGTCAACATTCACATATTGCATTTTACTTTCCCATACTCGTTTCTTTGGGACTCTCTTTACTGATCGGTTTCTATTTCATGCGGAAAAAATTATTTTAAGATGCTCACCGTCCGTGTTTATGGCATTTTGATGCAAGACTCCCGAGAAGTACTTGTGAGTGATGAATATATTCGTGGTAATTTTTTTACAAAATTTCCCGGCGGCGGGCTGGAACTTGGTGAGGGAACAAGAGATTGTTTACAGCGTGAGTTTATGGAAGAAATGAATCTGCGGGTGAGCGTTGGTGATCATATTTATACAACCGATTTTTACCAGAAAAGCGCATTCAATCCGACTCACCAGATTTTATCCATCTATTATTTTGCGCATGCATTAGAACCCATTACGGTCCCCCTCAAAACCAAGCCTTTTGATTTTGACCCCGAAAAGATCGCAGACCCCAAAGGAACTGCCGAAACCTTCAGATGGATTCCATGGAATGATTTCCATGAAGAATCTGTTTCGCTTCCAATCGACAAAATTGTTGCAAGAATACTTAAAGAACGGTTTTAGTCATCAGCCAGAGCGGCTTCTTTCATTTTAGCGGCCAGATCCGGTCCTAAATAATTCTCAATGAGTGCATGAACCCAGTAAATGACCGGAGTCATCAGTAAAGCGACACAAAATTTATATAGATAGTTTACAATACCTACTGCCAGAAACAGCCGAAAAGGCCATACAAAATCGGAGCCGCTTGCATTTACTCTTGAGCCAATATAAAAAGCGATGAAAAGAACAACAAAACTGTCGATGAACTGCGATACTAATGTCGACCCCGTTGCCCTTAGCCAAATCTTTTTTTCACCGGTAACTTTTTTGATTTTGTGAAATACGAATACATCAATCAATTGACCAATGACAAAGGCCGTAATGGAACCAATGATGATGAATCCCCCCTGTGCCAACACGCTGCTGTAAGCTTTTTGCATATCGGGCACACCACTTCCCTGTTTTCCGGTAATAAAAAAATCGGCAGGCGTAAGATGAACGGCGACCACAAAAACCAAAAAAGCAAATGCAATAAGTCCGGCAGTGAGCCAGGAAAGAAACCGAACCCCTTTCATGCCATAATACTCATTAACGAGATCGGTCATGACAAATACAACAGGCCATAGTAAGACACCGGC
>CANGQQ010000035.1 GCA_947456025.1 Chitinophagaceae bacterium | reverse complement strand
TTTCACCGTACAAAAACCGGAGGTTGGTATAGTAAAACGGTTTGAACTGATCACTTTCTGTCAGTGCCTGCGAAAAAAACGAGGTATAGTAATCATAGGCATCTGCTTCATCCGCACAGCCTATCAGATTCACGGGAATCGACACCGTTGTGATGCTAATGCAAACTGCGGTAATAAGTTTCCAGTTCATATAAGGGATGTTTATTTAAAATAGATTCATCTAAATGGAAAAGGGATAGGGTGAAGGAATCCTTTGTGATTCGTAGTTTATTGATCAGTGAAATGGCCTGGAGGATCTCCTTGTGTTCACTTTTTTCAATGCGAATCCGGTCGCCCTGTTTAAAATCAATTCCCTCAATGGTTGTGTCTCCCGAAAAAAAGTAACGGTTGCTGATCCATTTTCCAGAGGCCGGTAACTGATGCGGATTGATGTTGTAAAGAATCCCTCTGTATTGATTGGACCTAAAGGCAACAGTCCAGTCAAATAAGGGAAGCGCTATATCCAGGGGAATCGGATAACGATCGGCCGACTTCAGATACGAATTGAATTCCCGGAGATCCAGAATGGAATTGTTGGTTGCAACTCTTTTCAGATTGCCCATATTGTAACACATCAGCATCCCGCGATCTGCAGGTGGTGTTCCGGTTTTCATTCTGTATTTGATCTGATGCAGACGGATCGTTGCGCTTAAGTATGCATCTTTCCGGAACAGTAAGTCGACGGCGTACATCTTCTTTTTGATGCTTTGTAAAAGCGCAAAATAATGTTCTTTAGTTGACTGCGTCCAGTCACAGTCAATTTGAAATTCCCTGAATGGAGGAAGCCGGTTTTTCGCTTGCATCTCGTTTAGCAGTTGCAGAATGCGTGACGCCAGAGGCTCCATTTGTTCCGGTTGCAGATTCAATAAGGTTTCGTTGGTTATAAAGATGACCGGTATTACAGAAATGGAAAGTTGATTCAACGTTTGAATGGCAGCGGGTGTCATTTGTATTTTGCCGATAGGTTGTGCTTCCTTGATTGAGCCGTTCAACCCTACATCAAAAAACTTAATGTACAAGTTCGTGATTTGAAGTTGACGAAGTGCCTGTGCTTCTTTATCGGAGAATTGCAAGCGTGTTTTCCAGTAATAAAAACTTCTTGTTGCCGTGTGTTTTTGCTCTTGCTCTTTGCACGAAATCGAAGCAAGCAGGAACAGAAACAGGACTGTAAAAACAGGCGCCTTATGGTTCCTGCAAACTTTAAGTAACTTGCAATGCCTCAAATTCATCATACAATAAATACGAAGTTATGCAATGCGGCCTTCGGTTGTTTCTAATGGTTGTTGTTCTGTTTGCGAGCAGAATGGTTTTCGCACAGCGGGTAGGAGGGCCTATGTTGGGACCTGTTGAATTGAGAACCGCAAAGCTTTGGATTGAAGTCAAACCCGGCAGTTCCGTGGATTTATGGTATTGGAAACGGGGTGCAATGACTCAGGCCCGAAGGATTTCCCGGAAAACAACATCCGATCAGTGGTTTGCACCCATAACATTTTTTGTTACCGATTTACAGCCCTCAACGATCTATGAATATCAATTTTTGATCAATCGTCCTAATGAGAAGAAACCCTTTAAAGCGGATGGTGCATTTACAACGAAAGATCTTTGGCAACATCGAAAGCCGGCACCTGACTTTACATTTTTAACCGGGTCCTGCGCTTTTTTTAACGACCCGTCTGTTGACCGTCCCGGAAAACCCTATGGTGGCGATTCCTCCATCTTCCAAACTATGGCAGAGGACCCGGCCGCATTCATGCTTTGGATGGGCGACAACTGGTACACAAGGGAAGTAGATTATTTTGACGAATGGGGCTTATGGAGCAGAGCATCGCATGATCGTTCGCTTCCTGTGCTGCAACCCTTTCTTAAATCTACATCGCACATTGCAATTTGGGACGACCATGATTTTGGCCCTAATGATATTGGAAAGCATTATGTTTTAAAGCCTGTTTCCAAAGATGTTTTCGCGCACTATTGGATGAATCCTTCATTGGGTCAAAACGGACAGGGGATCTATACCATGTATTCTTATAGTGATGTTGATTTTTTTCTGATGGACGATCGTTGGTGGCGTTGTTCCGATCAAATGAAAGATTCCATTGACGGGAAACCGAATCCCGGGAAGGAAATGTGGGGTAAGGTACAGATGGACTGGCTGAAGAATGCACTCTTGTATAGTAAGGCAACCTTTAAAATTATCGTGAACGGAAGCCAGATTTTAAATTCTGTTTCACCTTATGATAAATTGCGGGATTTCCCGGCAGAATACGATGTCTTGATGGATTTTTTGACCTTGCATACTGTAAGCGGCGTTCTTTTTTTCAGTGGCGACCGGCATCACAGTGAAATCATCAAGACAGAGCGTGTTGGCAACTATCCTTTGTATGATATAACCGTTTCGCCTCTTACCAGCGGCACGCATGCGTTTGGGGGTCCGGAAAGAACCAATCCATATAGGGTGTTGGGCATCGATCAACAACAGAATTATGGTCGCGTGTCGATTACAGGATCCAAGGGGCGACGTCAATTGCGCATTGAATTTGTGGGCGTTAATGGGAATGTACTGAAACAATGGAGTTTATCAGAAAGCGAATTGAAAGCCGCGCGTTGAGCGGCGATTGTACACGTATTTGCCAGGGAGTTGTATGTAAGCAGACTAAAGAATGAAAAGAGTTTCAAAAGATTTTAATTAGGGAACGATTCCGCAAGCGTTAACTTTTAACTTTGAGGCATTATAAAAGATCAGCATGAACATTTCATTTGACTACGACCGTAAAAAAGTCATTCAGGCATTACGCTATCATTTTGTTTCCAAAAAGGAAATACGGATTTTAATTATACTGATCAATGTTTTTGCCTTGTTTGCTGCGGCCATGTTTTTCTGGAAAAAAATTGCTCCTGTTGCTTTTTTGATGAGTTCGTTTTTATGGTTTTTGCTTATGCTCACAATCTGGTTCATTCTGCCGTTTACCATATATCAGCGTGCCCGAACTTTTAAAGATTCGTTTCGGATTTCATTTTTGGATGACTATATGCATTTAGAGAATAGTATGGGTTCCAAGGATTGGACTTATCGTTCCTTTCAGTATTTTCTGGAAACACCTCATTTTTTTCATTTGTACATCGATGATCGTTCCTTTTTCCTGATCCCGAAAACTGCATTTGCAGACAGTGATGCGGAGCATGAGTTTCGCTTGTTTTTGGCAAGTAAAATCAAAAAGTCATAATCAATGGTTAAAAACGTGGGGACTTAAGTATTTTATGATTCAAGGTTAAAAAATTATTTTATATCGAAAGTGAAAACCGACCATTTGAATACAAAAATCCGGTGTAATACTTTGTCGATCTACAATGCAGATTTGATTATAAAAAACGGTCGCGAGCAGCGACCGTTCTTTTTTTTCTCTTTTAATTATTGTTTCACAACCTTGAACACTTGTCGAACAGTACCATCTGTTATTTCTACAATGTAGACACCATCCCTCAATCCATTGAACGCATCCAAACGGTACAAATTAGTGCCTTTTTGACCATTCAAAGACTGGGAGTGCATAACGGCACCGTTTGATGATAAAACACGGATCATCAGTGGAACATTGTTTTTCAAGGTAGCTTGCATGCTGACGAAACCATTCACCGGATTTTGACCAGCTAATGAGAAGCGGTTTGATTCCAGATTGCCACTTAATTTCAGAATACCGGATTCGCTCAATTTACCATTGAGGTCAACTTCCCGTACCCGGTAGAAGACAGCAACAGACGGATCTGCTGACGGATCTGTAAATCTGTAAATGCTTTCTGTCTTGTCGGAACGATGGCTGGGAACCTGGCCTGCTTTTATGAAGTTTCGACCATCGGTACTGCGTTCGATTAGATAATAGTCGGTTTGTTGCTCAGCAGCTACTTTCCACTCAAGCTGTACCTGATTGCCAATGAATTTTCCATTGAAGTATAACAGTTTGACGGCAAGAGGTGCCTGATCTCCGGGTAAGGCAGCGGAAGCATCATCAAAGAAGGACTGCGTAATTGGTTGGTTCCATCCAATCATGCGAGCAGTGTTTACAACACTCACATTGGCTTTCGCCTGTACCTGAAACTTCACTTTGAAAGTAGCGCCCTCAATTAATTCGCCTCCATTCGTTGCGTTTGCTCCTGTTCCCACATGGAATTTGATGAAATGACTGGTAGTTGGTGCATAATATCCCTTAACAGCAATGTCATCACCCGCGGCATCTGTTAATTGAATCCAGTTGCTGCCGTTCCAAATGAACATGGAGTTGGCTACGTAGTCAACTGTTCCGGGCAATGTATCGGTTACAACGGTATTGTAACTATGTCCGGCTGCAGATGGCAGATTTTGTCCTTCAAGCGTGAAGGTTAATACTTCATATTGCTGTACTTTAAAGTCGCCGCTTGCATCTGTTACAGATTTATCGAGTTGAATTTGAGGATCTTTCATGCGCATGGTGAATGCAAACAAACTGGGGAAATACTGATCACTTTCTGTTCCAAATTCAATATTCACCTGTGTCGCATTTTCTACGATCCCATAGGTACCTCCAACATAAAACTCGTCAATGTCAATGCCCATTTGATTCACATAGTTCGGGCTCTTGGCCGTAACATGATAGCCTCTTTGAGTAACGGAGTCCATTTTGGTGATGGTGCCGTTCCAGAAATTGGTGGCCGGGTTCAATACGGCTCCGGTTGAAAGTAAATTGCTGTATTGTGTGCCATTAATTTTGAAATAATCGGCAGTCAGGTAGCTGTCTCCTTCCCAGGTCATGGCAGTCATATACGCACTTCCAAATGTCATGCCTCCGGAAGGCGCATCCAAACCGGTTAAGGTAATGGATTGTGTTTGAGGGGAACCGCCGTTGAATACTTGCATGTATCCGTCGTACACGCGAACGCTACTGTAAGGTAAAATTGGGTTTTCATAAACAACCACCAATGACCATCCTGCATAGCCACCCCCGTTAGCAACACTTCCTTCAAATGCTGTAATGTCTGCTACTGTATAAGTGCCGGCTCCATTTGCCTGAATAAAATCAGTTACATCGGCATAAGCCTGATAAACGGAATGGCTGGTGTAGTTGGACATGACGGTTTTGTCAAGTTGGCTTGCCGGCGCCGTCAAGGCAAGGTATCCACCTGCCGTGCCTTTTCTGATTTTAATACTTCGGATGTTGGAATTGGCTTCCGGTGTATTGACGATGGCGTTGTTAGCAACACGCGCACCCCAGTACAATCTTGCCATTTTAATGGTATTGCTGCCGGTCGGTAAAATCAAATCGGCAGACGATGAATTGTACTGAGAATTGCTGCCGGGGTCAACGTCAACAAAATACATATCACTATTGTCGTTTACATAGTCACTTGTACGGGTCGCATTTCTGAACTGATTCATCGCCGTGGTGTTGACGGTGGTGTGACTTGAGGAAGTGTATTGTGCCATTAACGTATTGCCTATGATCGTATGACCTCCCCTCAGGTTATCGGAGTAAATTTTGGTAAAACCCCTGTAAATCTGTGCATACGATGAAAGGGTACAAAGTGCAAATAGGGCAATCAATAATCCCGTGAATTGAAACCCTGAATGGGTAATCTTGCGTTTCATAATTGATGATTTATGGTTTTGAGAATATGGCTGCCACAAAACAGTGGATTTTTGATGGTTTTTCAGAGGAAGGTTAGGATGATAATTGGAATTAAGCAGGCAGTTCCATGGGATTTAACTTTTAACGAAAGTATGTGTTGGCGAATCGCCTTCAAATGATTCAAAAGAACTTGATCTATGAGATTGGTCAGTTTAGAGCAGTACTTTGTTTTTCAAGGGGGTAAATTCATCATTTTGGAACGAAAAGCTTCACTATTTTTAATGAGTACAAACATTCAATGGATTATAATGTTAATCTGCTATGAATAAAAACGAATTGTTGGTTCGGGTAGAGGGGCTTACCAAGCAATTTGGCACCTTAAAAGCGGTGGACGATCTGTCGTTTTCCATTCACCGGGGAGATGTTTATGGTTTTTTAGGTCAAAATGGTGCCGGCAAATCAACTACCATTCGTATACTCCTTTCTTTGATAGCTCCAACATCCGGAACAGTTGAGCTATTCGGGTATCCATTGAAAACCCATCGCAAAGAGGTGTTACGAAAA
Organism: Chitinophagaceae bacterium; assembly: GCA_947456025.1. Classification (GTDB taxonomy): domain Bacteria; phylum Bacteroidota; class Bacteroidia; order Chitinophagales; family Chitinophagaceae; genus Lacibacter. Next base: position 12,652 of record CANGQQ010000035.1, on the reverse strand, counting down.
ATAGGGGCCATTATTGAACGTCCCGATCATTACAGGTATTTAACCGCATTTGAAAATCTGCGCTTGTTTGCTCAAATGAGTGGTTGCTCCAGCAAACGTGAAGTGTTAATGGAGAAGCTTGATTTGGTGGGTTTGGCTTCAAGAGCCGAAAGTAAGGTGGGGACATACTCTCAGGGCATGAAGCAGCGCTTGGGTATTGCTATCGCATTGGTGCAGGATCCGGAGCTGATTATTTTGGATGAACCAACCAATGGTCTCGATCCTCAGGGAATTGCAGATATCCGGAATTTATTATTGCTGTTGAGTCGTTCGCTGCATAAAACGATTCTGATTTCGTCCCATCTGCTCAATGAAGTGGAACAAGTGGCAACCCGTATGCTGATCATCGATAAAGGGAAAAAAATGGTTGAAGGATCGGTGGATGCTTTATTCTATCCTTCCGAAATGTTGGTAGAATTAGAGACGGATGCTCCGGAAGTTTGTTTCAACTTGTTGCAACAGTCTGATTTTGCAAATGCATCTTTGAATCAAAAGGGGCCTTTGATTGAACTACAAATCCAAAAGCAACGAATCCCATTATTAACCCGGTTTCTGGTTCAAAACAACGTGGGCGTTCTTGGAATCGCTTCCAAAAACAAACTGGAAGATTATTTCTTAAAACTTACATCTGCCAATCAACATGTGGACCCTTATTCAAATTGAGGTTTTTAAAATATTCAGAAAACCCAGAACTTATATCGCATTTGCTGCTGTATTGGCAATTGTATTGCTGATTCAAACCGCCATCTATGTGGATGGTCGTAAGTATCTTGAATTTGTCATGAAAGATATCAGTGAACGGTTTGACATCGGCGGCAATCCTGTCAATGGCTATTTTGTATGTTTTATCATCTTGCAAACCTTATTGATTCATGTACCCTTGTTGGTTGCGCTGATTGCTGCCGATATGATTGCAGGGGAGGCGAATATGGGTACCTTACGGTTGTTGCTTACAAAGCCGGTCAGTCGTACAGAATTGTTATTCAGTAAATTTTTCGCAACATCGGTCTATGTGATCCTGCTCCTCTTGTGGATTGCCTTACTGGCACTTTTGGGATCAATACTCTTGTTTGGAACAGATGGCATGATGAACGCCAAAAGTTATGAAGTAGTGCTCATCAATGAAAACGATCTGATGTGGCGTTATTTGCTGGCTTTTGGATTCGCTGCCATTTCATTGATTGCGGTTGCGGCTCTAGGGTTCCTCTTATCGGTTTTTGCAGATAATTCGATCGGGCCTATTGTTGCAACAATGAGTATCGTCATCGTTCTAACGATTCTGTCCACCATGGACATCCCGTTTTTTCAGGAAATCAAACATTTTTTCTTTACCTCGCACATGATTGGTTGGAAAGGTTTTTTTGATATGAAAGTGGATGCCGACGGAAATGCACTGCCCGGGACCATTGCAAACAGTAAGGCAATTTTAAAATCGGCGGGAATTCTGGTTTTGCATATCGTGGGCTTTGTGGGTATCGCAATCGGTATTTTTAATCGAAAAGACATTCTTTCCTGAATGAGGCAAGTTATTGTGTCAATCAAATTAATACGATGAGCTTTAGATTTACTTTAATATGTGGTTTCTTTCTTTTTTGTTCAGCCCATGGGTTTGCTCAAAACGCAACAGCATTGTTACAAACAGTTAAAAAGAAAATCGATCGGGTCGATGATTACATGGCTACGGGTATCATGAAAACGGATATCGTATTTATAAAGACTCCTGTATCGAGAATCCGTACGTATTTTAAGCGTCCGGATCAGTTTCTTATCAAACGAGATGGGGGGCTTTCCTTATTGCCTAAGAAAGGAATTGCGATCAATGTCAATTCCATCATTCCGGCAAACGGGTACACAGTAATCGATGTGGGAACTGTTGTTTTATGGGGCACACAGTTAAGAATGGTTAAACTTCTGCCAACGGATGAAAACAGCGATATGGTACTTTCAACACTTTACATTGATGAAAAGCAGTTGCTCATCCGAAAAGTAACGACTACAACAAGAGAAAACGGCACCTATGAAATAGAAATGCTCTATGGCAAGTACAGTGAGTGGGGGCTGCCGGATAAAGCACTGTTTTTATTCAATACGAAAGACTATAAATTACCCAAGGGTATTACGTTTGAATATGATGATGGATCCGTAAAGAAAGAATTACCCAAAAACAAGAAGGGACGAATCGAAATCGTTTACAATTCCTACATCATCAACAAAGGGGCCGGTAAGCTACCGTAACAGGACATTTGGATCCATGCTTCCTTGTTACAGGCACGGCGTTATTCTTCCGAAATTTTTTCGTCAACCGATCTGGCCAAAATGGCGCCGCTCATTTTACGCATGGGGTTGCGACGTGCAGCGGAATATTCATTGCGACTGTTGTAGATATCGATGGCTGTAAACATGGCCTCCCGTAAGGACGACTCGTCGGCTTTCCCTTTTCCTGCAATATCAAAGGCGGTGCCGTGATCCGGACTGGTACGAATAACAGGCAGTCCTGCTGTATAATTTACGCCTTCACCAATGGCCAGTGATTTGAAGGGGATGAGCCCTTGATCGTGATACATAGCCAAAACAGCATCAAATTTATCGTATTGGCCACGTGCAAAAAAAGCGTCGGCACTATAGGGGCCAAAACAGAGTATGTCATTTTGTTTTGCTTCTTTAATAGCCGGCTTGATGATTTCTTCTTCTTCTTTTCCAATCAGCCCTTCATCACCGGCATGTGGATTCAGGCCCAATACCGCAATTTTAGGTTTGGTGATGCCGAAATCTTTTTTCAGGGATTGGTTAAGGATTTTGAGCTTGCTCACAATTTTCTCTCTGCTGATGTGTTTGGACAATTCACCAACAGGTACATGCTCTGTTAGTAAAGCAACACGCAAATTTTCGGCTGTCAGGAGCATGAGTACGTCGGGCACGCCAAAAGCATCTTTGAGATAGGGGGTGTGTCCTGTATATTGAAATGTTTCGCTTTGCACATTCTTTTTATGAATAGGTGCCGTGACCAAAGCGTGAATATGTCCGTCCTTAAGTGCCTGTACCGCGGCTTTTAAAGACTGGATGGCATAGTTGCCTCCGGTTTCGTTCAATTGCCCGGGGGTAATGTTGACCTCATCTTCCCAGCAACTGTAAACATTGACCATTTTAGTGTTCAGTCGTTGGAAGTCTTTGATGGATTGAGAGTTGAAATGCAGTTCCTGCAATCCTTTTTTGTAAAAGTTGATGGTCTTATTTGAAGCAAAGACAACCGGTGTGCAAAACTCGAATATACGGTTGTCACTTAATGTTTTTATAATGGTTTCGATTCCGATTCCGTTCAGGTCACCACAGCTGAAGCCAATGGCCGGTTTGTTTTGATTCATATGATTCGTTCAAAGGATAAAAGTAGTGAATTTGCGTGTAGCGTTCTTGAAACTCTTAAAAAGGAATTGCCGGGTTATTTAAATCCTGATCGGTAAGTGCTCTTAGGAACAGAATCAGATTTTTTTGCTCTTCGGTCGTCAGTTGTAAAGGTTCGGGGCTAAGTGTTTGGTTGGGCAACTTGATTCCCAGGCCTGCCGCCCCTCCCTTATTGTAAAACTCGATAACATCCTCCAGGTTTGTATAAATGCCGTTGTGCATATAAGGAGCTGTCAACGCAATGTTTCGCAACGTTGGAGTTTTAAAAGCATATTTATGCAGATTTGATTTTGTTGTATGGTATTTTCCTTCATCCGGGTCAACCCAGATCGCATCTTTGTATTGGGGGACGCCTAATACTTCAGATTCAGTTTCCTGAAAGAATGGAGGAACGACACCGTTCAGTAAAGGCAGGAAATGGCAGGTGGCACATTTGGCTTTTCCGGCAAACAAGTTGAATCCATTTTTTTCTGCCGTGTTTAAAGTGTTTCGCGCTCCTTGCATGTACAAATCAAATCTTGAGTTGAACGGCTTTAATGAGCGAATATAATTTGCCAATGAGTTTGCCAGTGTAAATGCGTTAAGGGGTGTTGGCTCATCCGGATAAGCTTGTTGGAATTGACGAATGTATTCGGGGTTTCTTCTCATCCGTTGGACAATATCTTTCAGGTTGCCGTTCATTTCATTCGCATTGTGGATGACTTCCGTTAATTGATTCTCTAAAATATCGGATCTGCTATCCATGAATTGTTTGGTTTGGAGTCCGGCATAAAGAAGCGTTGGTGTATTGCGGTTGATGAGTAGTTCCTGATCCAGCGAGTAAGGTTTTGCTATTCCATCAGTAAATGCTTTTTCCGGCAGATGGCAACTTTTACAACTTCTGGAGCTGTCACCGGAAAGGATCGGATCTTCAAATATTTTTTGTCCCAGTTCTATACGCTGAGGAGTAGCCCAGTATTCCTTGGGCGGGCCATAAAAATTGATCTGGAAAAACGTCGGGTCAAAAATGGAAGGAGCCTCATGATTTACAGCACTTCTGCCTTCAGGTGTTTTGATTTGGGCCTCTTGGCGCAGCACAATCAGTTTGCGGTAGATTGGGTTCAGTATCTCGGATAAGAAATGAAGACGGTCAAACGCATTGAAAGAAGGCGAACGGTTTAAGTGGATTGATGCTTGTTTGAGATCCAAGACCAATTGTCGGCATAGTCGCTGTTGGTTGGGATGTAAACAGCTTTGGATGATAAGGAGTACATCCGATATGCCGGTCATACTGGCGCTAGCTTCGGGTAATGAATGCAGTGCAATTGGCGAATCAAAGCCCGTGATTCCCAATGTGGCAATGTCTACCAGTTTGGTTCGCAGCGCTTCCCAAATCAATGCTGATTCATACGAATACAGTTGTTCAGAGACAGGATCTGTATGAGGGAAGTGAGAAATCATTTTTGATACGGCTTGCTGAATTTCTTCATGGGGCACATGGCTTCCGTTGTTGAACAGAAGGGTTTCGATTAACTGAAATCCTTCTGGTGGTAATAGTTGATCCGCTACACCTGATTCGATACGTTCAATAGCGGGACTGTTCATTTTTTGAGCGAAGAGGGGCGTGTAATAATCGGTGAATACAGATAATTTCTTATACAGCAATCTGCATTTTTTGAATTGATTCTGTAGTGCTGATTTTGACTTTTTTTCGCTGCAATATGTTTTGAGCCGTTCCAGTTCTGTTGTATTCTGATTCAGAACTTGCTTGAAATAGTGGTTGAGTTCATGCGGTATGGCTGGCTGCTGTTCCGAAAAACAGAACATCCAAATCATGAGGAATGCCGCAAATGTGAACGTAAAACTACGTTTTAAAGTGATGGCTTGTTTCAAGGATTTCCGCATCGTTTTTGAGTCAGATACACGCATTCCAGAGAGGGTTTTAGAGATCAGTAAAATTACTTAATTCAAGCCTGTATTATACATTTTCAAAGAAGCTATTGTTTCTTTCAAATGAATTTTACAATTTTACACTCAGCAAATGATCCAATACTTATGAAGGCGTCTAAACGCATCAACTTTCTTTCTTTATTGCTTCTGTTTGTTCTGATTTTTCAGGTCAAATTGCATGCACAAACCGTATTTGTACCATTCGGTAGTACATGGAAGTACCTCGATAATGGATCAGATCAGGGTACATCCTGGTATGGAACCGGTTTTAATGATGCATCCTGGTTATCCGGAAACGGGCAATTCGGATACGGTGATGGAGATGAAGCCACTGTCGTAAGTCATGGAGGCTGTAGTCCAATTTCAAGTTGCGGTCCCAAGCATATTACAACCTACTTTCGAAAAACTATAACGATTGCAAATCCTGCTTCATTTACTGATTTTACATTAAATGTTAGACGCGATGATGGAGTGGTGATTTATATCAATGGGGTAGAACGCTACAGCAACAATATGCCTGTAGGTCGTACCTATACAACTTTGGCTTCATCGGCAGCATCGGATGATGGGGGAACTGCACAAACGGCTACCTTGTCCTCGTCGTTTTTCTCAAGCGGCACCAATATAATTGCTGTTGAGATACATCAAAATTCCAATACCAGTTCAGATATTTCGTTTGATCTCGAATTGATTGGAAACAGTGCGCCGTCATCATTTATTTCATATGGGGACACCTGGAAGTATCTGGATAATGGTTCCGATCAGGGGACCATATGGAGCTCCGTTTCTTTTAATGATGCTTCATGGGCTTCAGGTGCTACAGAAATGGGATATGGTGATGGTGGGGAGTCAACGGTTATTAATGCAGGATGTATACCTGTTGCTACTTGTACGCCCAAGCATCTTACGACCTATTTTAGAAAATCGTTTACCATTGCCGGACTTTCTTCTTTGTCCGGGTTTTTAATGAATGTGATTCGTGATGATGGATATGTGATTTATGTGAATGGCGTTGAGGTTGCTCGAAATAACATGCCATCGGGAGTGATATCCTATACAACACCCGCAACTGCAGCTATCTCAGGTGCCGCTGAAACTACACCGGTTTCAATTTCACTTTCGCAATGTGTTTTTGTGGAAGGAGTTAATACCATTGCGGTTGAAATACATCAAAGTGATGTTTCCAGTTCAGACTTATCCTTTAACCTTCAGCTCACTGCAACAGCTGGTGGAGGGATTCCGGTTTTAACACGAAGTCCTTATTTGCAATCCGGCAATGAAACCGCAATTACAATCAGGTGGAGGACCAATGTAGCGTCCTTGGGAAGGGTTCGTATTGGCACAACTCATGGAGCCTATACTTATTCTGTTTCGGATGAAACCTGTCCGGTAACCGATCATGTTGTTCGTGTAACGGGGCTGCAACCCGATACAAAATATTTTTACGAAGTTGGAACAACGGATGGAACGGTTTTGCAATCCGGAACAGATAATTTTTTCAGAACCAATCCGGGGGCATCCACAACGCGAAAGGTTCGAGTAGCAGCATTTGGTGATTGTGGAAGAAATAATGCGGCCTATCAGGATGACAATCTCGCGAATTATCAATCCTATCTGAATGCCAACGGTATTGATGCTCCGGATGCCTGGATATTGATGGGTGACAATGCTTATAATTCAGGTACCGATGCAGAGTACACCTCCAAGTTTTTTGGAATTTACGGTTCTTCAATTTTAAAGAATCACAAGTTGTATCCTGCCCCGGGCAATCACGATTATGGCAACACCTCGGCAAATAAAACATCCCGGTCGATGCCTTATCATACTCATTTTACGGTTCCGCAGAATGGCGAATGTGGAGGCGTGCCATCACACAAGCCGAATTATTATTCATTTGACATAGGACCTGTTCATTTTTTATCGCTTGATTCTTACGGGGTAGAGACGGATGGTACCGATATGCAAACCAATGGGTCCAGTGCATTGAAAACATGGATTAATGCAGATCTGGCAGCCAATACCCGAAAATGGGTTGTAGCCTACTGGCATCATCCACCGTATACGAAGTCTAGCCACAATTCCGATTCAGAGGGTGATTTGGTTAACATCAGACAAAATTTCATCACCTACCTGGAAAACCGGGGGGTAGATCTTATCATTTGTGGACACAGTCATGCCTATGAGCGGGGCTATTTACTTCGCAATTTTACAGGTTCATGGACCTCTTTCAGCCCCGTGACACATGCCGTTAGCACTTCAAGTGCAACGTATACAAGTGCCGGTACTTGTCCTTATGTATACAATTCTACACCTGCTAATCATGGAACGGTTTATGTTGTAGCCGGTTCTGCGGGTGCAAGCGGAGGAACGAATGCCGGTTTTGGCGCCAATGCCATGCCGTATGCTGTGAATGATGCAGGGATCTTTTATTTTGAAGTGGAGGATAATCGTTTAGATGCGAAAATGTTGCGCCGAAACGGTACCATCTTTGATCGCTTCACCATTTTGAAAGATGTCAATCGTGTTACCAATTATAGTGTCGTAAACGGAGGTAGTCAGTTGTTGACGGCCTCTTGGCCAGGAGAGCACAGTTGGTCAACAACCGAAACATCCAGAAGTGTTACGGTTCATCCTCCGGACAATGCAGCAACCAATTACACAGTTACGGACAATTACGGATGTGTAACAGATCAGTTTACGGTTACTGCGAGCGGAGCATTGCCGGTTCAGTTATTAAACTTTGATGCTGTATTAAAAGACGGTTATGTCGAGTTAAACTGGAAAGTTGGTTCGGAAGTCAATCACCATCGCTTCCATATTGAACGGTCGATTGATGGAAGATTGTTCAATCGCATTGGCACGGTCATGAAAAATCAAACGACACAATTTCAATATACATACAGAGATGGGCATCCGATTAAAGGAACAACGTATTATCGATTGTTACAGGAAGATTTTGATGGAAGAATGGAGATGCTGGGTTTGCGATTTGTAAGCAAACACCCAACTTCTGCCGTTGAAGTTCAAGTGCGAGCCGGAAATGACAAATCCATACAGTTGGAAATCAAGCGGAATCTATCCGTTCCGCTTACAATTTCAGTAACCGAAATCAATGGGAAAGTGATCGCCCGCGAACATTTAAAAGAGGGGAAGAGTTTACTTACCAGATCTTTTTCGGTAAATCCGGGGGTCTATGTTTGTGAGGTGACAACAAAATCCGGATCCGTTTTAATTCAGAAAATACTTGTACCATAAAAATATTATATTTAACTTTAGACAAATCCGTACTATGAAAAGAACTCTACCCATATTCATTGTGGGTTGGTTTGCCCTCAGTTTTCAAGTTTTTGCGCAATCAATCCGCCCTTTTTCACTCCGTTATTACAACCCTTCGGTTAGGGGAAACATTGTATATGTTTCCAACACCAGTATTTCAACTTCTGGAGTTGGTTCCGGCAATCCGGGTACCGGGGAGGCACCTCCCAACGGGACAACCCGTAACAACAATGGGTCGGCTATCAACATCAATGTAGATGCCACAACCTATATTCCAATGGGTTCATCCTGGAAGTACTGGGCCAATACACAGGCGAATTATCCCAATAACTGGAATACCGTAGGCTTCAATGACGCTGCATGGCCTTCAGGAAATGGAGAATTGGGTTATGGTGATGGAGATGAAGCAACTTGTATACCTTCCGGAGGTGGCGGTACATTGTGCACGCCCTCGGGTAATAAATACATTTCTTATTATTTCAGACGCACGGTCAACATATCCAACCCGGCCGCTATAAGCTCTTTTACATTTAATGTGGAGCGCGATGATGGTTATGTGGTTTATGTAAATGGCGTGGAGGTCGCCCGCAACAACATGCCTGCGGGAGCCGTAACATGGGCCACCTTGGCCTCTTCTGCTGTTGAAGATGCTGTTATTACGTTTTCAATTCCGAATACCAATTTTGTATCGGGTAATAATGTGATTGCAGTCGAAATTCATCAGGCAGCAGCATCCAGTTCGGATGTTTCTTTTAATTTAAGTTTGACAGGGTCGTCTGCTTTCAATTCCAGCACGGCTGATTTATCACTTCCTTCTTGTTCTTCAATTTTATGGGCAGGCTTGTATTGGGGTGCCGGACAAGGTACGAATGGTACAAACACGGGCTGGATCACAGGTGAAACAACCTGTAAACTTAAAGTTCCCGGTTCTTCAACCTACACCACAATCACATCTACACAAACCGATTACCATAATGCAGCATTGGTTCCCGGGTTGCCACATACCGGGTACAAGTGTTACAGAGATATTACTTCCTTATTGAATGTAGCCAGTCCCAATGGTACCTATACCGTAGCGGATGTTGTAGGGCCTATTGGCATCAATAATGGATATGGTGGTTGGACGATCGTGGTGGCTTATGAAAATTTAAATGACATCATTCGTGAACTGAATGTGTTTGATGGTAATGCAATCGTTGATCAGGGACAACCGCCTGTAGATGTGGTGCTTAATGGGTTTAATACACCACTTACCGGACCCGTAACCTGTGAGTTAGGGGCTGTATGTTACGACGGCGACAGAAGTGCAACCGATTCTTTCGCATTCCGTCAGGCAGGCGCTCCTGCATTCATTAACCTAACCCCTAATGCCACGAGCAATTTGAATGATATGTGGAACAGCACTATATCATATAAGGGGGCTGTTGTTACAACACGCAATCCTGCTTTTCAAAATACATTAGGTTATGACGCAGATATCATTGATTTGCCCAATGCAGGAAATGTAAACCTGGGAAACAACCAAACGTCCGCAACCATTCGTATAGCATCTCCAAGCGAAAATTTTATTTTACAAGTCGTTACGGCATCGATCAGTATCATGGATCCGTTTGTTCGGTTACTTAAGAGTTCAACGGATGTTAATGGAGGGGCTCTTTTGGGTGGTGAGGAATTACGATACGATCTTTCCTATATTAACAACGGCAATGATCTTAGCACTTACACCGTAATTTATGATACGATTCCTGTTGGAACCAGTTATAAGCCAAACAGTTTATTCATTAATGGCGTTGCAAAAACAGACGCCATTGGAGACGATGAGGCCGAGTATGACCATGTGAACAACCGGGTCATTTTCAGAGTGGGTACCGGTGCTAGTGGAGTGAGTGGCGGAACATTGGCACTTGGGGCTTCGGGATCCGTTTGGTTTTCGGTTTATACAACTAACTCCTGTTTCTTGCGTACATGTAACAGCACCATTCGCAACAAAGCTTGGGTGCGTTATACGGGACCAACATCGGGAATTACTTTTTTGGAAGATAGTAAGCAAAGTGTCTCCGGTTGTTTCTTAGATGGTATGGTTGAAAACATTGTTACCGGTAGTTGCAGAAGTTTAAAAGATACAGCCATTGCGAACATCTGTCCCACTACCACGGTTACATTACCCGTAACAAGTTTTACCGGATACCGTTTTTACTCAGGATTTCCTTTTAATGACGGTACAGCTTTTAATCCGGCTACAGTCATCAATTTCAGTCGGGTTCTCTATGCTTATTATGATGGTCCGGGATCATGTGATGATACCGTACAAATCAATGTTTTTGTAACTGCATGTCCAGATATTGATGACGATAATGATGGAATCCCGGATTATGTTGAGTTGAATAATCCACTGGCCTGGGGCGATCACGACAATGATGGTATTTTGAACTGGAATGATGTTCATTATCCGGGGTACATTGATCATAATACCGATGGGTTTAATGACAATTTTGATCCCAGTGCCGATTCGGACAATGATGGTGTTCCTAATTTCAACGATCCTCAATTTTCGGGCTTTACAGATTCAAATGGCGATGGTGTGAACGATCAAATGGATCAAGACTTAGATGGCATCCCCAATCACCTGGATCTGGACAGTGACAATGATGGCATTCCGGATACCGTTGAAAGTTTTGGTGTTGATGCTAATGGCGATGGCCGTATCGATAACTATACAGAGACCGACAATGATGGTTTTTCACAAAATGTCGACGCCAATAACACAGGGGTTCATCAATCCGGTTTGGGATTAGGTCCCTTAGACACGGATGGTGATGGAGTGCCCAATTATTTGGACCTGGATAGTGACAACGACGGTATTCCGGATCTGGTAGAGGTGTATGGCACAGACAATAACCACAACGGGATGGTGGATGTTTTTGTGGATGTTGATGGCGATGGAATGGCGGATGCAATAGATGGTGATGTGGGGAATGACGGTATTGCAGAAAATGCTTCTAATGCATTACTTCGGACCGGTGCCGATTTAAACAACGATGGACGTTGTGACAGCTGGCCGTATAAAAATATGGATGCAGACAGTAAGCCCAATCCTTATGATTTGGATAGTGATGGCGATGGCATAACCGATGTGCGAGAAGCGAATTTTTCTGATGTCAATTGGGATGGACGAGTAGACGGAGCCGTAAATTCCAATGGATGGAATACAACAATTGTTGCGTTGTCATCATTGAACCTGCCGAATACGGATGCTACGGGACGTACAAATCCGTATGATATTGATTCCGATGATGATGGCATCCCCGATAATGTAGAAGGCTTGTCAACTTCATCTTACTTGCTGCCGGTTAACATAGATACAGATGGCGACGGACTGGATAACAGTTACGATAATTTTGCAGGTTTCGGTGGAAATGGAGTTGCTCCCAATGACCAGGATAATGATGGTATTCCGGACTACCGGGATCTGGATACAGATTCGGACGGATTAATAGACCGTTTTGAAGGGAATGATTTTAATTTAAACGGACTGGTGGATGATGAGGTAACGCTTACCGGGATTGATACGGATGATGATGGGCTGGACGATCGTTTTGATGCAAACAACACCAACAGTAAAGGAACCTCATCTCGAATGGGAGGCAGTGGTAGTTTTACCGGTGATGTGGCCCCCGGCTCTCATACAACGGTGCAACGAACCATTCCGATGTTTGGTTGCAATTTTGAACGTGATTGGAGATGTCATTCTTTCCTTTTGGAATGTGAAATTCTTTCTTTTCAAGCTTTGTTGAAACAAGAAACGGCTCAGCTTTCATGGAGTGCTGTTTGTAGAACGGAAGTCGCTTATTTTGAAATTGAAAGGAGTTTTGATCAGGTGTTATTCGGAAAACTTGCAACAGTTGAGGCAAATCCGTTGCTTCTGCAAAGTATCGATTATTCTTACGTAGATACAACCATAAGCAAACTGCAAGGTGTTCTGTATTACCGTTTAAGAATTGTTTTGAAA
>CANGQQ010000034.1 GCA_947456025.1 Chitinophagaceae bacterium | reverse complement strand
GATCGTTTCCAGAGAACCGTTTCTGTGCTTTGCAATACGCACGTGTGTTTCTCCTTTATTGCTCTCTCCCATTTCATTGGTCGTTATATCATAGTACTCGGGACGGTACAAGAACATCACCATATCGGCGTCCTGTTCAATGGCTCCTGACTCACGAAGATCACTCAGCTGTGGCATTTTATTGCCGTCTTTTCGTTTTTCCACTTCACGACTTAACTGAGAAAGTGCAATGATGGGAACTTTTAACTCCTTCGCCAATCCTTTGAGGTTGCGCGAGATGGTACTGATTTCCTGCTCACGGTTGGTATTCCGGTTTTCACTCGAACCACTCATCAATTGTAAATAGTCAATGATGATCAACCCTACATTATGTTTCGATACCAGTCTGCGGGCTTTTGCGCGCAATTCGAAAATATTGAGCGCCGCAGAATCATCAATAAAAAGAGGGGCCTTTTGCAGTCGCTCAATCCCTTTCTTATACAACTGTTGTACTTCATGATCTTCCAAACGACCTCTGGATATCTTCTCCAACATGATTTCACTTTCTGCGGAGAGGATCCTTTGAACCAACTGAGCGGCACTCATCTCAAGTGAGAAAAATGCTACCCCCGTAGGCTTTGTAGGATTCAGGGCCGCATTCCGGGCCAGATTCAACGCAAAAGCGGTTTTACCCACCGCAGGTCGTGCAGCCAGAATGATCAAATCGGTTTGTTGCCAACCATATGTTACGCGATCCATACCGGGAAATCCGGACGGCACACCCGTAACATCTTCATTCTTCTTCCTGAGGTCATCAATGCGTTCAATGGTTTTAACCAAAACTGTGCTGAATTCTTCAAAATTCTTACGCAGATAATTGTTCGTGATCTCAAACAATTTACTCTCGGCATGATCGAGCAAATCAAAAACATCTGTACTTTCTTCGTAAGCATCGCCAATGACTTCCCCGCTGATGCGAATCAATTCCCGTTGTAAAAACTTCTCAAGAATGATCCGGGCATGTGCCTCGATATTGGCGGCCGATACTACCGCATTGGTTAAACGGGTAATATAATAAGCCCCCCCTACCATTTCCAGTTCCTCGCGCCGTTTCAATTCTTCAACAACTGTCAGCAGGTCGATGGGTGAACTGTTTTCGGTCAACGATTGCATGGCACGAAAGATCCGTTGATGTGCATCGGAATAAAAACATTCCGGACGCAGCAATTCACTTACGTTGTCGAAAGCTCCTTTTTCCAGCATGATCGCACCCAACACGGCCTCTTCCAGCTCTTTTGCCTGGGGCGGAATCTTCCCGTACACCATCGTGCCGAGATCAATATTCGTCTTTCTTCTTGCTTTCAGATCTTTATTAAGATTGGTAATTGCCATAATCGATTTTGTAAACGTTTAATCAGTTTGCTCTTTGCTTGATCACTGTTTTTGCTAAAAACGGACTTGAAATTCAAACGAAGGGGAACGAATGTAGTTTCAATTAAGCGTTCAAAAAAATGTATTGAGTTCTAATTTTATGCAATCTTCATGCACATAACATCTTGAGTTATCCACTTTAGACACGCCGAATTCCACATCTTAAGCCCTGTTTTTCCTCAATTTAGAAAATTTTTACGCTATTAGCAACCGGATATCCACAAACCCTGTGTGTAACCTTTTTTGCCTGATTTTTTGTTTTTTTGACCTGAATCTCCTGCTTTCAAAACAGTTTGTCAAATTCAAAAGGCTTCTCCCTGATGCCGGAAGGCTTCACTCCTTTACGTTCCATGAAAACATTAGAAAGCGGTCTTACGATCTCCATCAACTTCCTTACAAAGAATTATCTTTGCTGCTTTCCTGAAAATACATAGACTTTATTATGACGATTAGTTATAACTGGCTGCACCAGTACCTTCCCGAACAAATTGATCCTGAACGCTTAAGCAAAATCCTGACTTCAATTGGACTGGAAGTGGAAAGTATGACCGAATACGAAGAGGTCAAAGGAGGGCTGAAAGGCCTTGTGATTGGCGAAATCCTTACTTGCGAAAAACATCCGGATGCCGATAAATTAAAAGTGACTACCGTTTCTGCCGGAGACAAAGAACCCCTGCAAGTTGTGTGTGGTGCCCCCAATGCCGCCATCGGACAAAAAATTGTTCTGGCGCCTGTAGGTGCTACCATTTATCCATCCAATGGCGAAAGCATGACGATGAAGCGGGCAAAAATTCGTGGAGTCGAAAGTTTTGGAATGATTTGCGCCGAAGACGAAATTGGCTTGGGAACCGGCCATGACGGAATCCTCGTCCTCGATCCAAACGCAAAAGCAGGTACACCGGCTTCGGAATATTTTAAGATTCAAACCGACTGGATTTATGAAATTGGTTTGACGCCCAATCGGATGGATGCGATGAGTCATCTGGGCGTTGCACGAGATGTGATTGCCTACATCAATTTTCACGACAAGAAAAAACTGGCGGTCAAATCTCCTTTCAACAACTCATTCAAAACGGAGAATCAATTACTCCCCTTCAAGGTTCAGATTGAAAACGATGCAGCCTGTCAGCGTTATGCCGGTGTTTCAATTAAAGGCGTAACCGTCAAAGAAAGTCCCGATTGGCTTAAAACCAGGTTAAAAAGCATTGGATTGCGCCCCATCAACAACATTGTAGATTGCACCAACTTCATTCTGCATGAAACAGGGCAACCCTTACATGCTTTTGATGCCGACTGTATTAAGGGCGGAATCGTTACCATCAAAAATTTACCGGAAGGAACGCCCTTCGTAACACTGGATGAAAAGGAACGTAAACTTTCATCCGAAGACCTGATGATTTGTGATGCAGAACAGGCGCTCTGTATAGGCGGTGTTTTCGGAGGACTCACCAGTGGCGTTAAAGAAGCAACCACCAATATCTTTCTGGAAAGCGCCTGGTTTCATCCCGCTACGATCCGCAAAACTTCGTTCCGGCACAATCTGCGAACAGATGCAGCCGTTCGTTTCGAAAAAGGGGTTGATATCAGCAATACAGTACAAGTACTGAAAAGGGCCGCTCTCCTGATCAAAGAATTGGCGGGAGGCACCATTGCATCCGATCTGATTGATGTTTATCCTCAACCCAAAGAGAAAAAACAGATCGCTTTAAAATTTCATACACTCAAAAAAATAAGCGGCAAAAACTATCATCCCGACACCGTTAAAAAAATTCTGGAGGCTCTTGGATTCGAAATTGTAAAAGAAAGCATCGATGAAGTTTGGGTTGCGGCGCCTTTCAGCAAACCGGACATGGAACACCCGGCCGATTTAACGGAAGAGATCATGCGCATTGACGGTCTGGATAACGTAGAAATCCCCTCAAGCATCACCATTACACCTTCTGTTGAATCGGACTATTCGGCTTTTGCCTGGAAAGAAAAAATCAGCAATTATCTGGCCGGCAATGGTTTTCATGAGATTTTCACCAATTCAATTGCCAACAGTGCCTGGTATTCAGAAGAGGTTTTGCAACGTGCTGTAAAAATGCTCAACAACCTGAGTGCCGAACTCGACATCATGCGTCCTTCGATGCTGGAATCGGGACTTGAGTGCGTTGCGTTCAATCTCAATCGCAAAAACAACAACCTGCGTCTGTTTGAATTTGGGAAAACCTACCGTCAGGAAGAAATAGGGCGCTATTCAGAAACCGATCACCTTACGCTGTATATCACCGGTCATCAACCGGGCTCCTGGAAACAGAAGGAAACAGAAAACGACTTCTTCTACCTGAAGGGGATTGTCGCCGGTGTACTGGCGCAATTGGGCCTGCATCCAAAACTTACCTCCGCTCTCAAGCTCAACCCGGAATCACAAAGTCTGGAATACACGATTAAAGATCAGGTTGTTCTGAAAATAGCACCGGTTGCCTCAACCCTTTTAAAACAATTCGATATCAAACAAGCAGTCTACATTGCTGATTTGCACTGGGAACCATTGTTGAAACTTGCCCGAAAGAATAAGATTGAATACAATGAAATCCCACGCTTTCCGTCCGTTGAAAGAGACCTTTCCATTGTTGTTCCCAAATCCATCGCCTACACAGAAGTAGAGACAGCAATTCAGAACAGTAAGATCAAAAAACTACAAGAGGTTTCGTTGTTTGATGTATTTACGAGTGATAAACTGGGGGCCGACAAACAATCATTGGCACTCAATTTCATCTTTCAGGATTCCGAAAAAACGCTAACAGATCAGGAAACCGATAAAATGATGAGTCAAATTATGACACAATTGGAAACTCAACTGGGGGCAGAAATCCGAAAATAAATGAAGAAACTTGACTGTTAATTTGTTAGATTAGCACTCACAGGGCGCATGAATTTACTGGAACAAACCATACACAGTCTGCAACAGAAAATCCAGTTACTGGTCAAAAAACACCGGCAACTGGAAACAGCCCATCAAACAATTTTGGAAGAATTCAATACCGTGAAGCAGGAATACGCCTCCTGCAAACAGCAAATTGAAGTACTGGAAATGCAAAACACCCTGTTGAAAGCAGCACAACAACCATTGGAAGAAACGGAAAAGAAAGAACTGGAAAAGAAACTACAACAATATTTGAAAGACATCGACCATTGCATCGCTTTATTAAGCCGTTGATAGCATCAATTCTTGCAAGGCAGATCAAAACTCAATATGGACACATTAATACCGGTAAATATTGTAATAGGTGATCGGTCGTACCGAATCAAAGTTGCAGCCAAAGATGAAGAACATGTTCGTAAGACCATTAAAATCATCAACGAAAAAGTGCTGGAATTTAAAACCCAATTTGCAGGTAAGGACATGCAGGATTATATCGCAATGGTACTGGTTTGGTTTGCAACTCAAACCAGCGGAGACGCCCGTCATTCAGCCATTGATGACAACATCCTGGCAGTGGAGAAACTACTGAAGATGGAAGAAGAACTTACCCGTGCACTTCATTCGGATCAAAAAGTTTGACCTTGCAAGGAACTACAGCACCTCCAATTCCCGGAGATTAAACGAGTTGTCTGAATGCCCATTAGGTTTCGATCTGCTGCAGTTTGAACGACCTTAATTCACATTGATCCGTTAAAAGCCAACTATTTTCCCGTTAGCCCTTACCGTTAAGTTCCTAAATTTTGTATTTTCGCCCATTACATCCCTCTATGCAGCGTTACAGATACATAGCAAGGAACAACTTAACAGAACAAACTAAATCAAACATTCACAATGGAACCTTCTATTTTATACATACTCACAGGAGCAATTGCACTGGTTGCAGGATTGCTGGCGGGTAAGTTTATTTTCTCTAAAGACACTAAAAAACAAATTGAAGAAGCAAACCAAAAAGCAGAAAGCATCCTCAAAGAAGCAGAGTTAAGAGCGGAAACCATCAAAAAAGAAAAAGCGCTCGAAGCAAAAGAAAAATTTGTACAACTTAAAGCCGAACACGACCGCGAAATTCTGGATCGCACGAAAAAAATCAGTGAATCCGAGAACCGAATCCGTCAAAAAGAACAATCGATCAATCAAAAAGAAAGCAATCTCGACAAGCAGCATAAAGAAAACGAAGCCATAAAGGACAACCTGAACCGCCAGATTGAAGTCGTGAATCAAAAGCGGACTGAACTGGAAAAACATCAGGAAGAGCACATTCGCAGACTCGAAAAAATTGCCGGTCTGAGTGCAGAAGAAGCCCGCAACCAACTCGTTGAAAGTCTCAAACAGGAAGCACAAACACGGGCTTTAGCCTTGCAGCAGGAGATCATTGAAGATGCGAAGCAAAAGGCCAACAAAGAAGCACGCAAAATTGTAATCCAATCCATTCAACGAACAGCAGCAGAACAAACGATCGAAAATACCGTTACTGTTTTCAACCTTGAAACCGATGAAATCAAGGGACAGATTATTGGACGCGAAGGACGTAACATCCGTGCCATTGAAGCAGCAACCGGGGTTGATTTAATTGTAGACGACACACCCGAAGCCATTCTCCTCTCTTCCTTTGACCCATTACGCCGGGAAGTAGCCCGTTTGAGTTTGCAACGTCTGGTTGCCGACGGACGTATCCATCCGGCACGCATTGAAGAAGTGGTTGAAAAAACCCGCCGTCAACTGGAAGAACAGGTCATGGAAATTGGAGAACGTACTGTAATCGAACTGGGTATACATGGAATGCACAAGGAACTCATCCGAATGGTGGGCCGTATGCGATTCCGTTCATCCTACGGACAAAACCTCCTCATGCACAGTCGTGAAACCGCCAATCTTTGTGCCATCATGGCTTCAGAATTGGGATTGAATCCTAAACTTGCGAAAAGAGCCGGTTTGTTGCACGATATCGGTAAAGTTCCGGACGAAGAAACCGAACTAAGCCATGCATTGTTGGGCGCGAAACTGGCCGAAAAATACGGTGAAAATCCGGCTGTTGTAAATGCGATCGGAGCACATCACGATGAAATGGAAATGCAATATGTGATTTCTCCGATCATTCAGGCCTGCGATGCTATCAGCGGCGCTCGTCCGGGTGCCCGTCGGGAAATCATGCAACAATACCTGCAACGGATCAAAGACCTTGAAAATCTGGCACTGACCTACCCGGGTGTTGAAAAAGCCTATGCCATTCAAGCCGGTCGTGAACTTCGCGTGATTGTAGAAGCCGATAAGGTAAGCGATGGCGAATCGGATAAACTCAGTTTCGAAATGGCGCAAAAAATTCAAACAGAGATGGTTTATCCCGGACAAATTAAAGTTACCGTCATCCGCGAAAAACGTGCTGTAAACGTGGCCAGATAAGGGAAAACCGAAAAGAGACCCTGCATTTTGATTGCTCATTTCAAAGAAATCAAAGTTTTAGCCGAAATCTTTTCAACTTGTTGTTTTTTCCCCTACCTTTGCCCTCCCAAAAAATCAGAGTTATGAACGCCGCAGTTGCATTTGTACATGAACAATTAACCGTAAAAAAAGAATTACCCAACTTCAAGGCGGGTGATAATGTAACGGTAAACTATAAAATCGTTGAAGGTGGAAAAGAACGTATCCAGGGCTTTCGTGGAGACGTGATTAAACGTCAGGGACAGGGAGCTACGGCTTCTTTCACTGTACGTAAAATCTCAGACGGAGTAGGTGTTGAACGTACATTCCCCGTAAACAGCCCCAATGTGGATTCCGTTGAACTGAATAAAGTGGGTAAAGTGCGCCGTGCGAAATTGTTCTTCCAACGTGAAAGAAGCGGTAAAAGCGCAAGAATCAAGGAAAAACGCGTTAAATAAACAACTAAGTACAATTATTTATAAAAAAAGCAGGAATTTTTCCTGCTTTTTTATTTTGTGGCATCAAATTTGTTTATTATTTTTAAAGCGCCTTAAGAAAAACATCCCAGACTAAAATCCTACCTGTAAAAACTGCGGCATTCAATTTTTAATTCAAAATTTATACTTTTCGATCATGAAAAAAGTACTGTTTGCATTCGCTGTTGTTACAATGTTTTTGATGTCATGCAGCCGTGGGATCTCTCCCTATCAAGCTGCTAACGGAAAAGCCGGCAGATGCGGGTCTCACTACATCCGTTAACCCTCTGAATCAAAAGAAATTTGAAAACCTTCATACTGAAGGTTTTTTTATTTTAGATACTCGTACAAATAAATGTAACTTTGTTTTTCAATTATAGAATATGAACTTTCAACCCATACTTCTCGGCGTACTTGGAACACAGGAGATCATATTAATCGTTATTGCAATCCTGATTTTGTTTGGCGGACGCAAAATTCCTGAATTGATGCGTGGTGTCGGCAAAGGCATTCGGGAATTCAATGATGCCAAAAACAATGTACGCAAAGAAATTGAAGACGGCAGTTCCGATACAACTCCTTCCGGAACGAAATAATCGGTTTTACATCTTACGTGAATCAGAACTTGCAGCGAATGCATCAACCATTCCATTTCACTTCTATTGCTGCTTATCAGGAACAGTTACTAAATAATGAAACGTCCTGCGAAGCGGCGGTTCAATATTACTGTTCCCAAATTGCACAATGGAACCATTTAAATGCCTTGGTACATACATTTGAAGCCGAGGCACTAGAACGCGCCCGTGTGCTGGACCAGGAACGTAAAGCCGGGAAAAAACCGGGACGGCTTCATGGAGTCGTTTTTACCATCAAAGACGTCATTTGTATTGCCAAGCACCCGGTTTCAGCAGGCTCCTGCATGTTGAAAGACTTCATCAGCATGTTCGATAGTACAGCTGTAAAAAAACTGTTGGATGAAGAGGCCATCATCATTGGAACCAACAATTGTGATGAGTTTGCCATGGGTAGCAGCAATGAGAACTCCATCTATGGCCCTGTAAAAAACCAATTGGACGAAGCACGTGTTCCCGGCGGATCATCCGGCGGATCGGCTGTTGCGGTTCAAGCAGATCTGTGTATGGTAAGCCTCGGCAGCGATACCGGCGGATCGGTTCGTCAACCGGCTGATTTTTGCGGGATTACCGGCATGAAGCCAACGTATGGCCGGATCAGCCGTTGGGGACTCATCGCCTACGGGAGTAGTTTTGACCAAATCGGCATCCTCAGTAAACATGTTGAAGATATTGCCCTTGTATTGTCTGTGATTGCCGGTTCCGATGCGTACGACAGTACCGTTTCCAATTTGCCGGTTCCTGATTATTCCCATGCACAGCCTTCCAAAAAACCGGGAGAAATGGTCATTGGATATTTCAAAGAAACCTTGCAACATGAAGGGTTGGATGCCGAAATCAAACAACAACACATTCAATTCCTGTCACAGCTCCAAAAAGACGGCTATTCGGTCAAGGAACTGACGTTTGATCTGCTCGACTACATTGTACCCACCTATTACATTCTTACTACAGCAGAAGCGTCCAGTAACCTTTCGCGATACGACGGTGTTCGTTACGGCCATCAACACCAGCCTCTTGAAAAAGAATTAACAGAATTTTACGCAGCCAACCGGTCTTCCGGCTTTGGAAAAGAAGTTCAACGCCGTATCATGCTGGGAACGTTTGTTTTAAGCGCCGGCTATTTTGATGCTTATTTTACAAAAGCACAACAGGTCCGCAGAAAACTTCTGGATCAAACAAAATTGATTTTCAATGAGGTAGATGCCATTGTAATGCCTGTATCACCCACAACGGCTTTCAAAATCGGAGAAAAAAACAACAATCCGGTTGAGATGTACCTGGCAGATATCTATACCGTTTTTGCCAACTTAACGGGCATTCCGGCCATTTCTTTGCCGCTGTTTGAACATTCGAACGGACTACCCTTTGGTCTTCAGATTCTCACAAAGCATTTTGATGAGTTATCTTTGCTTCGTTTATCGTCTGAATGGATGAACGCCTATCGGCAAAGGAACGAAAAATAAATGCGCTACTTTACATTTCTAAGTATATGGATGCTTTTACTTCTATCGTTTGGGCTCGCTGCTCATCCGAATGAAAAAGGTGTATCCGGTCCGAACGATTCCATCCCGACTGCTCCCGGCGGATCGGTGGAACAATATGGATTCCAAACGCTTTTTCTGGGACAACAGGAATTGAACGGAACTTCCATTTCCACTTCCATTCATCCGCAGGCGCTTGGATTTGTTCAGGATTATCTGGACAGTCACGGAAAGTCGCTTCAAAAGATGAAAACCTGGGGTATGCCGTATTTCACACTCATCGAAAACATTCTCACACAATACGGACTCCCCAACGAGTTGAAATATCTGGCTGTTATTGAATCCGGTCTAAATACACATGCCACAAGCTGGGCCGGAGCAAAAGGCCCCTGGCAGTTCATGCCTTATACGGCGAAAGAATACGGCCTTACCGTAACAAGCTGGAACGATGAACGAACCGATTACTTTCGAAGCACCCATGCAGCGGCACGGTACCTGACATATTTATACACCGATTTAAAAGACTGGCTGCTGGTCATTGCCGCCTACAACGGTGGCCCCGGTAAAGTCTACAATGCCATCAAAAAATCAGGAAGTCGCGACTTCTGGAAACTTCAATATCATCTTCCCGCCGAAAGCAGATCGCATGTCAAAAAATTTATTGCCACCCACTACATTATGGAAGGAAAAGGAGGAACAACGACTCAGGGCCGACAAGAACCTGTTGTTCAGGAAGAAGGCATTTTTGACAAAGATCCCTCCATCGAAAAACAAGCCATTGCCGGAAAATTCAGCTCGGTTGTTATGGCAAAAAATCTGATTATGGATCTTACTTATTTCAATCAGCTGAACCCGAATTTTGACGCAACACTTGCGGGAAACGAAACCTTTGTTTTGCGATTGCCCAAGGAAAAAATGATGCTTTTTAACAACAACCGTTATCCCATTTTAAGTGAAAGCATCCAACTCTTGATGCGGTTTTATGGTGAAGAAGGTCTGAAAGAAATCTATCCCAAGGTATCGGACTTGCCGGAGATCAAGAAAAAAACAACCACACGAAAAATCAAATCCTGATACTTCTATTTGCGAGCGTTTACCCTTCGAAAAGTTAGATAACGCTCCGGGTTTAAATGGTACCTTCGTTTTCTTAAATCCGAAAGAACAAAAACAAGCTCCTCGTTGTTTGAACAAATGAATACAATCAGGCAGGAATCATAAACGCAGCAACATGAAAATCGGAATCGTCTGTTATCCCACGTTTGGTGGAAGTGGTGTTTTGGCAACAGAATTAGGTAAAGCACTGGCAGAGAAAGGACATATGGTCCATTTTATCACGTACCAGCTACCGGTTCGTTTGAGTGGTTTTTATACCAATATTTTTTATCATGAAGTCCGTGTGCCTCATTATCCGCTTTTCGATTACCCGCCTTATGAAACCACATTAGCCAGTACCATGGTGGATGTGATCCTGAACAACGATCTCGACATTTTACATGTACATTATGCCATTCCGCATGCATCGGCAGCCTATATGGCCAAACAGATCCTGAAAAAGAAAGGGAAACACATACCGGTTATCACAACGCTCCACGGAACCGATATTACGCTTGTAGGAAAGGACAAAACCTTTGAGCCGGTGGTAGCCTTTTCAATCAATGAAAGTGACGCGATAACGGCCGTTTCCGAAAATCTGAGAAAAGAAACGTATCATACGTTTCATATCGAAAAGGAAATTGATGTCATTTACAACTTTGTAGACATTGAACGCTTTTCCAAAAAACCGTTGGACGCTTTTAAAAAAGTGCTGGCCCCGCAGGGAGAAAAAATCATTACCCATGCCTCCAATTTCCGAAAAGTGAAACGGGTGCATGATGTCATCGAAATTTTCAAGTCTATCCATCAAGAAATTCCTTCGAAATTGCTGATGGTTGGCGACGGACCCGAACGACCCGAAGCGGAAGAAATTTGCAGGGCTCTCAAGATTTGTGATGATGTCCGCTTTCTGGGAAAACAACAGGAAATGGAAGAGATCCTTGCGATCTCCGATTTGTTTGTGCTTCCTTCAGAGTATGAGAGTTTCGGGTTGAGCGCGTTGGAAGCGATGGCAGCAGGTGTTCCGGTTCTTTCCAGCAACGCCGGAGGTCTCCCCGAAATCAACCTTCATGGAAAAACAGGATATCTTGCCAATGTAGGTGCTGTAGAGGAAATGAGTGCTTTGGCTATCGGCCTTCTCAAAAACGAACAGCAACTTGCGTCTATGAAAGAAGAAGCGCGCAAACAGGCAAAACGGTTTGACATACAACACATCATACCGCATTACGAAAAACTGTACGAACGATTTGTAAATCTGAATCTCTAAACGAATGGGCGCCGCCGATAAGGCCTTATCGCCCTCTTAACCATCCGGAAGGATTGAGATTGGTCGTTTCACGGGTTAAAATAAATTCAATAGAACCCTCGCCTTCCAGGTCGGTTCCTACTCTGCCCAATACCTGTCCGGCTTTTACATTGGCCCCCTTTGAAACCGCAACGGAGGTGAGGTTGCTGTAAAACGTAAAGTATTTTCCATGACGAATGGCGATGGTTAAGGCTCCGCCCACATCGGTTACCGACGCAACTTCTCCATCAAAAACCGCTTTAACGGGCGTTCCAACAGGAGAAGCAATGGTAATGAACTCCTGATATCCTTTTAATTGAGTCCCCGGAATGGTATACGAACCGTAAGGAACCGAAACATATCCATTGTCAACCGGGAACAACAAACGGCCTTTACTGCTTTCAAAACTGTTTCCTAATGCCAGGTCTTCCTTATTGTATTCGAGATAACTTTCCTGTTTCTTTACCGGCTCCTCCTTTTTCACAACCGGATTGGTTTTAACGACCGGCGCAGTAGGATTGTTTTTAGCATTCGCTTTAGCAATACGGTCGGCCTCCTCCTTTTCCTTGCGCATCCGTTCCTTTTCAGCCTTTGCCCGCGCTTCTGCTTCTTTCTTTGCCGCTGCTATTTCGCGGTTTACAATGGATGTGATGGATGCCTGTAATTGTTGTGCCTGTTTCTTTTTGGCAGCGAGCAACTGATTCAATTCCTTTTCACGGGTCTTGAACTTGTTGACCACTTCATCCTGTTCTTTTTTATCCTTCAGGAGTTCACCCATCTCGTTGGTTTGATCGACCAACACAGCGCTCTTCTCTTTTTTGTTATTGGTAAGTTGAACAATCTTTTCCTTGTAGAGTGTTTCTGTCTTTCGAATGGCCTCCAGTTGTTGTGCCCTGTAACTGCGATAAGCACGCATGTAAGCAATCCTGCGAATGGCATCGTTGAAATTGGTTGAGGAAAACAGGAAATTCAAAAAATCGTAATTGCTTCGGTTTTTGTAGGCATATACCACATTCTTCGCATAATTCTTTCGTAAAGTATCCAGATCCTTCTGCAAGATGCGCATTTCACGATAGGACTTATTGATACTTCGCTCGATGACACTGATCTGACTGTTGATATTGGCAATCACGTTGTTGCGCAATTCAATTTTTTTCTGAATCACGGCCAGTTGCCCGAGACTTACTTTTTTGCCTTTTTTTATTTCATTGTATTGCCGGTTCAGCAGTTCAATTTCCTGCAGCGTTTGCCGCTTTCTTTTTTCAAGCTCTGCCTTCTCGTTTTGCTGTGCAAAAAGAGGCAGACTCATGAATAAAAGCAACGTGATCCAAATGAATATACGCATAGGCCTGGGTTCAGTGATGCAAAAATAAGGTTTCGGTTCTGTTCTGTTGAACGAATGCTTTTGGCAAAGCGTATGTATCAATCAATTCTTTTGAATTTTTTAGGAATCGTGAACGGGAAATTCATCTCCTCATTGAAATGATAATCTTTAAACCGGAGTTGTACATCCAGCCGGTTTTGTTGTGACAAAGAAATCTCTCGCAATGAAGAAAACAAAAAACCCAACCGGTTTTCGTAAAGCTTGTATTGAATATCGGCCGTTCGGTTTGCAAGCAGGTCTTTATCATCCAGTTTGCTCCTTTCCAAAAGAAAATCATTGGTTACCGTGAGTTGGTTACGGAACCAACTCCCGTTATAAGGCAGGGTATACCCCGTGGGATAGCGTGTGTAGGCATTGATGCTATCCATCTGAATGAATATGGGATTACCTACGATGAGATTTTGAAGATCACTCAATGTAAAAGGGATTTGGCTGATTTCCTGCAGCGAACTCAATTTACGTTTTTGATAGGTATTGGCCAGCTTGTCCATCAGTTTGATGCTGTCGCGGGTAATCAGCACCCGCATGCCTTCAATTCCGATATCGTTACCCAGAGAAATCCAAATCAAACTGTCCTTCAACATCCGCACATGCGCCACAAAATCGGGTTGTTTTCCCTTGGCATTAGAATAATCCACTTTAATTTTTGCAGAGAACGTTGTGAACCGAATTTCTCCTTTTTTCAAATGCCCTAAAATTTCATTGACGACCCGCATCGTATCCTCGTGCGTTGGCAAGGTTACAACGGCTACCGTATCTTTTCGTTCGATGGCCTTTTGAATTTTTTTGGTCGACCGACAGGCAACAGACAATGCGATCAAACATGCAATACCAAGAATGTGTATACAAAGTTTCATAATTTATTGTTTTCCGGTGCTTCCAAATCCACCTTCGTTACGATGGGTTGCGCCCAGTTCATCAACCGGATCCCATTGAATTTGTTCTACTTTTTGGATGACCATTTGTGCGATCCGATCACCATCTCCTATCGATTGAACATCACCGCTGAGGTTGATCAGAATCACTTTGATTTCACCGCGGTAATCGGCGTCAATCGTACCGGGTGTGTTCAAGCAGGTAAGCCCTTGCTTTAATGCAAGTCCGCTTCTTGGACGAATCTGGGCTTCATATCCCTGAGGTATTTCAACAAACAAGCCTGTTGGTATCAATGTTCTTTCCATTGGTTGAAGGACAATAGCTGCATCCAGATGGGCCCGAAGGTCCATACCACTCGATCCTTCTGTTGCGTAGTGCGGTAACGGATGCCTTGACCGGTTGACAATTCGTACGTTCATAAAGTAATTATTTTTCAAGCAAAGCGGTGGCATAGGCCACCAATCCTTCCTCTCTGCCCGCAAAGCCCATTTTTTCGGTCGTAGTAGCTTTCACGGAAACATCCGAAGATTCGAGATCCAGAATTTCGGAAATGGCTTGTTGCATCAACGCTATGTAAGGCTTGATTTTGGGTTCCTGCAAACAGAGGGTGGCATCTACATTTACAACGCGGTACCCTTTTTCTTTAATGAGATCAAAAGAGCGTTTCAGCAGGATGCGACTGTCGATGTCTTTAAAATCTGCAGACGTATCCGGGAAATGGGTGCCGATATCGCCCAACGCCAATGCACCCAGAAGTGCATCACAGATCGCATGCAACAACACATCGGCATCACTGTGCCCCAAGGCCCCTTTGTGATGCGGAATTTCAACACCACCAATGATCAGTTTACGACCTTCTACGAGTCGGTGAAAATCAATACCTGAACCAATTCTAAATCCCATGATGCGCTCTTTTTAACGGTACAACGATCTGTTTCAAAAAATAAAAAGCGAAGGTACTATACCTTCGCTTTTATCGACTGAAGAATGTTCATATTATTCCACATTTGTGCTGGTTGCTTCTCTACCCAGGTTAAACAACAAACTAAAACGTGTTGTATTGCTTAAAGGATTCCGATTGATTCCCTGACCGGTAGGTACCAGATAAGAGAAATTGAACCCTAACTTGTTGTAATTGACGCCGGCGCCCACACTGAAAAAGCGACGATTTCCTTTGGTTTGCGCTTCATAAAAATAACCGGCACGGGCAAAAAACAGATCGTTGTAATTGTACTCTGCACCTACAGAAATCTGAAATTCACGCAGCTCTTCGTTAA
The DNA here is from genome assembly GCA_947456025.1 of Chitinophagaceae bacterium. Taxonomy (GTDB): domain Bacteria; phylum Bacteroidota; class Bacteroidia; order Chitinophagales; family Chitinophagaceae; genus Lacibacter. The sequence goes on along the minus strand of CANGQQ010000034.1, from coordinate 3,753 downwards.
ATCCGCCGGGTGCATCTCCAAAAGAAGAAAACCAGCTGGATACCACACTTTTATTCCGGTAATTATTCAGAGCACTCGCATCGGTACTCTGAGGCGGTGTGGGCACCAATAATTTATTGACATCTACCCCAAAACTGAGCTTACTGGTTTCATCCAAAATTGCATGATACATGGCACCAATACCCAGATTCGCCGGAATGTAATCTCTTCCCCGGGCATCATTGGTATAAGCAATTTTTGTTCCAAGGTTAGACATCACAATACCAGCTGTAATGCCGTTGCCTTTCTCTTTCACGCCATTGTAGAAGAGCGATATATCGCCTGCCACGGCAGTTCCGGGTTTGTAAGTTACGCCTGTGATGTTACCGGAGGCCAGGTTTGAATAGATGAACCGCAAGGCAACGCCAACACCAATTTTATCACTTAAGCCTCTGCTGTATCCTGCATCAAAAGACCATTCGCGGGGACGAAACTGTTGTAAATTATTCCCGGAGAAGTCGGTAAACTGAATGCTGCCGAGGTTGAAATAACGCAATGATCCTGAAATCGCCTGATTATCGGCCAGTTGGTGATAACCGGCTGCGGTTACAATGAAAACGTCGTTAAGACCCAGATCCTTCAGCCAGGGCGTGTAGGTTAATCCGATGGTTGACTTCTCCTTGGCAAAAGGAATTTTTGCCTGATTCCAAAAAGAGGCATTTGCATCCGCAGAAGTTGCAATACCCAAATCGCCCATACCGCCGGCACGGGCATCCGGTGAAATTTTAAGCATCGGAACGGCAGTCGTTACAACATTAATCCGTTGTGTTTGCGCAACGCCGGTTATGGAAAGAGAAATCGTGATCAGAAGCAAGAAACCATGCAATAATTGTCTCATCAGTGCGATTGTTTTGGGCGTAAAAATAGAGGTTATTCGTGAAAAGATACGATTGTTTGTATTAAAGCAAAACCAACTTTTGACGTTCCGAACGGGATTTTCCTTGCTGATCTTTTACATCAAGCTGATAAAGATAAACGCCCCTTCCGGCCTTTTGTCCGAAATCATCCCTTCCGTCCCATTCGATTTCAAATGAACGGTTTCCGGGATTATTTATTGTCCTGTAAAAGGATTTCACGAGTTTTCCTGCAACGGTAAAGATGCGCAAAGTCACCTGTAAATTCTCGCCAGGCCGGTTGTGTTCAAACATAAAGGTCGTCCTGGAGGTAAACGGATTGGGATAATTGTACACATGATCCAACTGCAATTGCTCGTCTTTGGTTACACGAAAATTCAGTTCCCGGGTTGAACTGTTGTTTAATACATCCCACGCTTTGATTTTGAGTGTGTGCATTCCTTCACGAAGTGCCGGCAATTGAAACCGAACAACGCCGCTTTGATAACTGTCGGCCTCCGATTCATAATAATCATTCAACACAAAAAAGGAATTGACATCGTCATCCAGTTGGGCCGTAATATCGTGACCAATTCCCGACCCAACGGTATTGATACCACTGCTGTCGAACAACTTGAGGTAAAGCACCGGAGCCTGATTGGTAATACCTCCGGAAACAAACCGATCATCATTCAAATACGCCTTTATACGAGGGCCTGTGCTATCGGAAAACTGCTCACCGGAGATGCCTCCTACAAGAACAGAAGTATCTGCACCCGAAGCGCCGGTTTGGCCATTATCGGCATAATAACTGATTTTACCCCGGCCGTAACTAAAGTTGATATCCGATGGTACTACAAATGAGTAGCGAAAGATGCCATTCACAACATTCGCCTTTCCTTTGAACACCACATTTTGCTGAACCCTGAAATCCACGACCTGACTTTCAGGATCATTGCCCCTTGTTTTCAGGATTTGGGGCTTATCGTAAATGGCGGGGTAAACAAATCCGTTGAATGCACTCTGGCGATTGCCATTGACATCCGTTACCTCACCGGTAATTTCATAACGCTGCAATGCCTTTAAGGTATCAGTACCCATTGCCACATTATTAATGGATGTTGTTTTAACCCGAAGTGTGGGAAACCCAATGTGCATAGCCGGGTCACCCAGCAATGTGAATTTCCGATTGTTGATGATGTCTCCGAAATTCTGGTAGGTTGTATTCTTGGTTCGTTGTACCGCTTCGCCCAGAGAGGGATAGGTACCGTCCGGATTGGTACGGAGCGCTTCTCTGAAATAAGCGTTGTTGATGATACGATTGCTGAAAGCAAAAACAACGCGTGTAGTGGTCATAAGCGCAATGGCTCCTGTTTTTTCGCGGAGCAAGAGATCTTCTCCTATTGATGAAAAAGCAGGAATATCATAAGGAGCAAAATCACAGGTTGCGGTAATGAACAGAGGCAACTTGTTTTCATTTTTCCAACTGTTGATCATGTTATTATCCAACACCGCTTCTTCTGCCAGTCGGATGTAACCGCCGTGCCCGCTGTAATTCCAGATTAGTGTACCATTGAAAATTTTATTGTTGACGGCCTGATTAACGTCCGGATAACGGCTGCCGCCACTTCCACTTTGCTGACGAAATGCATCCAGATAAATTTTTTGAATCTGAAAGTCAGGGCGAGTTTCAATCACGGAAGCATGAAATTCTGCATCATTCACATGCATATTAAAATCCTCATCATCGGCAACCAGTGTAAGTTCCCGTCGCCAGGGGCCAAAAGCAGCAGGCTGATGATAAGCGATGATCTTACTGACCACATTCGTCGCCTCTTTCAATGTACGGCATGGAATGCGTCCAATGCCTAAATCCAACAATGGCAGGGGAACCGATTTATTGACATCTTCGGTATCATCCAGAAAACCAAAAAAGTCATCGGAGGTATGGGTCGTCAGTGGATCCAATGATTGAGGACTTTCAAAACATGGAACGAAGGAGGTGTTATTGGCCAATCGGTTCTTATAATCATAGGAGGCATCTCCCATGAGCAACAAATACCGGGGTTTATTTTCGGGATTGCTGCCCGCACGGTCGTAAAACATCTTCAAAAAATCGCGGATGGCTGACATGTCCGGGCTACCGGAAGCAAATTCATTGAAGATTTGATCGGTTGTAACAACCACCGTCCGTAAATTTTGGGTTGTCCGGTGCCATTGGGCCAATCGTTCGGCTTCGGGCGAAAACAATGGATGCGTAACAAGGATGTAGTCCATGAACCCGAGTCCATGCAAATTCTGATTCGGCACGGAACCAATTGGCCGTGGTGTCAAAAAATTGGCGTTTTTAAACACCACATATTCGCGTAACCGACTTGCGTCGCGTGTAAACGTGTACGTCGTACCATCAAAACCTCCGCTGAGTTGTACAGGAGTCAACGGATCGGTCAAATCCCAAACCATTGCACCGGCGGGAACGTTTTGAATGCTGTACTCCGCTATTCTGGAACTTCCAACACTTTCCCAGTCACGAAAAAACAACTGATCCGATCCGGAGAGGTCCAACCTGCGTTTGACAAAAAGTTCAAACCAGTTGATCCAGGCCTGTGCATTGACACTGCCCGGAACAAAATTATATTGAATATTCAGGTCCTCCTGCGTAAGGTTGATGGAATTGGAGACCTGACTTGCGGCCGCAACCGGATCATAAGTGCCCGTTCCTACAGGTGAAAAACCATGAGTTAAGATCTGAGCGCCGTTGATGGATACATTCAGATTACTGCTGCTCCCAACCGACCGTGCAACAGCATCGGAAAAAAACCGAATCGGCTCACTTGTAATCCGGTTGGGAATGCGGATCGTAAAGTTGCGGGAAACAGTT
>CANGQQ010000033.1 GCA_947456025.1 Chitinophagaceae bacterium | reverse complement strand
GCCAAAACTCGAACGTGTAAGGTTTGATGCGGTAACCTCCCCAATGAGGTGGTTTTGGAATGACGCCGTGCTTAAAACGTTCCCGATAATAGTTAAAGGTTTCGATCAGCCATGCTTTCCCGGCAACAGCCATGCTTTGTGGAGATGCCCATGCTCCGATTCTGCTGCCTTCTGGACGACTGTTGAAATACTCAATACTCTCTTCGTTGCTGATGGCTTCCGCAATGCCTTTTATGCGGACTTGCCGTTCCATTTCTTTCCAGTAAAAAAGAATACAACAATGGTTATTATGCTCCAGTTGCTTGCTTTTGGTACTTTGGTAATTGGTAAAAAAAACGAATCCTCTTTCATCAAATCCTTTAAGTAAGACCACGCGGGCATCTACCGAACCGTCTTTGCCGGCAGTTGCAAGGGTCATGGCATTGATTTCATCCGTTTCGGCTGCTTCGGCTTGTTTCCACCAATCTTCAAATTGTACAAACGGATTTTCGTTTACGGCCTCCTCGCTTAATTCATGTAACGTGAATTCTTTTCGAAGTTGTGCTAATGCTTCCGGATTCATGGAAAATGATTTTCTCTGCAAAGGTGCTGATTCTTTTACGGAAAACCATTTTTGTTGAAGAATTAACCCCGGCCTTCCGTAATTGGTGTAAACCGTAAGCAGTAGGTGCTTATTCGTTAACTTCGCTCAAAATCAAGCAGGGTGATTATTATCGATGACATCTATATCAGCGATGAAGTTGTGGAAGAGCACTTTGTGTGCGACCTTCAGAAATGCAAGGGTGGTTGTTGTATTGAAGGTGATGCGGGTGCCCCGCTAACGAAAGAGGAAATGGAGGAAGTGACAAAGGCGCTGCATGTTGTTACACCCATGATTTCTGCAGAAGGCAGAAAAGTGATCGAACAAGAGGGTAAATATGTTTATGACCGTGAATTTGGTTGGGTTACTCCTGTTCTTCAAAACGGCATGTGTGTTTATGGATTAAAAGATGAACAGGGAATCGTAAAATGTGCGTTTGAACAAGCATATAATGATGGGAAAATCGGCTGGAAAAAACCGATATCCTGCCATCTTTTCCCGATTAAGATCACCAAAAGCAAACACAGCAATCTTGAGTATGTAAATTATGAACCACGTGAACAACTGTGCAGGCCTGCATGCGAATTGGGTAGTCGCTTAAAAATTCCGGTCTATGTATTTTTGAAAGAAGCCCTTACCCGTAAGTATGGAAATGAGTTTTATGAAACGCTGGATCAAATAGCCCGGCAACATTATCTGGAAAAGGAAAATAAGCAGTAGTTTTATAGAGGTTGATATGAATCAAAACGCATCAAAATTCATCGCAAAAAGTGCCATTCGTGCTGCTGATCTGGATCATCGGCGAACGATAAATTTCAATATTGGGAAATACAACGACAAAGTACCCGAGGGGAAAGAGCAGTTTACCAATGTTATGTTGGCACGTGAACGAGCCAAGAATGTGAAATGGCGTGCATTGGAAACGCTTGATCAGCAACTCGAGGAGTTTGAATTACAATTCACACGCAGAGGAGGTAAGGTGCTGTGGGCCGAAAATGCTCAACAGGCTTGTGAAGAGATCTTAACTATTTGTCAATCCATTGGATGCAAAACACTTGTCAAGAGCAAGAGTATGGTGACTGAAGAAATTCACCTTAATGAATTTCTGGAACAGCACCAGATTGAGAGTGTGGAGACTGATCTTGGCGAATACATTCAACAGTTGGACGAAGAGCCTCCCTACCATATCGTAACACCCGCCATGCATAAAAGCAAGGAAGACGTCGCACGTCTTTTTGCTGCTAAATTGGGAACCGATCCGCATGCAACACCCGAACAATTGACATTAACAGCGCGACAAATACTGCGTGAAAAATACATACAGGCGGAAGTAGGCGTTACCGGGGCCAATTTTTTATTGGCAGATGTGGGTGGAATTGCAGTGACCGAGAATGAAGGGAATGCAAGGCTGAGCGCATCGTTCCCTAAGGTGCATATTGTTGTCGTTGGAATCGAAAAAATGTTGCCTTCTCTCAACGATCTTGGTTTGTTTTGGCCGTTGTTGTCAACTTTTGGAACGGGTCAAAAAATAACCGTTTACAACAGTGTGTTTCTCGGACCCAGGCAATCGGGCGAAACGGACGGGCCCGAAAAAATGTATGTTATTTTGTTGGACAATGGCAGAACAAATGCCTTAAAAAATCCGGTTACAAGAGAGAGTTTGTATTGCATACGCTGCGGAGCTTGTTTGAATGCTTGTCCGGTGTACAAGAATATTGGAGGTCACAGTTACGGAACAACATACAGTGGCCCGATTGGGAAGGTGATCACGCCCCAATTGTCGGGCCTTGATGATTACAAACATCTCAGCTATGCGTCTTCCTTGTGTGGCAATTGTACAGAAGTATGTCCGGTGCGCATCAATTTGCATGAGTTGCTTCTTGAAAACAGAAGTGAAGCCGTACAAAAAGGCTATGTTTCTTTTGCTGAGCGAATGGCATGGAAAGTATGGAGACAGGTTTCCATGAACCGCTCTTTCATGAATATGGGTTCCGGTAAAATGAAAAATTGGCTGGTAAATTCTTTTGTCAAGGGCTGGAAAGAGCACAGAGGACCTATTCAGTTTCCGGAGAAAAATTTCAACCAACTGTGGCGTGAACGTAAAGCCCGCTAGGTGCTATGCTTTTTTATACGCAGCATATTACTCCGCGTGTTACCTACATGGTATCCTATCTCAATGAAAAGCTGGGACTTGGGCTCGAACTTACTAATGACCGGCAAACGTATCTACAAGGATCGGCATTCAAAGTCAATTACTCAACTGATCGTGTATGTGAGAACGAGTTTTTTATTCGTCCGTTCGGGTTACTGCAACAAACCGGAATACAACAGTCCGCCATTGAAGTCTTCCGGAACGAATTTCGATTACCGGCCTTCTTTGAGACCAGCGATTCGGATCTTTCCTTTGATCTTTTGTCGGCCTCTTTTTTTCTATTATCTCGCTATGAGGAATACGGGCGTTATGAAACAGATGAATATGGCAGGTATGCCCACTGGAATGCACTTGCCTGGAAGCATGGGTTTCTGGAGGAGCCGCTTGTTGATCAATGGCTTTTGCATTTTAGAGATCAATTAATACATCGCTTTCGGAATTTGCAAGTTGAAACCACAGCTTTTTCTTTCAGTAGTTCCACTTTTCTTCCAACATATGATATTGATATTGCCTGGAGTGTTAAAAACAAGGGATGGGTGCGTTTGTGTGGGAGTATTTTGAAGCAGCCGTTTTCATTGATAGAAAAGGTTAAAATTCTTTCGGGACTTCAAAGAGATCCGTTTGATTGTTATTCGTGGCTGAAGGAATTGCACAAAGCGTATCAACTGCATCCGGTTTATTTTTTTCTGGTTGCCGGAAATCGATCTGCATTGGATAAAAACATTGCACCCCGGAGAAAAGCATTTCAGCAATTGATTCACGACCTGTCAGGAAACGCCACCGTTGGACTGCATCCGTCGGTTTATAGCAATACTTCAACAGCCGCCTTAAAAAAGGAAAAAGCATTTCTGCAGAATCTGTTGCATCAAGCTATCACAAGAAGCCGGCAGCACTATTTGCGTTTTCATCTGCCTCATTCGTATCGTGAATTGATTGAGAATGGGATCATGGATGATTACAGTATGGGATATGGAACGGTTAATGGGTTTCGTGCTTCCACGTCACATTCTTTTTTATGGTATGATCTCACACTTGAACAAACAACATCACTGCGGATTCATCCCATTGCTTGCATGGATGCAAACTATTTATATGAATTGAAACAAAGCCCCGAAGATGCATTGCTTTCCATGAAACAAATGTATGAGCGTGTGCATCTCGTTCATGGACAGTTCATCACCATTTTTCACAATAGCATTTTGGGTCTGGATGAACTTGACAGGGGATGGGCTGCGATGTACAAACAATTTTTGATCTGGCAACAACAGTACCGTACATCAAACCTCATTCTTTGAGTGTTCCAGCAATTGCAGCATTTCTTTCAATTCGGGTTCACTGAGGTATCGCCACTTCCCGACTGGAAGTTGACCAAGTGAAATGTGCATGATACGCGTTCGTTTCAATTGAACCACGTCATAACCGAACACTTCACACATGCGCCTTATTTGTCGGTTTAATCCTTGCGTAAGAATGATGGAAAAGGTTTTGCTGCTCATGACACGAACCTTACAGGGAAGCGTAACCGTATTGAGAATGGGAACCCCTTTGCTCATTTTGCCTGCAAAATCAGGGGTGAGTTTTTTGTTGACAGTAACTATGTATTCTTTTTCGTGTTGATTGCCGGCCCGAAGAATTTTATTGACCCAGTCGCCATTGTTGGTTAAAAAAATCAAACCTTCCGAATCTTTATCCAATCTGCCGATGGGGAAGATCCGTTTGGGGTGGTTGATGTAACGAATGATATTTGAACGGTCTTTTTCATCAGTGGTGGAAGTAATGTCAACCGGTTTGTTGAAGGCAATGATAAATCGGTCTTGTTGGTTGTTCTTTTTGATTTTCAACAATTCGTAATCGATAAAGATCTTGTCGGAGCTGCCAACACGTGTTCCTGCCTTTGCCGTCTTATTGTTGACTACTACGCGGCCTTGTTCAATAAGTTTATCAGCTTCTCTACGGGAACAATATCCGGTAGCGCTGATGAATTTGTTTAAACTGATTTTCTCTTCTTGCGGCATAAACTTAAAGGTACAGTCAATTTTTGTAGTTATTTTTTTCGGTATGCTTTATTGACGATGTACACGCCATAAAGCGTCACCGCGCCTCCGGTTAGCAATACCGGAGAAAGTTGTTCCTGAAAAAACAAACTTCCAACCAATACGGCCACAACTGGATTGATATAGGCGTAAATGCTCACTTGTTCTGTAGAGAGGTGTTGAATGGCATATAAGAAGCATGCGAAGGCGGCAATGGAGCCCAGAAGTACCAGATACAGAATTGCCATCCACGATTGAAATGGAATGTTTTGGATCGGCAGAAACGAATCTGAGGAGGCTGTAAACCCAAGTAGAACAGCGCCCGAAATGAACATTTGAAAACCGATACCGAAGTAGGGGTTAAACTGAGCAACTTGTTTTTTGGTGTAAAGCGAGCCCAGCGCCCAGGTCCAGGTAGCAATTAAGGAGATTAAAATTCCAAAACGAAAATCTGGATTTAAAAAATCAATCAGATGGTCATAAAAAATAATACAAACCCCGACAAAGCCCAGTAGGAATCCACGGATGGCTTTGCGAGGCGTTTTTTGTTTGGAAGAAAACAAACCAATAACAACCAGCCATAACGGGAAGATAGCTCCAATGATTGACCCGAGGCCGGCCGAAATATATTTTACCCCCCAGGTGCTGAGACCGTTACTGCAAATAAAATTTAAAAATGCAAGAATCAATAAGGGCCCCATTTCTTTCCATCTGGGGAGCGCGGCTCCTTTGATTATGAAAAACAACAAATAACAGGTGCCTGCGATCAGTTGCCGCACGGCCACCAGTTCAAGCGCAGGCATGTGACGTACCCCTTCTTTTGAGGCGATCCAGGTGGTACCCCATAAAAGACTGAGTGCCGCAAGGGCAAGAAATGCTTTTCCTTGATTGGTATGGACCTGTAAATTGTTTAGATGAATAGCTGAAAAACACCTCTTAATGCCGGCTTTTCGTTCTGTTTTGTTATGTGGCTCAGTTCCGGGCATTCCGTTAACGGGATTTGATCATGCGTTGTACTAAGTTACTCAATTACATGCGCGCTTTTGTAGACTTCTGCCGCGATGCAAACGAAAACGGCGAAGAAAGTGGTACCATAGTTGCTCTGCTTTCTTCGCCGTTTACAAACAGATGTAAGCGATTAATGTTTAAAATGACGCAAACCGGTTATCACCATGGCGAGGTCATTGTTTTTGCAGTATTCTACCGAGTCGTTATCACGGATTGAACCACCAGGCTGAATGAATGCAGTAATACCCGCCTGATGACCTAATTGTACACAGTCATTAAAAGGGAAAAAGGCATCGCTGGCCATTACAGCTCCTTGTAAGTCAAATTGAAATTGTTTTGCTTTTTCGATTGACTGGCGTAGCGAGTCGATACGGCTGGTTTGACCACAACCTTTTCCAACCAATTGTTTATTCTTGACCAATGCAATTGCATTTGATTTCAAGTGCTTGCAAATCAAATTGGCAAATTCAAGATCGGTTTTCTCCGTTTCCGAGCAGTTGCGTCCTCCACTTTCTTTCCATTCTGTATAGTTCCCTTCATCGATACCCTGTACCAATACGCCATTGAGTAAAGATTTGTATTGTACGGTAACGTTGGGTACTTGTTTTAACTGCAATAAAATTCGGTTTTTCTTCGACTTCAGTGTGTTTAAGGCCTCTTCGGAATATGCGGGAGCAATCAAAACTTCAAAAAAGATTTCGTTGATAGCATCTGCTGTTTCCTTGTCGATTGTTCCGTTAGATACCAGAACGCCCCCAAAGGCACTTTCCGGATCACCTGCCAGTGCTGCATCCCAGCTTTCTTTTACGCTATTGCGTTGTGCTACACCGCAAACATTGGTATGCTTGATGATCGCAAAAGTTGTAGCGTTGAATTCTCGGATCAATTGCACTGCGGCATCCACATCAACTAAGTTGTTATAGGAAAGTTCCTTCCCGTTAAGTTGATCAAACAATTCATTGAGATTGCCGTAATAGCGTGCCGTTTGATGTGGATTTTCGCCGTAACGAAGAATTTTTTCTTCTTTGTTGTAAGGTGTTTCTACTGCAGACTGGTGGAAATAATTAGAGATAGCGGTGTCGTATGCAGTGCAAACATCGAATGCTTTGATCGCGAAGCTGCGGCGTTGTTCATAACTGGTAGCACCCTCTTGTTCGCGCAACAAGGATTCTAAAACAGCGTATTCTTTTTTAGCAGCAAGAACCACAACATCTTTGTGATTTTTAGCTGCAGCCCTGATCATGGATGGACCGCCTATATCGATCTTTTCAATGATCAGTTTTTCATCTGTTGTAGATGCAACCGTCTCTTCGAACGGATAGAGGTCAACAATCACAAGATCCATTTCAGGAATTTGGTATTGCTGCATTTCTTGTACATGGGTTGCGTCTTCGCGCTTTCCCAGTATGCCTCCAAAAACTGATGGGTGTAATGTTTTAACTCTTCCTCCCAAAATGGAGGGGTATCCGGTTAGTTGTTCAACCGGTATAACGGGTATCCCCAGTTGTTCAATAAACTGTTGTGTGCCTCCGGTTGAATAGATCGTTACTTTTTGCTCATGTAAAAGCTGAACCAATGAGTCGAGCCCATCTTTGTAAAAGACCGAAATAAGCGCTGATTGAATTTTCTTCATAAATAGTTGATTTTGGACGCCGCAAAGCACTCCTGCCACTAAAAATGAATCAAGAAAGTTCAAGTGACATTCGTGTTAAGAGGCTGTTTTTTCGAAAGCGCTGCAAAGGTAAGGTTCTACCAATTCATCACAAAGGCGCCCTCTTCGGCTGTTGAGCTGCAGGAGAGCTGTAGTTGAGCACATTCCGCTTTCCATTTTTTTATTTTCCGGGGAGAATTGGTGTTATCGAAAACCAAATGATGCACGTTGAATGATTTCAGTAATCCTTGGACTGATAGTGTGGGATTGCCGGTAACGATCAGGACATCGGTCTCGATTTTCTTTATACTGTTTGTGGATGGAATAGCATGGTTAAGAACGGTTACGCTTTTGTTTCCAATCCTGTAATGGCTTGAAGGATTGTCGGTTTGTAAAGGGCTATCACAGAGTCCCAGTTCTATGTGAGCAGGTTTTAAGTGGAAATCCATCATAGCCTTAGTGACATGTTCGCTTGTGTCGCCAAGAAACAAAACGTTGCGACCTTGAATCAATTCGATTGCCCTCTGTCCGGAAATGTTGTAAACGATCAGTTTTTGTTGCTTCTGCCATTGGTATTCCTGAATGGTTTTCAGACTTAAAAATAGAATCAAGCTGACGAGGGCGGGAATGAGCATCCCGGGTTTTTTAAAACGCAGCCAGATGCTGCAAAAAAGAAGCATCAAATAAATGGATATCGATTGTAATGCGTTGTGCCGGATACCATCCGTTACGGCAAAGGGGAGTTGATCCATGAAAACAATCATCTGGTTCATGCATTTGAGCAGAACAGAAAGTAAAGATCCCGCTGCCAAAGCGATTTCTGTGTGCCAGGCAACGGCAAATAGAGCCAGTTCTCCAAACAAAATGATACTGCTGAGTGGAACTGCAATGAAATTGGTGATTAAAAACAAATTGGGAATCTGATGAAAGTGGTAAATGCATAACGGCAGTGTCAGGATCTGGGCTGCAATTGTTACGACATTGAGTTGCCATATCTTATCAATCCATTGGTTTTTACACAGCATTAAATTGTGGATGGGCTTCATAAAAATTACGATACTCAGCACGGCTGCATAAGACAACTGGAATCCTACATCCCAGAGATAATACGGATGCACCAATAACAAGAAAAAGGCTGAAATGGCCAGACTGTTGTAAACAGAACTGCTTTTGCCCAGAACCGATCCCCCGCTCATACAAGTAAACATCAAGGCGGCCCTGAGTACAGAAGCGCCACCTCCTGTGAGGAAACTGAAAAACCAAAGAAACGTTGTAATACCGATAAAACGAATCCACTTCCCTTTATTTGAATGCGACAAAGGTTTTGTGATAAACAATAGTACGATGTAAAGCAAACCAAGATGCATGCCGCTGATAGCTATAACATGCACCACGCCGGTATTGCTGTAAGCTTGTATGAGGTCGCGGTCCAAGTCATTGCGATAACCAATAAGCAGAGCTTCTGCAACAGCTACTTCATTTGTTCCTTTAATGTACTGACGAATGATTCGAAGAACAGCTTCCTGTGTGTTGAATAACAATGCCGAAAATCGGTTTCCGGAAGTTGTGTCAAGAATCAGGTAGCGATTGGGTTGTATAAATACCTGATGGGTTATTCCTTTGAAAAGGGCATATTGCTGATAATTGAAACTGCCCGGGTTGCCACTTCCACGGATCGGTTGCAGGGGCTGGTTTACGATCAGGCGTGTGCCGTAGCCTATTTTAGGTCTTCCATTCTTTTTATTAAAGTATAGCCACATCAATCCATTGGCAGTAACCGGTTTCGGGGTATAGATTGTAACAGCTTTTGCAAGTGTTTTATAAACGTTCTGTTTTTCACTAAGCGGTTCCTGTACAATCAATTCAACGGCCATGCCTGATTGAATTTTGCTCCCAATCCAGTCAGGATGGTTTGAAATCAACCTTATTTTGCCGGATAGGGTACCTACACTAAAAAAAAGCATAAAAAAACAGACGCCTGTCATCCATCCTCTGTAATGGTGGTGTTTGTCTTTTTTGCGTATCAGAGCCAATAGGCAAAAGACAGTTAAAAGAAAAAGTACAATTCCGAAACTAATTGGAATGGAGCCATACCAACCACACAGAATGCCAATTATGAAAGGCGCCAGAATGCGCAGAAAAGGGGCTTCTTTCCAGATGTAGATCATAGGTGTTGATTCGCCACGAAAAGATAGGAACATTTGATGCTGCGCTTATAACACCTTTCGTGTAATAGTTGGCGGTCTGAAATAAAAAAAGCAGGCATCAATTATTGATGCCTGCTTTGGAAAAAGTGCAAAACTTTATTTACTCAGATACATGCTTCTGTCTTTATACAACTGACGGAAATACGGATCACGTAAGTCTTTGATAAAACGAATGGCTTCTCCGGTACTTTTCATTTCAGGTCCCAATTCCTTGTTCACATTCGGGAATTTGCTGAAGCTGAAAACGGGTTCTTTGATAGCGTATCCTGTGAGCTTTTTCTCAAATGTAAAGTCGGTGAGTTTATTCACGCCCAACATGACTTTGGTAGCGACATTCAGGTACGGGATCTGATAGGCTTTTGCAATGAACGGCGTTGTACGGGAAGCTCTTGGGTTGGCTTCAATAACATACACCTTGCCATCTTTAATTGCAAACTGAATATTGATCAGACCTATGATGTTTAATTTTTGTGCGATGCGTTTTGCATATTCTTCCATGGTTGCAACTACCAGGGGTGTAAGATTGAATTCAGGCAATACTGCATGACTGTCGCCACTATGAATGCCTGCCGGTTCAATATGTTCCATCACGCCCATGACATGGAAATTTTCTCCGTCATAGATGGCATCGATCTCCGCTTCCTGACAACGATCGAGAAAATGATCGATCAGGATTTTATTGCCGGGTAAATGTTTAATCAAACTCAATACGGCTTTTTCCAACTCGTCGTCGTTGATTACAATACGCATCCGTTGACCGCCTAATACATAACTTGGACGAACCAGTACCGGATATCCAACTTCTTTTGCTACTTCAATCGCATCATCAGTAGTATAGGCGGTTCCGTATTTAGGGTATGGGATACCCAACTCTTTTAATAAGTCACTGAAGCGGCCTCGGTCTTCGGCGATGTCCATATTGTCAAAAGATGTTCCGATGATGCGTATCCCTTTTTCGTTCAAACGTTTCGATAGCTTCAACGCGGTTTGTCCACCCAATTGAACAATAACGCCATAGGGCTGTTCGAGTTCAATGATTTCCCATAAATGTTCCCAGTTAACCGGTTCGAAGTAAAGTTTATCGGCCATGTCGAAATCGGTACTCACCGTTTCGGGATTGCAGTTGACCATAATGGCTTCAAAGCCACTTTCTTTAATGGCCAGCAAACCATGAACGCAGCAGTAATCAAATTCGATACCTTGTCCGATGCGGTTAGGGCCGCTACCTAAAACAATGATCTTTTTACGGTTGGAGGGGATTGATTCGTTGTATATTACAGTATTTGCCATTGCGGTGCAAAGGTAGGGTCTGCGTTAAAAAAAACGGCAGCAATTTTTGGGAAAATCAAAATCGCAGACAAACACTTATAAGTAAAAAAGCGCACCTTTTTTGGTGCGCTTTTTCGAAGTTGTGCAATTAAGAGTTATTCAAATGTGCTGTAGTAATAGGGCGTTTTGGCCTCAAATTCGGCACTGCAGGTATCTACCATTTTATAGACACGAGTGATGCCCCAGGCCTTTCTTTTTTCGTACAAAACTTCTTCTGATGCATCTTCTTTCATGATCCGGCAAATTTGCTCATCGCCAAATCCCATTTTTTTCGCTTCCCTCAGCAGGTCCTCGGGCAACGAGTTCATGTTGTGCTTGGACAATTCTTTTTCAACAGTAACAATATCCTGGATCTGATAGATGAACCAGCGATCAATGCCGGTCGCTTCTACAATTGTTTTCACACTTACTCCGGCCATCAGTGCATCTTTGATTCTGAAAATCCGGTCCCATTTCGGCACTTTGATGTATTCGATCAATTCTTCCGCATGTTTTACGCTTTGGCCGTAATAACCCAGTCCAACTGCATTGTTTTCCAAGCTCTGACAAGCTTTTTGAACCGCTTCGGTGAAACTTCTGCCGATTGCCATGACTTCACCTACACTCTTCATTTGCAATCCTAAACGATCATCGGCACCTTTAAATTTGTCAAAGTTCCAACGGGGTATTTTGACGATCACATAATCCAGCGCCGGTTCAAAATAAGCCGAAGTGGTTTTGGTGATTTGATTCTTCAGTTCATCTAATGTATAACCGATTGCCAGTTTTGCGGCAATTTTTGCAATAGGGTAACCGGTTGCTTTACTGGCCAATGCAGAGGAGCGACTTACACGCGGATTGATTTCAATGGTAATGATGTCTTCTGTAGCGGGGTTAATTGCAAATTGAACATTGCATCCGCCGGCAAAATTTCCCAGATTCCGCATCATTTTGATGGCCATATTCCGCATTTGCTGAAAGGCTGTATCACTCAATGTCATTGCCGGTGCAACGGTAATGCTGTCTCCGGTATGGACGCCCATCGGGTCAAAATTTTCAACCGTACAGATGATGACCACATTGTCGTTTTTATCCCGAAGCAATTCCAGTTCATATTCTTTCCACCCGAGCAATGCTTTTTCTACCAGCACTTCGTGAATGGGACTCGCTTTTAAGCCACGATCCAGCGCCGCATCCAGTTCATCTTTATGAAAGACGATTCCGCCTCCGGTTCCACCCAACGTAAAAGAAGGTCGAATCACAAGTGGGATTCCAAATTCCTGGGCAAATTCTTTCCCTTCCAATAAAGAGTTTGCGGTACGTGAAGGAGCTACCGGTACACCGATTTTGATCATCAATTGACGAAACTTCTCACGGTCTTCTGCCGTATCAATCGCTTTAATATCAACACCAATTAAACGTACATTGTATTTTTCCCAGATTCCGAGTTCGTCCACTTCTTTACACAGATTCAGGGCCGTTTGTCCACCCATCGTTGGCAGCACCGCATCAATGGGTGTGCCGTTCGCTGTATGTTCTTCCAGAATCTGTTCGATACTTTCCACAGTGAGTGGTAGCAGGTAGACTTTATCGGCCATCATCGGATCGGTCATGATGGTAGCCGGATTGCTGTTAATCAGAATCACCTTTATGCCTTCTTCACGCAAGCTGCGTGCTGCCTGTGAGCCCGAATAATCAAATTCGCAAGCTTGTCCGATCACAATGGGACCACTTCCTACAATCAAAACCGACTTTATGGAATTGTCTTTTGGCATAGTTGAAATTTGCCTGCAAAAATATTGGATTGAACGAGATTTGGAAGATGTTTTTTCATATTCTCCTATTCCTCGGTTCCGTCAATCGCATTTCTGCTTTGATCGACTAAAATCGCACAAGCGTTTGTAATTCTGGCGGGTATTCACGTGAAGCTTTAATTTTGCCGGATGTTCAAGTATTTATTCCATTGGATCTTGTTTTTGGGCTTTTCCCTATCGGCCACTGCGCAGTTGTTCGCCCCCCATACCTATCCGCAGGGCTATTTCAGGAATCCTCAGAATATCCCCATTAAGTTGAATGCAAACTTTGGCGAAATGCGCCCCAACCATTTTCATATGGGACTGGATTTGGCTACCCAACAACGTGAAAATATTCCACAGGTAGCTGTCGCCGACGGCTATGTGGGTAAAATCAAAATTGAGGCAGGAGGTTTTGGAAATGCGATTTACCTCTATCACCCCAATGGCTACACCAGTTTGTACGCCCATCTGAATGATTTTTACCCCGAATTGCAACAATGGGTCATCGAGCAGCAGTATCAGGCCGAATCCTGGAAAATTGAACTTGAGCCACCGCCGCATTTGTTTCCTGTACGGAAGGGTCAGTTTATTGGATATAGCGGAAATACAGGCGGATCACAAGGGCCACATCTGCATTTTGAATTGCGTCGTACGGCAGACGAATCATGCTTGAACCCGCTGCTGTTCGATTTTAATGTGTATGATGTAACGCCTCCCGATCTTCACCGTCTGGCAATCTACGACCGCAACCGCAGCACCTACGAGCAAGTGCCTCAAACCTATGCATTGCAGCGAAAAGCCGGCGCTTACACCATTCCGGGGTCAATAGTAACGGTGAACAGTAACCGCATCAGCTTTGCTTTGTTTGCCATTGACAGAATTACCGGTGTGCCCAATACAAACGGAATCTTCGAGACCGTAGTCTATTTAGATGACAAGCCCGTTAGCGGATTTCAAATTGACAATATCTCTTACAAGAAAACGAGGTATTTAAATGCCCATGCCGATTATAGAATCAAGACAACCGGAGGACCCTATTACCAACATTTAACACCTTTGCCGGGGGATCGATTGGGTATTTACAAAAACTGGAGCGAAAATGGGTTTGTTGTTTTAAAGGATACGGAGTTGCACAACATAACGGTTGTTGTAAAGGATGCGCATGGAAACAGTTCAAAAATAAACTTCAGTATCCGCTATTCGGGACATACAAATCCGGCTTCCGGTATACAATCTGACAGTCGTTATATGCTTCCCAATCAAATCAATGTATTTGAACGGGAGGATGTACAACTGATGACGAGTACATTGAGCTTGTATGATGCAATCCGGTTTCTCTATAGCGCAAAGACAAAGGCAGGGGCTTATTCAAAAGTTCATGTATTGCATACACCGGCGATTCCTGTTCATGATTCAATTTCGATTCGTGTTCGGCCCAGTCAGGAGGTCCCTGCGGGATTGGAGCACAAAATCATCATGGTCAAGGCCGCACGCGGCAAGCTGGATGTATCTCAAACGAAATTTTTAAAAGGCTGGTTTGAAGCGAGGTTTCGTGAATTCGGGGAGTTTTGGCTGGAAGCAGATCTTACGCCACCTGTCATTGCTGTTTCGGGTGTTAGCAATGGGAGTGTTCTTGGTTCCGGCAGCCGCATTGTTTGCTCCGTTTCGGATAATTGGAAAAAAATAAAAAACTTTCGTGCCGAACTGGACGGCAACTGGCTTCGGTTCGTACAACGCGGAACTACATTCGTTTATACGATGGATGCGCATTGTGCACCCGGAACACATACCTTACGGTTGACGGTTGAAGATGTTGCCGGAAATCAAACGGAGAAAACGATTCATTTTAGCCGGCGTTAGAACAATTCCCTGCGTGGTATGTTAATCTTTTTCAATTAGCAGATTATTTATGGCAACAACCAAAAAGGCAACAAAAAAAGACGACGCTCAAAATCAAAAAGCGCTACCAAAGACGAAAACATCCAAGCCGTTTCAAAATCATACTCCAGCTCTCAAGCCCGGCGATAAAGCACCGTTGTTTAAGGGTGTGGATCAGGACGGAAACAAAATAAGTCTGACAGATTACAAGGGGAAAAAGCTCATGGTCTATTTCTATCCCAAAGATGATACGCCTACCTGTACTGTTCAGGCTTGTAATTTGCGTGATCATTTTGCTGCCTTAAGAAAAGCAGGCATTGAGGTCGTTGGTGTTAGTGGGGATAGTGTTGACCGACATAAAAAATTCGAAACAAAATACAATTTACCCTTCCGCATGATATCGGATGAGTCACTTGCTATCATCAAGGCCTATGATGTTTGGGGACCTAAGCAATTTATGGGCAAGAAATTTGACGGACTTGTTCGAACGACTTTTTTGATCAATGAGAAAGGAATCATCGATCACATTATAACAAAGCCAAATTCAAAAGAACATTCCGAAGAAATTCTGGATTTATGGAACTAAAAAAGCCCCGGTTTGCGGGGCTTTAAAATTTTGTGTTTTGCAGGTTGGATGTGTTTCGCAGGTTTTTGATTCTTCATTGGATTTGGAATGTGGTTCTCTTATAGTTGCGATTTCAAAATCTTCGCTGCTTGGTTCTTAACAGGTATTGGAACACTGAATGTACTATTGAACAATGGAACAGTGTTTAAAAAGGAAACCTGAGTTTGAAATTTAAGTGTGAACTCTTATTGATGTTCGTGAATTGAGTGTAATTTCACCTCAATGGCCTCAGGTTTCACCATCAAGATCAAAGAGCGCTCGTTCCTTGCGCTGCTGGCCGCCAAAAAACTAAACGTACAACGTGTAGCAATGGTTCTTGGCCATACAATTCATTTACATAACACAACAAAAGGAAGTTTCTTGTCCAATCGGCGATGGCTGCTTCATGAGTTAGCTCATGTGCAACAATACCGTCAACATGGAATCATACCCTTTCTTTTCTTATACATCTGGTATAGTATCCGATATGGGTATTCTGGCAATCCGTTTGAATTAGAGGCAAGGCAAAAAGAAAGCGAAACTCGGATTTGAGTTTCGCCTTATTACTTAATATCAACCGAATTATTGTCCCTGTGCTAAACTGTACGCTTTTTTATCGCCCCATACGTTCAATAATTCTGTGGAGCAAACTTTAAAGTCCTGAATAACACGTTTGTAGAGCTCCAGTATATCAATCTGTGTGACGGCAACTTCGCCTACGCTCTCAAAACGGCAGCGGTATTGATTTACCAAATTGGTGAACACACTTCCTTTGGGCCATACCTGAGTGCCCCGGTTACTGATTGTGATTAATTTAAAGAGATCGCCGCTGTGTTGTAATAGTTTTTCTGCAACCTCGCGAGGTTGTTCGAAGCTTTCAATAAACAAATCGACACCGATAATGATTTCATCCTGCATTTCCTTTGTCATGATCAATGGATTCTTGTCCAGTTTGAACACGGTGGGAGTTACTGTTTGATCCGGAAGATCGGGGCGCGGATTGTGACCGGGCACTTTGCCAAAATTTTGAATAATGGCTTCAGTAAATTCAGTGGTATTGAGGGCAGGACGGGTTTTGTCGCCGAAATCACCGGTGCGTTTTCCACTTTCCAGTGTGTACAGCAATGCATTTTCAATCATCGCAGCCTTTTGCATCAGTCCAAGATGCCGTAACATGCTCAGGCCACTTAGCAGCAATGCGGTTGGGTTGGCCATGTTCTTTCCTGCGATATCCGGTGCGGTTCCATGTACTGCTTCAAAAATCGAAATGTGATCACCGATATTGGCACTGGGCGCAAATCCAAGTCCGCCAACGAGTCCTGCACACAAGTCGCTTACAATATCGCCTTGCAAATTGGTAAGTACAACCACATCAAACAAGTTGGGCTGACTCACCAGTTTCATACACAGGTCGTCAACGATAACATCATCCGCTTTCAATTCGGGATAATCTTTGGCGATCTCATAAAACACTTCAAGAAAGAGACCGTCTGTAATTTTCATAATATTGGCCTTGTGGCCACAGGTAATTCGTTTCGCTCCTTTTTTTCGGGCCATTTCAAACGCATATTTGATGACCTGCATACTTCCGGGACGTGTAATGAAACGGCGGCTTAAGGCTACATCTTGGGTGAGCATGTGTTCGATCCCGCCGTACGTATCCTCAATGTTTTCTCGAACAATGGTGATGTCAATCGGAATGCCCGCTTTGCTGAAAACAGTATCAACGCCATGCAGGGTTTGGAAGGTTCTTTTATTGGCATAGGTGTTCCAGGTCTTACGGGCTGTAACATTGACGCTTTTCACTCCTTTGCCTTTGGGCGTTTCCATCGGACCTTTAAAAAGAATACCCAGATGCTCAATGGTTTGCTGTGCTTCAGGGGTCATGCCATTTGAGAACCCTTTGTCAAAAACCCACTTGCCCATTTCAACAACCTCATAGGTTAATGGGACTTCTGCTTTTTCAAATAGGCCCAGAACGGCATCCATGATTTCGGGTCCGATTCCGTCTCCTTTGGCAACTGCAATCTTTGTCATGTAGTTCGGTTTAGTGTTGGTGTTTGAGGATTTCGATTTTTTGCAAAGGTAAAAGCGGAGCCGTGTATGTAAATCGATGCAAACGTTATAATTCCTGTAAAATCATAACAACCAGGTTACGGTTCCAAAATCAAACTGCATCAGATCGTTTTCGCCGGCTAACAGCTGCCCTTGTTCATTGACTCCATTAAGAACAACTTGCATTCTGCGTTGCTCGTACAGCAAGGTTACGGCTTCATTTTTTTTGTATAAAATTTCATTGTATCGGTTAAAAAGTTCGTGAAAGCCGTTTTCTTGCAGCTGCCGGAATCCATTTTCAAGATATTGAGTTAGTTCATCTGCGAGGTCCGTTACCGAAAATCGCTTGCCGGTAATTTGGCGTAACGATACCGGATTGGGTAGAAATGCCGGGAAAGCAGGTTGGTTCAGATTGATTCCTATTCCAATGACCGACCAATTCCAAACTCCGCCCTGCAAAATGTTTTCAATTAGTATACCTCCTGCCTTTCTGTCACGCCAGTAAAGGTCGTTGGGCCACTTTATGGTACATTCTTCGCCAATATGGTTTGTTAACACGCTATGGGTCATTACTGCAACCATGGCCTGCAATTGAAAACCCTGTCCCGGTTTCAAAAAATGAGGTTGTAACAGAAGTGAATAGCTCAGACTTTCGCCCGGCGGGCTTTCCCAGTTTTTGCCGCGCTGACCTTTCCCCGATTGTTGATGATGAGCCACTATTACAGTGCCGTGTTGTGCCACTCCTTCATGAATCAGTTGCATGGCATAATTGTTGGTACTGTCGGTCGTTTCCAATTCGATCCGGAGCGGTGTATTTTTTTTAATCGGCAAGGTTTCTGAAGTTTGTTTATTTTTGAACAAAGTAAAACAGAAAAACTCCTATTCGGAGCGATAAAAATTATTATTCATTAAACACAAAGGCGTTTGAGTACGAGATCCCTGTCAGCCACCAGCAATCCATCTAAAAAGACAATTACCCGCATTAACCGAAATAGCAAATTGTTTAAAACCATCCTGAATGCCATTCAGGAAAAAAAAGGGGAAGAAATCATCAGCTTGGATTTGCGAAAAATTCCGGAAGCCGTTACTGATTTTTTTATTGTCTGTCAGGCATCCAGTTCCACTCAAATTAAGGCCATTGCAGACCATGTGGAATATCAGGTTAAGCAATTGTGTTCAGAAGTTCCATACAGAAGGGAAGGTGCCCATGCGGCGCAGTGGGTATTGGTTGATTATGTAAACGTTGTAGTGCATATTTTTCATCCCGATATGAGGAAGTTTTACCGATTGGAGGAAATGTGGAGTGATGCTGTTTTGACAGAACACACGTAAAAGGAACTATTTTATCAATCATTTGTAATTAACACTAAACCTCAAAAGGGAAAAACATAAACAATGAGTCTGAATCAGGGTAATAACATGGATAATGGTGGTGATAGAAAGGATCCACGAAAAGCAGTCCGCTTTAACATTTATTGGATTTATGCATTGATTGCTGTTGTATTGATCGGTTTTCAACTTTTCAGAGGGTTTACACCCGACGCCCTTTCGACATCCAGGGAGGCGTTCATTGACAGCATGTTACGCAAAGGATATGTTCAAAACTATCTGGTCGTCAAAAACAAAGGGGTGGTTCGTGTTACGCTGAAAGAACAGGCTTTTACAGATCCCTATATCAAAAAACAGGTATCGGATAGCCGGATGCGGGTTGACCCAAAAACAGGACCGCATTTTCAATTCAAAGTGACCGATGTGCGGAATTTTGATGAGCAGATGGAAGATTTCTTCAAAGCGAACCCTACTGTTAGCCGTCCTGTTTCCGACGCAACAGATGAAGAAAGCTGGTTGAGTCCGCTTATTAGTTTGCTCCTTCCGGTTTTGGTTTTGATCGGATTATGGGTTTTGTTGATGCGGAAGATGAATTCCGGTGCTGGTGGACCCGGTGGCGGAGGCGGCATCTTCAATATAGGCAAATCCCGTGCACAACTTTTTGAAAAAGGCACTAAAGTCAATGTAACGTTTGCAGATGTAGCCGGACTCGATGAGGCGAAGGTGGAAGTGATGGAAATTGTTGATTTTTTGAAGAATCCGAAAAAATATACAGCGCTGGGAGGAAAAATTCCCAAAGGCGCTTTGTTGGTTGGCCCTCCAGGAACCGG
>CANGQQ010000032.1 GCA_947456025.1 Chitinophagaceae bacterium | reverse complement strand
GTGCGTGTGAATCCGCTTCCTGTAGCGAAGGCGGGCTTGGACAAGCAGATTTTTGCGGGCGAGCGCGTGGTATTGAATGGAGTTGCTACGGGTAACAATGTGAATATTTTATGGACGCCACCGCAGGGATTGAGCAGTACGACGGTAGCGACACCGACGGCCTCTCCTGCACAGACGACGTTGTACACGCTTACGGTGACATCGGGAGATAATTGCGAGTCGAGCGATGAGGTGTTGGTAACGATCTTGAAACCGCTGGTGATCCCGAATGTGTTTAGTCCGAACGGCGATGGGGTGAACGATCGTTGGATCATCAAGTACATCGAGCAGTATCCCGATTGCGTGGTCGAAGTGTTCAATCGCTATGGGGCACGTTTGTTTGAACGTATTGGCTATAGCAGCAGCAACGCCTGGGATGGAACCCAAAACGGGAATCCTGTTCCAATCGGTCCATATTATTATGTTATCCGCATAAACAATACGGCAAAACCGTTGGCAGGAGTGATCTCAATTGTAAGATAATAAAAATGCTTCCGGAAGGTTGGTGTTTAATAACGAAGAGGTTAAGTATAAATTGAATTTTAAACAGATGAAATTGAATCGAAATTTTCTGAAAAGATGCTCTTTGTTTAGCATTGGCTTACTTGCTTTAAACAGTACAAATGCCCAACAAAAGCCTCATTATACACAGTATATATTGAACAATTACGTTTTGAATCCTGCGTTGAGTGGTATTGAGAACTATACGGATTTAAAGATCAGCCATCGTCATCAGTGGGTGGGTTTACAGGATGCTCCTGTTACATCGTATTTAACGGTTCATACGCCAATTGGCAAGAAGGATTACAAGACGACTGCAACATCCTTTGAGGTGCAGGGCGAGAATCCGCGGGGTAAGCGTTACTGGGAGGAGTATGAGGCATCAGCACCGCATCACGGGATTGGCTTGCAGGTGATCAGCGACAAGGCGGGACCGTTTAATAATTTTTCGGCCTACGGTACGTATGCGTATCATTTGGGTTTAAGTGCGCGAACCAACTTATCGGCCGGCTTTGGAATTGGCGTGAATAAGTTGACGTTGAATACAAACAAGTTGAACTTTGGCGTGGACGCTCCGGTAGATCCTGCGGTACGCGGGAGCGGGGAGTTGGGTAAAACGCGTTTTGATATGAATGCAGGTGTCTGGTTGTATTCAGCGGATTACTTTGCGGGTGTGTCGGTCAATCAGATCGTACCGCAGCGTGTGGAGTTTGCGCAGAATGTGATTCGTCGCACAACGGGCCGCAAGGTGCCGCATATTTTTGCGACGGCAGGTTACCGTTTTTTGCTGACGGAGGACATCAACATGATCCCGTCTGTGATGTTGAAGTATGTATCCTCAGTACCCTTGCAGGCAGATTTGAATGTGAAATTTCAGTACCGTGAATTGTTCTGGGCGGGTGCGAGTTACCGGTCGTTGTATGGCTTTGCAGCGATGGCAGGCGTACAGGCCTTGAAGACGGTGATGATATCGTATTCGTATGACTACAGTACCACGCGGTTGAACACGGTGAGCAACGGAACACACGAAGTGATCGTGGGTTTTATCCTGGGCAACAAATACAATCAGGAAACCTGTCCTAAAAATGTGTGGTAAAAAGACAGTTGATAAAACGCTTAAGATCAATTAGATAAACTCTTAAAAAGCGATTCTTCACATCTGTTAGTAGATTATTGACGAAATTTAACGCATAAAATAAAATTAGTAGTAAATTTAAGAATCATAACGCTAACTATCATTTGTAAAAATTATTAGATGAAGAGACTTCTACTTTTATTCATTTGCTCTTATTGTTTTTCATTCAGTAGTACAGGGCAGGTCTATGTCAATGCATCTTCAGGTCTTGGTGTTGATCTGGATGTTGGTTCAACTAATTATTCCAATTGTACGACCGTAGGTAATAAATCAAATATTCAATTTGCCGTATCGGGTGTAGGTGTTTTGAGTGCGACCAATGCATTGGCATCGGTAAATATCACTTTTAACGCAAGTTGTGGCGGAAATATTCGAGATGTAATGCTCTATATCAAGTCTCCTTCCGGAACCTGTATGCGTATTTACAATGGTGCAAATGCAACTTCAAATGCATCAGGTATTGTAAATGTGGCTTTAAGAGACGGGACTTGTTTGCTGGAGCCCAACAACGCAACTGATTGGACTACGAACAAGGGCTCTTCCGGTCATTTTGGAGTTTTCAGGG
This sequence comes from Chitinophagaceae bacterium, assembly GCA_947456025.1. Taxonomy (GTDB): domain Bacteria; phylum Bacteroidota; class Bacteroidia; order Chitinophagales; family Chitinophagaceae; genus Lacibacter. Next base: position 17,937 of record CANGQQ010000032.1, on the reverse strand, counting down.
CCAATGCCGCTTCTACAATGAGTTCTGTTTTCAATACGCAAAATGCAAATGGTACATGGACCATTTATGCTTGGGAAAGCACGGTTAATGCACCCTGTATTACTTCTGCATCTTTAGTTTTTGCAAACCCAACTATACTTGATCAATTGAGCAATGGCGACAACTGCTCATCGCCGATTGTTTGGAATGGTCAACCGCTTTGTGCACAAACGAATGGAAAAACAGGTAGTACACAAATGCCCGGTTCCATGAGTGGTCCTAATACCAATACCTTTGGAACCATTGGGGGGATGACATGCGATTGGAATAATGCAAACAATAATGATGTGTGGATTAGGTTCACGGCTACGGCGGGTGGTGTGTTGTGTGTTTCAGTCAGTGGTTTACAAAACAGTCTGCAATCGATAGTGGTAAAAGATGCCAATGCAGATGGTGATAACAACGCTTGTACTCAAAATCCAAGACTTGCCGGAAACGATCCCAATTGGGTGGTCGCTTCTTGTCCGCGTTCGGGAGGTAATGCGATATACGGTACAACAGCAGGAGTTACCAGAAATCAACAACATTGCTTTGCGGCACAGGCTGGAGAGGTCTTCTATTTGGTAGTTGACGGTAATGGGGGAGCTGAATCGCCCTTTTATGTTACAGGGGTATCCGGTCCTTTGCCTGCGATCCTGGAAGTATCCTTGTTGAATTTTTCCGGGACAACAAAAGAAGACTACAATCAATTAGACTGGACGTCGGCTTCAGAAAAAAATCACAATGCTTATATTGTAGAAAGAAGTTCGGATGGTAAGAAATTCTTTGAGTTAGGATCTGTTCCCGGAGCCGGAACCAGCACACAGCCCAAGACCTACCGCTATTTAGACGTAGCTCCTTTGAAGGGCAAAAATTATTATCGCTTGAAAATGAGAGATGAGGCCGGTAATGAATCCTTTTCCAATATCGTGGTTTTGGTTAACAAGGTTGGAAAGAATGTTTCGGTTTATCCCAATCCCGTCGATGAACATGTTAATGTTTCAAGTCATTTGAAAATTCAAAGTTTACGCATTTTGAATGCGACCGGTCAACTAGTTTACAAAAACGAAAATGTTGGGATGAATTCGATTAAAATCCCATCTCAAGACTGGTCAAGAGGGCGTTATATGCTGATCGTGACTTATGCAGGTGGAAACACAGAAAAAATTATATTGATGAAATAGGCCATTAGAGGTAATAAAAAAAGCGGGTACTTTAACAAGTTGCCCGCTTTTTTATTTTATACCTTAGCTTGCCAGCCATCTGCTGCAATGGTATTCACTACTTAAGCAGTGAGCTGACAGATTGTGTTTCTAATTTATCAGAGAATGATTACACTGTTGCTTCCGCCAAATGCGTTGGGTTCTACTGCATCGGCTTCGGGTTCGTTGACCCATTCACTGGTGTTAACCAAATACTTAAATTCATGTTTGGAATCTTTCGGAAGATTCACTTCAGTTGAAAAGCTGCCGTCTTTTTTCTTGTTCATAACAATCGAATTTTTCCAGTCGCTGTTCAATCCAAGAATTTCGATCGTTTCTGCATGTTCAACTTTAAAGGAAAATTTTACTTTACAGTAGTCTTTAGTTTTGTAGTAGGTTTTTTGTACCATTTGATCTGTTTTAAACGTGCTTGCTAAAAAATGAATTTCATATGAAGTGCGCAATTGGTTTAAGTATTGCAAATTCACTTCTGCCGTTTAATACTTCTTTTGAAAAAAGGTAACCCCATCTGCAATCAGCTTTACGGATGGAGCATTCAAAGGCGTGAAAAATTAGTGGATAAATCCGAACAAACAAATGTTTGTAAGATGAGTTTAGTTTTCTTTTTCAAATTCAAATGCCACAAGGACTTTCAATTGCTCGACAACATTGTAGATAATCGGACAACGCTCATAATGCATAAAAATCGTGAACAGTCGTTTGGTGAATCCGGGAATATGCAAGGCCGGAAATTCGCGGCAGCCGCTGAACCGGTTAGCATAAATGGTGCAGGACGATTCACTTAAAAAATGACAGGGAATGGTGTTTAAGATCATGTCATTCCCATATCCTTTTTCGATATAGCGCTCATCAAATTCAATTCTTGTGAGATTGAGGTGTTCTGCTACCCGATTGGCTTCTTGTTCAGATACATTGATCATGAGTGAACGACAGCAGTTTCCGCATTTTGTACAATCAATTTGAGGCGTGATGAAATCATTGAGTTGCATGACGCTGTTGTCAATTTGATTGCTTTCAAGATTTTGCAAGTGTGCTTGAAAGGAAAGGTTTTCCGATCGTTTGGTTTCAGCAAAAAGTTGGAGCTGTTCGAGGTTGGTTTCAAGCACCATGTATGATTTTTTCGGGATAAAGAAAGAGCCGGAAACTTCCGGCTCTTTGGATGAAATTAATACGACATCGTCATGACAACTCTTCGGTTCTGTTTTCGTCCTTTTTCGGTTTTGTTGTCCGCAACAGGTTGGGCATCACCAAAACCTTCGTAACTGATACGATTGGGATCGATACCTTGTTTGATGAAATAATCCGCAACAGCTTTTGCCCTTCGTTCACTCCACATTTTATTTCGTTCTTTCGTTCCTCTGGTATCCGCATGGGCTTCGATACGTAGTTTTAATTCGGGATGTTCTTTCAACAATGCGGTTACTTCATTCAACGCCTTGTATGATGATGCAAGTAATACATCACTCGCAAAATGGAACAATATTTTTTGAGCCGCAAATGAAACCTTTTCCTTGATCTCAGCTTTAACTTCCGGACAGCCCTGATGTGCAGAATCACCTGAAAGATCCGGACATTTATCTTCTTCATCATTGAATCCGTCATGATCGGAATCGGGTATGGGGCATCCTTTATATTTTGCGAGTCCGCTTACATCTTTGCAGGCGTCTTCGTGATCAGCAATGCCGTCGTTATCTGTATCAGGACATCCGCGGACTGTTCCTTTTTCATCGGGGCATTGATCTTCCTGATCCGCAATAAGATCATTGTCTCTGTCCGGGCATCCGCCAAGTGTTCCTTTCGTGTCGGGGCATTTGTCGTCTTTGTCAGCAATGCCGTCACCATCTGTATCAGGGCAACCTTTCACGTTTCCTGCCAGATCCATACATTCATCCAAATCATCTGCAAAACCATCCTGATCCTTGTCGGGCAGAATCGGAAGCGTTGGTTCTTCAGGCACATCAGTTTTTTTCTTTTTTCTACCCGTTGTTTGGGCAAATCCTATGTTGTAAATTAAATAATCGTTGTTGATGCCCCCTGTTAAATGAAGCCGCCATTGTGCTTGAAGCGTAAGCCAGGCACCTTCTTTAAATCGAATCAATAATCCGCCTCCCAAGGGTGCATAGGCGGCCCATTTCCCGGGAAACGAACCAATTCCAAATCCTGCAGCTAAAAATGGATTGAGGACAGAAGAATTTTTCAATGCTTTAATACGGACAAGTGCATCGAACTGACTGCTAAATTTGGCCTGACCAATGCTGTCATCCTTTACAAAATTGACCGGAAAATTGGCAAAGGTTCCGGTAAATCCACCGGCAAAATCTACTTGCTTTTTCAGTGAAAGAACATATTCAAAACCAAATCCTATTGACTTGTTTCCGGGCAGATACCAGTCATTCCCTTTAAAAGGTGTTTTCGGGAATTGATAATCTGCAAACGAAATATGGTATGAGAGCAATGGTTTTTTGTCTGAGACTTTCACCTGGGAGAACAGACTACCCATTGCGAAAAAAAATGATGCGATGAGCGAAATGAATCGTTTCATAAGAAGTTGATAGCTGCTAAGATAATGTGTGAAATCTGTATTTCCTAAATGCGGAATTTTTAAACCGAAAAACCCGGAATTTGATTGCAAAAATTTTAATGCTTCAAAGATTCTGCTTAAATTTATAGAGCTCTTTGGTTCTAACTCTTTTACCTTAACCTAAACTGCTTTTTATGGTTTCTACAGACCCCGCACAAATGCATAAGGAATGCGATTCCTGGCGCACGAATCTGCGTTCCTTCCGAAGCGATTTCAATCAACTGCGTGAACAATTGCAACAAGTAGCACAAAATGTAACTGACCAGGAAGTTTTAATGGAAGTTGAACATTTTCACAATCAGTTTTACATTCAACTTGTAAACATTCACGACTTGAATCACGCATTGAAAATTCATGAGCAGAAACTCTCGCATGATAGTCGGCTTTCCAATGGGTTGCATACAGACCGATCACATGAAGATCACGAAGGTTTGTCTGATCGTTATCAAACACTTCGGGAAACGATGTCTGATTTAAAAGATGAATTTGCCTATTTTGCAAATCGCATTTAGATTTGCTGATCTAACCATCCATTAGATTCTACTCCTGCCTTTGCCTTTTACTGCCAGTGATTTCTTAAGAGGAATCGATTTACATTTTTAAACTTTAAAACAAAATGTTATGGCAGATTTTGATACTTCACATGTAAAAAATATTGTTTTGCTGGGCCACGCCGGTTCCGGTAAGACAACATTAGCGGAATGTATGCTCTTCGAAGCGGGATTGATCACCCGAAGGGGATCCGTCGCCGAAAAAAACACCGTTTCAGATTATCACGAACTGGAACAGGAAAGAGGGAATTCGCTTTTCTCAAAATTGTTACACACAAAATGGCAGGGATATAAAATCAATATTTTAGATACTCCGGGATATGATGATTTTACGGGAGAGGTTATTTCTGCATTGCGTGTAGCAGATACCGGTGTTATGGTGCTCAATAGTACAATGGGGGTTGAAGTAGGTAGTGACTTGATTTGGGATTACACCGAAAAGTTTAAAACACCCATGGTTTTGGTCGTAAACAAATTGGATGATGAAAACGCAGATTTTGATCAAACGGTCGCAGAAGCAAAGACTCATTTTGGAAACAATGTTGTTGTGACACAGTATCCTTTGCAACAGGGCCCGGATTTTCATTCTATCATCGATGTTTTAAAAATGTGCATGTATGTTTTTCCGGAAACGGGTGGGAAGCCGGAAAAAAAGGACATCCCGGTTTCCGAAAAGGCGAAGGCCGAACAGTTGCATCGCGAACTGGTGGAAGCAGTTGCTGTAAATGATGAAACCTTGATGGAGCACTACTTAGAAAAAGGCGAACTGGATGAGGACGAAATGCGAGAGGGGTTAAAAAAATCGCTGATCCATCACGATCTGTTTCCGGTTTTTTGCTTATCCGCAGCTAAGGATATGGGCCCCGGTCGCCTCATGGGTTTTATTGATAATGTATGTCCCAGCGCCAATGAAATGCCGCCTCAAAAAACACGCTCCGGTGAATCATTGATTTGTGAATCCAACGGACCGGCCTGTATGTTTATTTATAAAACTGTCAGCGAACCTCATGTAGGTGATCTGTCGTATTTCAAGGTGTATTCCGGTACAATAAAATCCGGTATGGAGCTGGAAAATGAAACCACCGGTGTAGTGGAGAAAATAAATCAACTCTATTTGATTGAAGGAAACAAGCGTATCAATGTAACCGAACTTTCGGCAGGGGATATTGGCGCTACCTTAAAATTAAAAAATACGCATACGAACAATACGTTACATGTTCGGGGCAAGAACTATGAATTGCCGCCCATTGAATTTCCTCCGTCCAATATGACAGTGGCAATTGAGCCAATTAAGAAAGGGGAAGAAGAAAAATTGTCTCTGGCATTACATCAATTAAAGGAAGAAGATCCTACGATTATAGTGGAAGTATCTCCCGAACTGAAACAAACGCTGATTCACTGCCAGGGCGATATGCATCTTGCTGTTTCAAAATGGAAAATCGAGCATTTGTTTAAAGTTGAAGTGAAATTTTCCAAGGCACGGATTCCCTATCGGGAAACCATCAGGAAAATGGCCGATGCAAATTACAGACATAAAAAGCAAAGTGGAGGCTCCGGTCAATTTGGAGAAGTCTATTTACGAATTGAGCCCTGGGAAGAGGGGATGAGCGAACCCAAGGATTTGAATGTGAGAAATCGCGAGACCATCGATCTTGAGTGGGGTGGGAAATTGGTTTTTTACAATTGTATTGTGGGTGGAGCAATTGATGTTCGATTTCTTCCATCTATCCTTAAAGGCGTCATGGAAAAGATGCAGGTAGGACCGTTAACGGGTTCCTATGTGCGTGATATCCGTGTTTGTGTTTATGATGGTAAAATGCATCCCGTTGACAGTAATGATATTTCGTTTAAGATTGCGGGCTTACAAGCATTTCGTCAGGCTTTTCAACAGGCCGATCCGCAACTGTTGGAGCCCATTTATCAGGTGGAGGTGCTTTGTCCCGATGAGGTAACCGGTTCCGTTATCAGTGATTTGCAAACGAGAAGGGCAATCGTTGAAGGAATGGATACAGAAAGTCATTTTACAAAAGTGTTGGCGAAAGTGCCGTTATCCGAAATGCAGGATTACAGCAGCACACTTCGTTCTTTTACACAAGGACGGGCCAAGTTTCGTATGAAGTTTTTCAATTTCGAAGCTGTTCCTTTTGAGATGCAACGAAAATTGTCTGACGAGTACAATAAAGTCGCCAAAGAAGAGCTTGTGGGTTCATAAAAATCGGTACTCTTCAGATACTTAGAATCTGTAGTAGAACTTGAGGAAATCCTCTTTGTAATAAAAAACCGGTTCATTGAACCGGTTTTTTATTAATGTTTTGTAGAAGGACTTACCAGCGCTTTTGAAATCCGCCACCGCCGCCTCTGTTTCCACCACCGCCGCCACGATTACCACCACCACCGGGTCTGTCTTCTGCGGCTTTTACAACCAAGGGTTTTTTACTTCTGCCTAAGCAAATATCATTTAACAATTCAATGGCTTGATTGCCATCTTCATCATTTTCCATGTTTACAAATCCAAAGCCCCGGCTTTTACCGGTTTCTCTGTCAATGGCCACTTTAGCTGATTTTACAGGACCGAATTTCTCAAAGATTTCTTCCAGTTCTGCATCATCCAGGTCATAGGGCAAACCTGCTACAAAAAGATTCATAGTATCTGATTTGATGTAAATGTAATGAAAATGTTGGAAAACCATGGAAATCAGGAAAATCAAGCGGGTCATTGCGGTTTTTTGCAAACTAGGTTAGGGTTTACATCGAGTTTTCATTATTGCAAAAACAAAGAATATGGTTTAAATTAGAAGTCAACATTAAAACAACGTTTATGAACACAAAAAAATTTCTTTTAGGAGGTCTTGCTGGAGGCATTCTGATGTTTTTGTTGGGATGGCTCTTGTTTGGGGTCTTGTTCATGGATTTTATGCAAAATCATAGCAGGCAACATACCGGTGTGTTCCGGAGTGAAGCTGATATGGTTTGGGAAGCATTGATCGCAGGGAATTTATTTTATGGTCTTTTACTTTCGTATGTCATTCAAAAATCGGATAGCAGGGGATTGATTGCCGGTGCAATTACCGGTGCCGTATTTGGATTTTTGATGAATGTTACAGTTGATTGTATGCTCTATGCACAACTGGATTTGTGGGGTAAAAAGGCATTGGTTGCTGATGTCGCACTTTCCATGTTGTCAACAACGATTACGGGTGCTGTTCTGGGTTGGATGAACAGAGCATCGTAAACAGATTCGACATTGTCACAGAAGCGGGATTGATTACAATTCCGCTTTTTTTTTGAAACTGACTGATATCATTTTGGTTGCAAACAGGTTTCATTTCGAAGGGTTTCAATTGCTGATTAACTTGTGGGATTGAAAATAGCATACCATGCCGCTACTATTCATCCCAATAACACCGCATTCCTTGTATTTTATGTTGCTATTCCTTATCGGTTGTTTCAACCGCAGCGAGGATTCATTTGTTCAATCAACAATCAACCGCGTTGCAGGTACAACGAAAGATAGTGTGCCTGTAAGTGCGGAAGTGGATTCATTGGCATATCGTAAGCAAACTCAATTGTTGGCCGGTTCCAGTCGGAAGCATTTGTGGCCGGTTCAGGATCCGGTTCCAAAATCAGGGGCCGTTTTGCCCTTTAAACGTGTGATTGCGTTTTATGGCAATTTTTACAGTTCCCGAATGGGTATTCTCGGACAATATCCAAAAGACGAAATGCTTTCAAGATTACATAAGCAAGTATCGGAATGGGAAAAGGCCGACAGCTTGATATCGGCTATTCCTGCTTTGCATTACATTGCCGTTACCGCACAATCAAATCCCGGCGAAAGTGGAACTTATCGATTACGCATGCCAGCTCGGGAAATTAACAAGGCGATCGATTGGGCACAGGAACTAAAAGGCCTTGTGTTTTTAGATGTTCAAGTGGGATTAAGCAATTTGCAAACGGAATTACCTTTATTGAAGCCCTATTTGAAATTAGCAGAAGTACATCTGGGAATTGATCCTGAATTTTCCATGAAGAGCGGAAAACGACCGGGAACTTCAATTGGTACTTACGATGCCGATGATATCAATTATGCAATCGGGTTTTTAAAACAAATCGTCATTGAAAATCAGTTGCCTCCCAAAATATTGGTCATTCATCGGTTTACGCAGAAAATGCTGACCAATTACAAACGTATCAAACTTTGTCCGGAAGTGCAGGTCGTGATCAACATGGATGGTTTTGGAAGTCCTGCAAAGAAAAAAGGGACGTATCAGTACTTCATTTATCAACAACCCGTTCAGTTTGCCGGTTTTAAAGTATTCTATAAAAATGATCATGTAACGGGTGGCCGGGTAATGAAGCCCGAAGAAATATTAAAACTCAATCCCATTCCAATCTACATTCAATATCAATAAAATGCGCTTTCATCGGATAAATCCGGGTTGTTCTTCAAAATAAAGCGCCTGCTGGCGAGTCAGCAAGAAATCTTTTAAAGAAAAAATCATTGATTTGTGGGAGGAGATCAATTCCCGATTGAAATTTAATAAAGTAGAAATTTCGATTTCATTCAATTGACTGCTTAAGTGATCGTGGTAAATATGACTCAATTCTTCTGCGTACACTTGCTGAATGTTTTTATACAACTCGGATAAAAGTTCAAAACTTCTATTTTGATCGGACTCTTTAAGCAGTTGAAAAACTTGTTTATAATAGGCTTCGATCTTCGTTTTGGATTTTAAGAAAAAGGCAAATTTTTCATCATTGGAAGAATTTCGAAGCTGCTCAATATCGGTAAGCGCATCTTTCATGCTTTTTGCGGCATACATGGCATTACGGAGCGAACTCATAAGTTGTGCAGTACGGTCACTGTCATTGGGTGACATCGATTGGCTGGTCAAACGAATGCAAAAGCTATGGATACTGCCATAGAGATGTTTAACATGGGTATACATATCTGTTATCGATTTCTTTTCGAATACGTTTTCTTGGACATCAACTGAAAAATGTTTGTTTTCGGGGTCAAATGCATGGACGCAAAAGAGACCTACCTGCGCAATAAAATGATTGGTTTCTTTGTGGAGTGCCTCCAATGCGTTGGCTGTATCGGCGGGGTCTGTGTCGTTGATGTAGATGGTTTCTTTATTCGTTTGGTATCTGTTTTCAAGGAAGTTGCCAAAAAGGTTCAGAAAGGGAAAGAACAGGAATACGCCCAATATGTTTAACATACTTTGAAAGAATACAAGTCCGATTAAAGGATCGCGCAATTGAAGTTGAACTGTAATCAAGTTCAAAACAGGGTTCAGAAAAAGAAGCATGATTACGGCGGTCACGCTATTGAAGAGAATGTTTCCAAGTGCCACTCTTTTTTTGGGTGCAGATCCATTGAGGGATGCAATGGCTAATTTCAAAGTTGTTCCAATTTCTGCGCCCAAAACAATAGCTGCTGCCATTGGTAAGTTGATCGCTTTTGCATACAATGCACTCAGCGTGATGGCAATGGTTACACTGCTGGCTTGTACCAAGGCCGTTAGAACCAGGCCCACCAACAAAAAAAACACAACCGGATACGTTGAAAAGGCAGCAAGATTCGTTGCTTTTACGAAGTCGAGCATTCCATTATTCATGTAGCCCAGGCCAACGAACAGGAAAGAAAAGCCAATCAGAAACCGAAAACTATTCGACCAGTTACTGTTTGGTTTTGAAAAAAAGTAAGCCAAACCTGCAACGGCCAGTACGGGGAGGGCAAAGGATTCGATATCGATTTTGAATCCGAATGTTGCAATGATCCAGCTGGTAAAAGTAGTCCCAACATTTGATCCAAGCATAACGGCAAGCGCGTTGTTCATTTTGAGAACGCCGGCACCTACAAGCGAAAGGATCAATAGGTTAATGACGGAACTGCTTTGCATCAGCGCTGTTGCAACTGCACCACCGCAAATAGCTTTTACTTTGTTGGTGGTTTGTTTTTTTAAAAACAATTTGAATCGTCTGCCGGCCAGCAATTTCGTCGCCTCTTCCATAAAGCCAATTCCAATCAAAAAAAGAACTGCTCCGGCAAGAAGACTCCAGATGTCAAACGAAAAATTCATCAGGTTTAAAAAATTTGTGAAGAATCAAAGCTTTGTTACAAAACAATCATTTTTTCTTTTTTTTACGAATGAGGGGTGTCAATATGGATCGTGACAAGTGTCATTCAAAAGAACAAGTAGTGTGCAAACACCGATGCTGAAGTTTGTGATTCTTCTACGGCTTAAGTTTCATTCAAGGAATTTGAAAAAAAGGAGCAGGAGAGAAAGAATTTTTCGATGGAATTAAACTAACAAGTGTTATCTTCGCGCCTTAAATCAATTCAATTTATGAAAGAAGTATATGTTATTGCAGCCGTACGTACTCCAATGGGCAGTTTTGGCGGTAGTTTGAAATCGCTTTCCGCAACACAATTGGGAGCGGTTGCAATCAAGGGTGTGCTTTCAAAAGCAGGTGTGAAACCCGAAGTGGTGAACGATGTTTTGATGGGTAGTGTGATACAGGCCAATTTAGGCCAAGCTCCTGCCCGTCAGGCTGCTAAGTTTGCCGGATTGCCGAATGAGGTGAACTGTACTACGGTAAATAAAGTTTGTGCAAGTGGAATGAAAGCGATTGCACAGGCAGCGCAAAGTATTTTATTGGGTGACGCCGATGTGGTGATTGCGGGAGGAATGGAAAGCATGAGCAATGTACCTTTTTACGCCGATTCTGTTCGCTGGGGAAATAAATATGGAAATACATCGCTTATTGATGGCTTGGCTAAAGATGGTTTAACGGATGTATACGATGGAAAAGCAATGGGTAATGCAGCCGAAATGTGTGCATCTACCTGTGGGATATCCAGAGAAGAGCAGGATGCATTTGCGATTGAAAGTTACAAGCGCAGTCAATCTGCCTGGGAAAAGGGTTTGTTTGCTGCCGAGATCGTTCCGGTAGAAATTCCACAGCGCAAAGGCAGTCCGGTTGTATTCGACAAGGATGAAGAGCCTTTTAACGTAAAGTTTGATAAGATTCCCACACTCAATCCTGCTTTTGTGAAGGAGGGTACGGTAACAGCAGCCAATGCATCTACAATGAACGACGGAGCAGCCGCTTTGTTGTTGATGAGTAAAGAGAAAGCCGATGCGTTAGGTTTAAAACCAATTGCAAAAATTAAGTCTTATGCTGATGCAGAGCAGACTCCCGAATGGTTTACCACAACGCCTTCTGTAGCGGTTCCTAAAGCGGTTGAAAAAGCAGGTCTTAAAATGGAAGACATCAGCTACTGGGAGTTGAACGAAGCATTCAGTGTTGTAGGCATTGAAAACACCCGTCGGATGAAATTGGATCCGGCTACCGTGAATGTACATGGCGGTGCTGTTTCATTAGGTCATCCGCTTGGATGTAGTGGCGCACGCATCATTGTTACATTAATTCATGTTTTAAAAGCAAACAATGCGCGCTATGGTGCTGCCGGAATATGCAATGGTGGCGGTGGAGCCAGTGCCATGGTGATTGAAAATGTTCAATAATAGAATTTCTGAACAAATAAAAATGCCTTCCATTGTGGAAGGCATTTTTATTTGTTCAGCGAGCTATTTATTGGATCATCAGTTTGCCGGAGTGTATCCATTGCATGGATGCGTCTTCGATCCGGTAGATGATAAGTCCTTTGTACGCTGTTGTCAAGACAATCTCTGCTGAGTTCGATCGCGTTTGTGTTTGGCCCAACAGCATTCCGGAAGGACTAAAGAATTGAATGTTCAGGTTGCGGTTCTCTTGATTTTTAAAATAGACCCGACTGTTGTTGCTGCAAATACTGGGAAACAATTCATATGTGCTGCTCTGTTTAGATTGAACGGCCAGAATACCGGAGTACGTGATTGGTCCGTCTTTGTCCACCATTTTCAAACGGTAAAAAACCTGATTACCTTCAGCACTATCATCAACATATGAATAATTGTTGGTCATATTGTTGTTGAGACAGGAGACTGTACCAATAGTTTGAAATTTTAATCCGTTAACCGAGCGTTCCACTTCGAAGTGACTCATATTGCTTTCTGCCGAACTTGTCCAATTCAATTGGATGGTATTCATACGTGCCGTAGCCTGAAACGAAACCAATTTCAGCGGCAATGAGCCGGTATAATAAAAAACATAAATTCTGATGTCATCCACTCTGCCGGCAGTTGATCCGCCCGCAACACTTCGTTTTGCAGCAATGGCAATTCCAAAGTTAGCGGAATTGATATCGGCTACAGTCCAGCTTTCACCCCATGAGTCGCCTCCGTTACCATAGGTTTGAATGTTGTCGCTGATCGAGTATGAGGCATTGAAGGCTTGTTCCGTTGTGCCGATGGTTCCGTTTTTAACGATACGAATACTGTAATCGGCTGTGCGGCCGTTAGGGTCAGCACGTTCGATCTCTGCCTGTATGCCTGTAATGGTTGCGCCTGCCGGCAAGTTGAATCCAAAGTTGGTTGCAACTAAATAGTCGGTATAACGTCCTACACTTCCTGTGATATTTCCAAAAGTTGCATAGGTATTGTCACTGGAACCTGCATTGGTAATATTGGTCCATGTATTACTCGAGCCCGGTATGGCTGAAATCGTAAATGTAGTTCCGCTGTTGGGTCCGTCAATTTGTGCAAAAGCCTGAGACGTCAACAAAAGTGATGAAAATAGTAGTAGTCTCTGCATGGTTGTCAGATATTGGTTTGATTAAATTTACGGAAAAAACCCAAAAAAGTCCAGACCAAGGGGTTTAATGTTGAAACATTGGATGCGATCTACTTTTTTAATCTTACTAGGTATCTGTAATTAATAGTATGATTTGTAGATCGACTACCCCTCAGTATAGGTAAAGCATCAAAAGGGCCGAGGTTAGCATAATAATCAAACACAAAATTCCCCAAAAGTTGGTTTGTTTATTATTGGTATAAGATCCCATAATTTGTTTGCTGTTGCAAATGTGAAGGATCAAGCCAATTAGAACAGGAGAGACCAGTCCATAGACCATGGCTGTAAAAATCAATGCCTTGATCGGTGCAATTCCTATAATCGTTATAGAGAAGCCGATTAAAATAGAGATGATCATGGTTATGTAAAACCCTTTGGCCTGATGAAACTTTTTGTCCAGTCCATCAGACCAGTTAAACGTCTCTGCCATCATATAGCTCAATGATCCGGCAAGCACAGGAATGGACAACAGTCCGGTACCAATAATTCCGATACTAAATAAGAGGTAGGCATTGTGTCCACTCAACGGCAACAATGCTTTTGCTGCTTGTTCTACGGTCTCGATATTTCTTTGATCATTGGCATACAATACACTTCCGGCAGTGAGTGTAATGAAGTACATGATCAAAACAGAATAGAACATGCCTCCTTTGATTTCTGTTTGCATCTCCGAAATAATTTGTTTGTCAACAATGACTTTCCGGTGCAACATTTCTTCTTCTTCCATATTGGCTTGCCAGAAAAACAGATAAGGTGAAATTGTTGTTCCTAGAATGGCTACAAGCATGGAGAGGAATTCTTTTGTGAATTCAAAGTGTGGTAAAAAAGTATGATGTAATATATTTCGCAGATCTTGTTTCACCAGGAAGGGAACAATGATATAGAGTAATAAAACCAGACAAAGCCATTTCAGGATCCCCGCAATTTTTCGATAAGAAAATTTGATGAAGGACCACATCAGTAGGATCATTACAACAAATGAAAAAAGCATGGGGTGTATGATCGGAAACAGCATGTTGCCTACGGCTCCGATTGCTGCAATATTGGCGCCTATATTGAGTGTGATGGCAGGAAAGGAAATGAATATGATCAAATACAAGAGCCATCTTGGGTAATATTTCTTGATGACGCTCGTGAGTCCTTTTTGTTGCACCAATCCAATTCTCGCGCACATTTCCTGGATCGCAACCATTAGAGGGAAGGAAAGCCAGGCTGTCCACAACGTATGAAGTCCAAATGCAGCGCCAGCCTGGGTATAGGTTGCAATGCCGGAAGGGTCGTCGTCGCTGGATCCGGTGATGAATCCGGGTCCTATTTTACGCCAAACACGTTTGATTTTACTGAGCATCCGGACTAAGATAGATGGATTCTTTTTGATGAATCATGACACGTTTCAATAAACGGACTTATCGTTGTCATAAAAAAAAGTCGCCCCGTAATTGAGGCGACTCGTTCAAAATGAAAAGCGCTATTAATATTGTTCGAGACCACTAAAGAAGAAAGAACCTTCGATAGCAGCATTTTCATTGCTGTCACTTCCATGAACCGCATTTTCACCAACCGATGTGGCAAATAATTTACGGATAGTGCCTTCATCAGCCTTGGCGGGATCGGTCGCTCCGATTAACGTGCGAAAGTCGGCCACGGCATTGTCTTTTTCAAGAATGGCAGCAATAATTACTCCGCTGCTCATGAATTCCACCAACTCACCGTAAAAAGGACGTTCTTTATGAACGGCGTAGAATTCTCCGGCTTTTTCAGCTGATAATTTCGTTTGCTTTAATGCAACAACTCGGAATCCGGCTTTGATGATTTTGTCCAGGATGGCGCCGGCATGACCATTTTTCATGGCGTCGGGCTTAATCATGGTAAATGTGCGATTACTCATATAACGTATATTGTTTTTTGCGGCGCAAAGGTAAGGTCTTCCGTTCAGACTTCTTCTATTTAAGTAACGGAGCGTCTGCATCGCTCCGGGATAAGCCTCTAATAGGGGAAGAATATTCATCAACGGCAGTTTTCCCCTACTTTTGCAGCCATTTGTATGCAATCTATCAGCGCCATTTACAGCAAATTAGCAACGCCCGGTAAAGTAGTCATTACCACGCACCAGAAACCTGATCCGGATGCGATGGGTTCTTCACTCGGCTTGTATCATCTCTTGGTTCAACTGGGTCATGAAGTGCAGGTAATTTCACCCACCAATTGGGCCGCTTTTCTTGAATGGATGCCCGGTTGTGATCGGGTGTTGGATTTTGAACGCAACCTGCAAAAATGTGAATCGATTCTCTTTGCTGCAAACTGGATCTTTTGTTTGGATTTCAATACGCTCAGTCGAACCAAACGAATGGCAGAATTGCTTCAGAAAGCTCCGGGCGAGAAGGTGTTGATCGACCATCATCGCGAACCGGAAACAACGGCTTTTACATACGGTATCAGCGATACCAGTAAGAGCTCCACCTGCGAAATGGTGTACGACTTTATCATGCAGGGAGGATATGAAGAACGGATCAATGAAGCCATTATGCAATGCCTGTATGCCGGGATCATTGGTGATACGGGATCGTTCCGTTTCCCCACAGCCACTGCAACGGTTCATGAAATGGTGGCTCATTTTAAACGCAAGGGATTACAGCATACCATTATTCACGAGCATGTCTATGATAATTTTCTCGAAAATCGTTTTCGATTCATCGGTCATGTATTAACGAATCGTTTAGAGGTGAATTATGAACTGAATATGGCATTGATGTGGGTGACCAAACAGGACTTGCTGCGTTTTCAGATCAAAACGGGTGATACCGAGGGTTTGGTCAATTATCCGCTGGGGATTCAAGGCATCAAATTGTCGGCACTGATTATTGACCGCGACGAAAAAAGAAAATGGAGTTTTCGAAGTAAAGGAGCATTCGATTGCAATACCTTTGCACGCCGGTTTTTTAACGGAGGAGGACATTTTAATGCAGCAGGAGGTGAGAGCGACGAGAGCCTGGAAGCGAATCTGAAAAAGTTTCGGGAAGAAATTGCAGCTTTTAAAAATCAATTACAATCAATTTAACAATACAAACAATGAAGACAATTCAATCCTTTTTTTATTGCGCATTTGCAATCATCCTATTGGCAGCATGCAGTGGCGAATCTTTTAAAAAGACCAAGAGCGGCTTGCTTTACAAAATCATCAGTGAAGGGAAAGGCCCCAAACTGGCTCCCGGAAATTTTGTAAAGTTTGATGTGAAGGTGACCCAGAAAGATTCTGTATCCTACAACTCATTTGGCAAAATACCTGCTTTTACAATGATCGACAGTGTAGGAAGACCTTATGATATCTCTGAAGTGTTTCCTTTGTTGCGTGAAGGCGACAGCGTGGTGATTGTTCAAAGCGCCGACAGTATTGCTAAAATGCAAATGGGACAAATGCCTCCGGGGTTAAAAAAAGGCGACAAGATTACCATTTCCATTCGTGTGAAAAAAGTGTTCACGGATATGGCTACTGCACAGGCTGATTTCGACAATGAAATTAAACTGGAAAAAGAAAAGGAAATTAAGGAAGTTGAAACGTACATCAAATCAAAAGGAATCAATGCCATTAAAACAGAGCAGGGGACTTTTGTTGAAATCATTACTCCGGGAGAAGGACCTAAAGCCGACAGCGGCAAACAGGTTTCGGTTAAATACACCGGAATGAGTTTTGATGGAAAAAAATTCGATTCCAATGTGGACTCTTCCTTCGGACATATTGATCCCCTTAAAGTAGTAATAGGACAAAGAGGCAGTATTCAGGGCTTTGAAGACGGGTTGAAACAAATTGCCAAAGGCGGTAAAGCAAAACTCTATATCCCTTCAATGTTGGGCTACGGAATGCAGGGTGCGGGCGGTGCAATCAAACCGTATGAAAACCTGATTTTCGAGGTAGAAATCCTGGACATTACAGATGCTCCAAAATCTAAATCTCCCGAATTTCCTCCGGCAGTAGCAGATACAACTTCTAAAAAATAACGGAAATCATTTGATCTTGAAAAGGAGGCTTTCGGGTCTCCTTTTTTTATGCATTTTTGAGAGCTTCCGTTAGCTGAATGGCTTCTTTTGCTTCCTTTACATCATGGACTCTCAGAATGTGGGCTCCTTTTAACAGTGCAACGGTATTAAGAACGGTGGTTCCATTGAGGGCCTCGTCGGGTTGAATATCCAGAATCCTGCAAATAGTCGATTTGCGGCTGAGTCCAACCAAAACCGGTGATTTAAATTGTTTAAAGATTTCGAGTTGTTGTAACAGCCTTAAATTGTGTTGGGGTGTTTTTCCAAAACCAAAACCCGGATCTATAATGAGATCTTTGATACCGGCCTGTTCACACTCAAACTTTTTTTTGAGGAAATAGTCCATTACTTCCAGTTCGACAGAATCATAATGGGCTTTTTGTTGCATCGTTTCAGGCGTTCCTTTCATGTGCATGGTAATGAAGGGGACATTGAGTTGTCCCACCGTTGCAAGCATGTCGGGGTCCAGATCGCCGGAACTGATATCGTTCACGAGATCTGCACCTGCAAGTACCGCTTCTTTGGCGATGGATGCATAAAAGGTATCAATGGAAATAAAAACTTCAGGGTATGCATGTCGAACGGCTTGTATGGCCGGAATCACACGAAGACGTTCCTCTTCTTGCGATAGGCGGATACTGCCGGGTCGTGTACTTTGTCCGCCAAGATCAAGGATGGAAGCACCGTCCCGAATCATTTGTCCGGCTCGTTCAATCAGGTCGGTTGTATGCGAAGTTCTGCTTCCGGAATAAAACGAATCGGGCGTGCAATTCAGAATTCCCATTACCAG
>CANGQQ010000031.1 GCA_947456025.1 Chitinophagaceae bacterium | reverse complement strand
CACTGGCCTTCAAAAAGGAATTTGGAGTTTTGCCCAGTCAAATTTGATGGTTAAACAACGACTCATTGCATTGCTTTTCTCAGGCGCACCAACCGAGTCAGTAAGTCTTCGAGTAAATCTAATTGCAGCATGTTGGCGCCGTCGCTTTTCGCTTGAGAAGGATTCGGATGTGTTTCAATAAACAGTCCGTCTGCACCTGCGGCAATCGCAGCTTTTGCAATGGTTCCGATCAGTTGCGGATTTCCACCGGTTACACCACTGGTTTGATTGGGTTGTTGCAGTGAATGTGTGCAATCCATGATCACGGGTGTTCCGTGTTCTTTCATCCAGGGGATGTTGCGGTAGTCAACAATCAGATCCTGGTAACCAAAGGTGTTTCCTCTATCGGTAAGCATCACCTGATTGTTTCCGGCATTCCGGATTTTTTCAACCGCAAATTTCATGGACGGACCACTCAGAAACTGTCCTTTTTTTATGTTCACAATTTTCCCGGTTGCTGCCGCTGCTTCCAGTAAATCGCTCTGTCGGCATAAAAAAGCAGGTATTTGAAGGATGTCTGTAAACGGGGCAGCCATAGCCGCTTCTTCGTGTGCATGAATATCGGTGGTAGCAGGAAGATTGAATGTTTTTCGTATCTGATCTATCATCTGCAAAGCGATCGTATCACCTAAGCCGGTGAAAGAAGAACCGCTGGTACGATTGGCTTTTCGGTACGAGGCTTTGAAGATGTAAGGGATCCCCAGTTTGCGGCAGACCGTACTTACTTTTTCAGCGACCTCATGCAACAATTCCTCACTTTCCACGACACAAGGCCCGGCAATCAGAAAAAAATTGTTTTCGTCGTAGGATTGATGCTTGAAAAGCTCTTTCAGATATGTTTCCATGCGGCAAAGGTAATAGCATTGCGTGAAGATTGTATTTTCAGGCATTGGAAAGCAACTGCTGAATGAATTGATTTTAATGACTTTTTTATTGCTGTTGTTAATTTTTAGAACATGGATTTGGAATTTGAGCAGGGGAGTTTGACATTTGTCGCCTAATTGCTTGCTATGCTTAAAGAAAAAATCCTGGTGATTGGTGCATCGGGTCAAATAGGTGTTGAATTGACGCTTGCTTTGCGTAAGATTTACGGGAATGCCAACGTGATTGCTTCGGATCTGCGCGAACAAAATCCATTGTTGGAGGGGACCGGTCCTTATGTCAGTCTTGATGTAATGAATAAGGAAATGCTTCATGTACAGGTCATCCGACAAAATATAACACAGATCTATTTGCTGGCTGCAATTCTTTCAGCAACAGGAGAAAAAAATCCCAATCTTGCCTGGAATCTCAATATGACGTCCTTGCTGAATGTGCTGGATATTGCCCGGGAGGAAAAATTACACAAAGTATACTGGCCCAGTTCAATTGCCGTTTTTGGTCCTACCAGTCCAAAAATTCATTGTCCACAGCACACCATCATTGAACCCACTACGGTTTATGGAATCAGTAAATATGCCGGAGAATTTTGGTGTAATTATTACTACCAGCGTTATGGTGTGGACGTCCGAAGCCTGCGTTATCCCGGTTTAATCAGCTACAAATCGGCACCCGGCGGCGGAACGACGGATTATGCAGTTGAAATTTTTCATGAAGCCCTCGAATCAAAATATTATGATTGCTTTTTGAAAGAAGATACTTATTTGCCAATGATGTACATGCCCGATGCAATACGTGCTACAATTGAACTGATGGAAGCTCCTTCAGATCAGATTGCAGTACGCACCTCTTACAATGTGGCGGCAATGAGTTTTTCTCCGGGAGAGATTGCTTCTGAAATCAAAAAACAGATTCCGGATTTTACGGTACACTATAAGCCCGATTACCGTCAGCAGATTGCCGAGAGCTGGCCTCAAAGTATAAATGATAGCGAAGCGCGTTCCCAATGGGGCTGGAAAGAAGAATACGATCTGGAGCGCATGACGACCGATATGTTGAAGAACCTCTAATTCAGGGGAACCGTTTTTATTTTCAGCATACCAACCTATATTTGCTGCCTTCCGGAAGCGGAACAGTTGATCATTTTTTAAAAACTTAGATACTATGGCAGAAAAAATTAAAGTTGCCAATCCGGTCGTGGAACTGGACGGTGATGAAATGACTCGCATCATTTGGAAGTTTATCAAGGAAAAACTTATTCTTCCTTATGTTGATGTAAAGATTAAATATTTTGATCTTGGAATTGAATACAGAGATGAAACCAATGATCAGGTAACCATTGATGCTGCAAATGCCATCAAAGAATATGGAGTTGGAATTAAGTGCGCTACGATTACGCCTGATGAGCAAAGGGTAAAAGAATTCAATCTGAAGCAAATGTGGAAGAGTCCCAACGGAACAATCCGCAATATTTTAGATGGTACAGTATTCCGTGAGCCGATCGTAATCCAGAATATTCCACGTCTTGTAACCAACTGGACAGCCCCCATCATAGTAGGTCGTCATGCGTTTGGCGATCAATATCGTGCAACTGATACCGTGATCAAAGGAAAAGGAAAGCTGACCATGACGTTCACTCCGGAAGACGGAGGAGAACCTCAGGTGTTTGAAGTGTTTAACTTCAAAGGGGATGGCGTTGCCATGAGCATGTATAACACAGACGAGAGCATCAAAGGATTTGCACGCAGCTGCTTTAACATGGCACTGAGCAAAAAATGGCCGCTTTATCTCTCAACAAAAAATACCATTCTCAAAAAATACGATGGTCGCTTTAAAGATATTTTTGAAGCGATCTATCAAAATGAGTTTAAAGCTGCTTTTGATGCTGCGGGTATCGTTTATGAACACCGCCTGATCGATGACATGGTTGCCAGTGCTTTAAAATGGAACGGTAATTTTGTATGGGCTTGTAAGAATTACGACGGGGACGTGCAAAGCGATACAGTCGCTCAGGGATTCGGATCTCTGGGTTTGATGACATCTGTATTGATCACTCCCGACGGCAAAACGATGGAAGCAGAAGCTGCTCACGGAACCGTTACCAGACACTATCGTGAGCATCAAAAAGGGAAACCTACCTCAACCAATCCGATCGCCTCTATTTTTGCATGGACACGCGGGCTGGCATTTCGCGGTAAACTGGATGGCAATCAGCAATTGATTGATTTTGCCAATGCACTGGAAGCCGTATGTATTGAAACCGTGGAAAGCGGGAAAATGACAAAAGATCTGGCCGTTTGTATTCATGGAAATAAAGTGAATCACGGGGAGCATTATTTGTACACAGAAGAGTTTCTTGATGCATTGGATGAAAACCTCAAGAAAAAGTTGAACTGATTTTCAATAACAATATGTATAAGGCTTCCGAATGGAGGCCTTATCTTTTTATTGTGAAATCAGAAAATGATTGATAAGGGACTTGTTGTGTAGAAACGTGCAACACTTTTGATAGGGGGGAGCCTCTGTGACACCATTCAATCAGTTGGTTCAATTGATGTTCTGTGCCACTTGCAACAATCCGCACTTGTTGTTCCGGAAGGTTTTCAACATAACCATGAATGCCTAATTTGCAGGCGCTTTCAACAGTATATTTCCTGAAAAAAACACCTTGTACCCTTCCGGTTATGAGAATGGAAATGGTCTTATACTCAGACAATGTCTGCAATTGTTTTGCTTTCCAGAATTTTCAGATTGGCATCACGAACGGTTTCCATAACATCATGCAGTCCGCAGTGTTTTTCATCACAGTTTTTACATCTTTCATAAAAGTTGAGACTCACGCAGGGGAGAAGCGCAATAGGACCTTCGATCAAACGCATGATGGTGGCCAGCTTCACTTCTTTGGGTTTTTGCTTGAAAAAGTAACCGCCTCCTTTCCCTTTTTTGCTGTCGAGTATTCCGGCATTTTTCAATTCCAGCAGGATGTTTTCAAGGAATTTGAGCGGAATCTTTTTCTTTTTTGCGATATCTGAAATCAAAACAGGATCATTCCCTTTTTGTCCCGCTAAATACGAAAGCGCACGAAAGGCGTATTGAGTTTTTTTCGATAACATATTTTGGGTTGAGCTTAAAAATACCTGCCGGAGGGTATGGGACAAACGGCATCTGATTCATTAATTTGTCACATAAAGTTACGAAAATTCATTTCAGACTTAAAATTTCATTCAAACGAAACAGTGTTATGAAGCAAAACAAATGTATTCTTTCTATTCTTTTAGTGGTTCTCTTTTTAACCGAGTCTGCAGGTGCTCAGGATGCGCAGCTGTTTATTGGGGGCAATGTAATTTTGGGGTTCCCTTCCGGGGATTTCAAGCAAGGCTACTCTTACGCAACCGGATTGGACGCCACGATGGGTTTTGGAGGAAAAAAAATACTCTTGACAGGAACAGCCGGATATGTTGCTTACAGACAAAAAGATACGAATCCCTACGGAAAGATTACCCTAATACCGTTCAAGGCCGGACTTCGGATCTACCCTTACAAGGATTTGTTCCTGAGCGCCAATGCAGGAATGGGATTTCTCAAAGATGCCAATATGGCTTCCAGAGAAACACGTTTTATTTATGATATTGGCATCGGAATTCATTCGGGCGTTATCCAAGTTGGCCTTTCCTATGACGGATGGAAACGAAAAAATTCAATGGGTACTTCCAATACTCTGCAACTGAAAATGGGTATTGCTTTAAAAGGATAGGATACTGTAAAGCACCTGAAAAAATGAAGAAACTCTATCCGATTCAGGAGTTAGCCTGTGTCATTTCCTTGTAGTGATGCAGATGGATTCCTTCATGTTGTTTGAGTGCAGCAACCAACATAGCCGTTGCCACTTGTTTTGCATGTATGGATCTGTATTTAAGTGGTAGCAATGGATGCAGCAACGTGGCAATCCATTGACCCAGTCGTTCACCACTTCGGTGTTCTTTTCTGTTGCCAAGCAAAAACGAAGGACGAAAAACATGAAAGCATGGGAATCGAAATGAGGCAATGACCGATTCAACCTCTCCTTTCAGGCGCGGATAAAAAAAGCGCGAAGATGGATTTGCTCCAATAGCTGAAACCAATAGAAATTGCCGGAAACCGGCTTCTTTACCAAAACGTGCCGCATTTACAGGGATGTCAAAATCAATGGAACGATAAACCAGACGATCTCCTTTTACACGGGAATTGGTTGTGCCAATACAACAAAAAATACAATCTCCGCTCCCCATACTTTTACGGTAAGCTTCAAAGTCGTTAAAGTCAACAATGATTTGTTCCAGTTTGGGATGGTTAACCGGAAGTGGTTTCCGCACGAGAATGCGTACGACTGAAAACCGATCTTCCTGAAGAAGTAGTTCAAGCACATGTGAACCAACAAGGCCCGATGCGCCCAATAAGACTGCTGATAAATGTTGCATGGTAAAGGGTTATTGCAATTTAGAGGATTTTGTTGAGTTGACGATCACAACGTATTCGTTCCATTAATGAATCAATCGATTCTTAACAAGCGTGTATCTTCGTTTGCTGGTACATCAGACTCAACAAAAGCGGCGATCGATTGTTTATAAACGATTCAGCGAAAACTATCATTATGAAGCGCGTTTTTTTCTATTTGTTTTTTTTCTTGCCTTTGACTACGTGGTGTCAAAATACAGGTGCTGTAAACGGAGTGGTTAGGGATGTTCGCACTTTGGCACCCATTCAAAATGCGACTCTAAAAATTCCCGGAACGGATTTCAATACCATAACAGACAGTCTGGGATTTTATCGCTTTACGGGGCTTCCTACTCAAACCTATTCATTTGAAGTAACGGCTACCGGCTACCAAACACAACGCAAATTCGATATCACCATTACCTCGGGTAATGTTGTTGAACTAAATTTTGAATTGGAGGAGCAGTACAAACAACTGGCAGGTATCGAGGTCAAAGCAGGCTTCATCAAGCCGGTTGGCGTTTTGAACTCTGTACAAACACTGGGAATCAATGAAATCGCAAAATATCCCGGAGCAAATTTTGATATTGCTAAAGTAGTACAATCCTTACCGGGTGTTTCCGGCTCTGTAGGGTTCCGAAACGATATCATCATTCGCGGCGGAGCTCCCAATGAGAACGTATATTATCTGGATGGGGTAGAAATTCCTACCATAAATCACTTTGCAACTCAAGGAGCAGCGGGTGGTCCCGTGGGCATGCTCAATGTATCCTTCATTGAAGGAGTAACCTTGCACACTTCAGCTTTTCCCGCCCGTTATGACAATCCGCTTTCGGGTGTATTACAATTCAAACAACGAACCGGTAATGCGCAACAGTTTCAGGGTAATTTTCGGTTGAGTGCAAGTGAAGTGGCCTTAACGGGCGAAGGTCCACTTGGTAAAAAAGACAGTAAGACTACGTTCATGGCATCTGTCAGACGGTCCTATTTGCAGTTGCTGTTTCAGTTGATTGATTTGCCTTTTTTACCCGATTACTGGGATTATCAATATAAGGTCACACACAAGTTGAACTCCAAAAATGAAATCAATTTGATTGGCATAGGCTCTATTGACAATTTTACCTTTAAAGCGCCTAAAAATCCAACTTTAGAACAGATGGCGATCCTCGATCAAATTCCTGTCAATACACAACGGACCAATACAATGGGCATTTCATGGCGCCACACGTTGAAAAAAGGATATATGCTCACGGTTCTCAGTCACAACCGGCTGACCAACAACTTCGACAAATTTGAAAACAACGAGGAAGGTAACGAAAGCAAGCGCATTCTCAAATACCGCTCGCTGGAAGAGGAACTCCGTTTTCGGTTTGAATACAGCAAGTCGTTGGGCAAGTGGCAATTTAATTCAGGTCTGTCTGCAATTGAATCTCATTATGAAAACAGTACTTTTCAGCGCAGAACCGGTTTTGTAACCGAGTACGGCACGCATTTTCGTTTCTTACGTTATGGTTTATTTGTACAAGCCGGCAGAAAATTTTTTGATAATCGCCTGAACCTAAATGCCGGATTACGTGCCGATGGAAATACATTCATGACTGCGGGCCGGCAAATCGGTAAGACCATCTCTCCGCGCATTTCGTTGGCCTATGCACTTACAAGAGAACTGAATTTTAATTTGTCTGCAGGGCGTTACTATAAAATTCCTCCCTATACGGTACTGGGCTTTAAAGAGAATAACGATTATGTCAATAAGGCAACGGACTATATTCGTTCCGATCATCTCGTAACCGGATTCGAATGGATTCCCGCTTCCGCAACACGTATTACCATCGAAGGGTTCTATAAAAAATACAGCAACTATCCCGTATCATTCCGAAACGGGATTTCGCTGGCCAATTTAGGAGGTGATTTTGGTGTGCTTGGAAATGAAAGAGTGACGGCCTCCGGAAAGGGAAAAGCATATGGTGTAGAATTGATGATGCAGCAACGGCTCACTAAACATTTTTACGGCATTCTTGCATACACGTTTTATTACAGTTTGTTTACGGGAGCAGATGGGAAAACCTTCATTCCTTCGGCCTGGGATAATCGTCATTTATTGTCCTTTACGGGAGGGTATAAATTCAAGAAAAACTGGGAACTGGGTGTTCGTTTCAGGTACCAGGGCAATGCGCCGGCAACGCCTTATGATATCACGGCAAGCCTGAACAATTATCCGTTTACCAATCAGGCTGTGTTGGATTTTGACCGATTGAATACGTTGCGTTTAAGAGCTTTCAATGCAACAGATATCCGCCTGGATAAAAAATGGAATTTCAAAAAGTGGTCGCTCGATGTGTTCCTGGATATTCAGAATGCATTGAACAGTAAAAACCCCACACAGGATGGATTTACCCTGGGACGAAATGCGGACGGATCGTATGCCACTACCGACGGAAGCATTTACAATCCGGGCGCCTTCAATGATCCCGGTGTGCCGAATACACGCGAAAAGGCTATCCCGGTTTTATTATCCAATAACAGCGGATCGAGAGTTCCTACGATTGGTTTTGTGGTTGAATTTTAAACCTTATTTCCGATGAATTGCTGTTACATTTGTTTTTGAACAGCAATCGTTTCTATGCAGTTACAACAGCATCTTTCATTAAAACCCTTCCATACTTTTGGGATGGAGGTGTACGCACGGTATTTCGCAGGTTTCCATTCGATCGAAGAATTAGAAGCATTGCTTTCGATGGATATTGCATCGAAGCGTTTGATTCTTGGTGGCGGCAGTAATTTGTTGTTCACTCACGATTACGATGGTTTTGTACTGAAAAATGAGTTGCAAGGAATTGAAGTTGTAAAGGAAGATGCTGAATTCGTCTATCTCCGCGCGGGTGCGGGCGAGAATTGGCATAAGGTCGTCATGCATTGTGTCAACAACAATTGGGGCGGACTTGAAAATTTAAGTTTGATACCTGGAAATGTAGGTGCCAGTCCTATGCAAAATATTGGCGCCTATGGTGTGGAGATTAAAGATGTCATGGAACAACTGGAAGCGTATCACATTCAGGATCGAAAAGTTGTAACGTTCACGAACCGGGATTGTGCGTTCGGCTATCGTGAAAGTGTTTTCAAGCAAGGTCTGAAAAACCAGTTTGTCATTTTAAATGTAACCTATAAATTAAGAAAAGATCCCGTCTTTCATACGTCCTATGGGGCCATCAATCAGGAACTGGAACGGATGGGCGTAGACTCATTAAGTATTCGCGCAATCTCTGATGCGGTTATTCGTATCCGATCTTCCAAACTTCCCAATCCTGCAGAGATTGGGAATGCCGGAAGTTTTTTTAAAAATCCACAGGTCTCCGCTGCACAATTCCAAGAATTGAAGTTGCAGTTTCCATCTATTGCCGGATATCCATTAGAAAATGGGGCTATGAAAATTGCCGCGGGCTGGCTCATTGAGCATTGCGGTCCTTCCGAAGGTGTTTCCTGGAAGGGTTATCGTAAAGGCGATGCGGGTTGTCATGCCTTGCAGGCTCTCGTTCTGGTGAATTATGGTCATGCTCAAGGAATGGAAATATTTCGGTTAAGTGAAGCCATTGTACAAAGCGTAAAGGAAAAATTTGGAATTGAGTTGGAGCGCGAGGTTAATATTGTTTGATGCTTCGGATTAACTTAAGACCCAACTCATCATTAATCCGTTTCTAAAACAGTAATGCGTGACAAGCTCGGTATATACCGGTTGCTGAATACTGCAATGCAGGATGCCTTCCGTCAAACTTCCTTCAACCCAATGAATGCGTAGGTGATCACTAAAATCAACTCCTGCGGCACTGTTCCATTTGAACAACGCTTCTTTGCAACTCCAGAAAAGTGTTGTCATTTGAAGTAATTCTTCTGTATTCCCGGTTTGGTTGATCAATTCTGTTTCACGTTGGTTGAGGAATTTGTGTGCGATGCGGAGTACTTTATGGGTAGGGATCTCAATGTCGATTCCAACCCGATGCGTGGAGCTGACAATTGCTGCAGCATAATGTCCGCAGTGCGAAATGGAAAAGTGATACTGTTCATCGGGCAGATAGGGCTTCCGGGTATCAGCGATGAGGATTTCATTTAATGGAAAATCTTCAAATAAAGCGGGAAGTAAATAACGCCCTGCAAGATGCTGCAATCGTTTGTGTGGATGTGTTACTTGTTCGGGTGCCGGCACACGGGTACGAAAAAAAGCTTCGGATTCCTCAATGTGCCAGAGTCCTGTTTTTGAAGTCTTGTTAAAAGTATGTTGATAAACCAGCGACAATTGATAATTTTACAGATTAGATTGCAGCACGTTCCAAAACACAAAGATAACCATGATACTTTCTGATAAACGCATACTTGAAGAAATCGAAAAAGGAACCATCAAAGTGGAACCTTATGATCGAAAATGTTTAGGCAGTAATTCATACGATGTACATCTGGGAAGCACTTTAGCTACCTATAAGGATCACATGATTGATGCTAAGAAGCACAATCAAATCGAGTATTTTGAAATACCTGATGAGGGGATCGTTTTGTACCCGCATGTTTTCTATCTGGGTGTAACATTGGAATACACCGAAACGCATGCCCATGTTCCGTTTCTGGAAGGGAAATCTTCAACCGGTCGTTTGGGAATTGATATTCATGCTACGGCCGGAAAGGGGGATGTGGGTTTCTGCGGCAACTGGACGTTGGAAATATCAGTCAAGCAACCCGTTAAGGTATATAAAGGGATGCCGATTGGACAATTGATCTATTTCCCTGTTGAAGGAGAGATCGAAGTGAAATACAACCAAAAATCCAATGCCAAATACAGTGGTCAGCCTAATCGTCCCGTTGAAAGTATGATGTGGAAAAATCAATTCTGATTACTGTCGCAAGTCGGTGTAATACGTTTTACTAACGGCTTCAGTCATGGATTCAAAGCACATGAAATTTCTTGTGGTAAGCAATCAGCCACCCGGTCACTTCATTGTAGCTTCCGATGCCTTTTCGCTGACGGTTTTTCCTTAAATAATAATCATAGAGTTCGTTGGTCCAGTTTTGTAAAAAAGTACGGTGTTGCAGAACAAATTCTTTGTAGGTGCGAAGGTCTCTTTTCACGCCATCATGCAGTTCTTTTCTTAGTTCCTTTGCAGCAACCGAGTCGATAGCATGTAAGTTGTTCCAGGATGAGAGAAACATATCCAGATAGGAAGAATACTGCAGCAGTTTGTCTTTGGAATGGATGGCTGCGAGAAATCCTACAAAATTAGCTTCGCTTTCACTCGCATATCCCAGTTGATGCGCCATCTCGTGGCAGGTGACAAATGGTTGTACAAAATTTGGAATGCGGGTATTAATTTGTGCTTCACCCGTAAAAGGATTGTAATAGCCCTGAAAACCGACATAGTTTCCGATTTTTCCAAAAAGCGATGGTTTCAGCGAAGCATAACGGTAGCGAATGAAAGAGAATTTTGCTTCCATAGTATGATAACCTTCAAGTGCTGATGAAAACATGCGCTCGGATGTCATTAAGGTGTCATTGTTTTGCAGACAAACCTGTTTGCTTGCATTCAATCGGGATATCAGCAACGCATTCAGAGATAAAAGCTCCGAGCGGGTTGCAGTGGTAGGTTCCAGTTTCAGTTGAAATTCAATCCCACGTCTGTAGTAGTTGAGCCCCCAGAACAGGTAGAAGTATACATACACAAACAAAACGATCAGAACAGCGCCGTTAAGGGGTTGCAGCTTTTGATGCCATACCGTTCCTTTTTGAAAAATGCCTTTCAGGAACAAACCCAGTTGGTACACAAACAAAATTCCCAGTGTGGAATACATCAGATCGCCTATACTGAACGGAATCCATCCAAAAAGAAACCGAAGTGCCGAACCAAGAACCGGGAAAAAAGTGGTAGCATATCGTTGTTCTATCCAGTCGTGAAATCCGGATAGCCAAAATATACTCAACGCCATGATAATCAAGGCGATAATTAAATAAATCCGGATCAGTTTGCGATAGGTCATCAAGTCCAAAATTAAGGCAGATCAGGTTTGCAACCTTCGGAAAAAGGAGGATGTGTTGCTGGGGGATGGGCTTTACGGTTTCAATCCGGAGCGTTTGTCATGAAACAACCGTCGGGAACAGGAAGAAAACCTTCAATTCGTTTGGCAGGAACAGGTTTTTGATCTACCTTTGCAAACTCTTTAAAAAGAGCAGTATGAGCAGCCGCCGGGAATTTGAAATAGCATTTGTGGGGTTGAAACCCGGCCTTCACGAATTTCGATATGAAATCGATGATCAGTTCTTTGAAGAATTCGGACCGCAGGATTTTAAAAACTGCAAGGCCCAAATCAAACTCCTGCTGGAAAAGAATTCCGGCTTCATGATGCTGAAATTTGAAGTAGGAGGGACCGTTCAAGCGGTCTGTGACCGATGCGGAAATGATTTGCCTTTGGAGTTGTGGGACGAATTTGAAATACTGGTAAAGATGACGGACGAGCCGGAGAAAATGAACGACGAGGAGGAAAATCCCGATGTGTATTACATCGCACGAACCGAAAGTCATCTTTACATCAAAAACTGGATTTATGAGTTCATCAATCTCAGCATCCCCATGCATAAAATGTGTGCCGATGCCGAAATAGGTGGTCCCCAATGCAACAAAGAGGTATTGGCAAGACTGCAGAAACTCAATCCGGGAGCCAATGAAAATAAATCGATCTGGAAAGATCTGGATAAATTTAGAAACGACTAAAATAGAAAGATATGCCAAATCCCAAACGCAGACACTCTCAGCAACGCAGTGCAAAGCGTCGTACGCATTATAAGGCAGAAACGGTAACGTTGAGCAAAGACACTACAACCGGAGAACTGCATGTACGTCATCGTGCACATGTAAGTGAAGGTAAGCTGTATTACAAAGGAAAAGTGGTAGCTGAAAAGGCTCCTGCAAAAGCTTAATTGTTTACGATACTGAAACCCGTCTCATGACAATTGGTATTGACATGATGGGAGGCGACTACGCCCCGCAGGCGACTCTGCAGGGCGTAGATTTGTTTTTACAGGACGCCCGTCCCGGTATCCGTTTGAAATTGATCGGCAAGGAACATCTTATCCGTGAGCACTACCCGGTTTTGCCCGATCATGTAACGCTGGTTCATGCTCCGGATGTGATTGATATGAACGAGCATCCAACCCGTGCTTTGCGTGAAAAGCCACAAGCTTCCATGAGTATCGGGTTTCAATTGCTGGCACAAGGCGAAATTGATGCCTTCATCAGTGCAGGGAATACGGGAGCGATGATGGTAGGAGTGTTTTATTCAATCAAGGCTATTGAAGGGGTATTGCGTCCAACCATTTCCACGGTAATGCCCAAAGCACATGGAGGCTATGGTTTGATCCTCGATGTAGGTTTGCAGGCCGATTGCAAGCCCGAAAATCTCTTACAAAATGCCATTCTGGGAAGCATCTACGCCCAAAATATTCTGGAAATTGAACAGCCCACAGTTGGTTTAATCAACATTGGTGAAGAAGAAGGCAAAGGCAATTTGCTTGCACAGGCAGCCTATAAGTTACTGAAAGAAAACAAGCTCATTCATTTCATTGGAAATATTGAAGGTCGTGATTTGCTCACCGGCAAAGCGGATGTTATGGTGTGTGATGGGTTTACCGGCAATGTGATTCTCAAGTTGGGAGAATCAATTTTTGATATCGCCAAGTCGCGTCAGTTGCATGAAGATGATTATTTCCAGCGCTTTAATTTTGAGACCTATGGTGGAACTCCTATTCTGGGTGTAGATAAACCGGTTATTGTAGGTCATGGTATCTCCACGGCCAGAGCGTTCAAAAACATGATTCTGCTTGCCGTAAAAATGATTGAAACCCGCCTGCTCGAGAAAATGAAACAAAACTTTGTTACGGAATAAGTTTCATTACAATTCTGATTCTTCTCTTATTTTTTCGATTTGATTCCTTTTTGGACAACAGAGGCTTGGCTAAACACCTGCTTGTGCGCAAACGTATTTTAATGTAGAATAACGCTAAAAAGCAAAAGCCTTCTTTCGAAGGCTTTTGTGATCCCGCTGGGACTCGAACCCAGGGCCCATACATTAAAAGTGTATTGCTCTACCAACTGAGCTACGGAATCATCCCGTTGATTTTGGGAGTGCAAAAATAGGGCAATTTTATATTGAACCAAACTTTTCAAAAAAATACTTTTTATAACTTTTTGAGACTGTGTATTTAAATGGGCGTCGCACGCTTAAATTTGCCTACTTAACAACGGGTATGAGTTTTTTAAAAGACAAGGTAGTAGTCGTCACAGGAGGCAGCGATGGTATTGGACGTGCCTTGGTGGATCTGTGTTTGCAACTGGGAGCCAAAGTCGCAACCTGTGGACGTAATCAGGATAAATTGTATCAGTTGCAAACGGCCTATGCAGGTCGTGCTTTGCATACATTGGTTGCAGATGTGAGCAGTGAACAGGATTGTAAGCGGTTTATAGAATCGGTCGAAGCGGCATTTGGGCGAATTGATGTTCTCATTAACAATGCAGGAATCTCTATGCGTGCGCTGGTTCAGGATACGGACTTGGAAACCATCCGAAAAGTAATGGATATCAATTTCTGGGGAACGGTTTATTGTACCAAATATGCATTGCCTTCCATTCTCAAAAGCAATGGAACAGTCGTGGGTGTTTCTTCCATTGCCGGTTATCGTGGTCTGCCGGGACGAAGCGGCTACTCGGCATCCAAGTTTGCTGTACAAGGATGGCTGGAGTCCTTGAGGACCGAATTATTGAACAGTGGTGTTCATGTAATGTGGGTTTGCCCGGGCTTTACCACTTCCAATATCCGCAATGCAGCATTGAACAGCGAAGCAAAGGCGCATGGCGAAACGTCTATGGATGAACAACGCATGATGTCTGCCGAAGCTTGTGCCAAACACATTTTAAATGCTGTTGAAAAGCGAAAACGCACCATTGTGCTTACCTTCACCGGAAAACGCACGGTTTGGTTAAACAAATTATTTCCCGGATGGGTTGATCAGATGGCTTATCGGTTCTTCTTCAAAAACGGGAAGCTCGTTCAATAAATTCAAGTTACTCAGGTTGTTTAGCAAAACATGTTGCATCTTTTTTGAATTCTATGCCATTACTAACCCTCACTTCCGATATTGGTTACCAGGATTACCTTACTGGGGCAATTAAAGGTACCTTGCTGCATCTGGATCCTTCGTTTCAATTGGTCGATTTGTCACATGATTTGCAGCCATTCAATGATCCGCAGTCATCTTATGTTGTACGTAGTTCCATTAAATTATTTCCACCCGGAACGTTTCATTTATTATTCGTCAACCTCTTTCAATACCAACCCGAACACTTGCTGATGGTTCATCATCAGGAGCAATACATTTGTTTAGCCGATAACGGACTGATCACAATGATCCTGGAAGAAGCGCCCTCCCAAGTGGTGGCGTTACCCATGAATAAGACCAAGGCAAGGAATACCTTACATTGTGCAGAAGTTTTCGGACAAGCCGTTCGGGCTATCAATTCCGGAAAAAAATTGCAGGAGATCGGCGATCCCGGTGTGTCAATTCAGGTACGCAACCCTTTACGGCCGCTTACAACACATCAATATGTGGAAGGACAAATCCTGCACATCGATCACTTTGAAAATGTAGTTGTCAATATTACGCATGAAGAGTTTGAATCGCAGCGAAAAGGCCGTCGGTTTAAAATTGTATTTAAACGGGATGAAGTCATCGATCAACTGAGCGAAACCTATGCCGATGTGCCGGAAGGTGAAAAACTTGCATTGTTCAATGCAGCAGGCTATCTGGAAATTGCCATCAATAAAGGCAATGCGGCCGGCTTGTTTGGATTACAGGGCTTTACCGAAAAAAGTATCAGTCAGTATACACAAAGCCGTCTGTTCTATCAAACAGTTCGCGTCTATTTTGAATAGCTTTTTACAATCGGCGCAGAACAAGCTGTTAAATGCTCCGGAAATGTGTGGATTCTACTTCGCACTCCTTATTTTTGCCTGCCCGTAACAGCGGGTTCAACAAAACCTTTACACATATGAATTTTCAAAAGGCGAACAACATGATTGGCTGGTTGATGGCGATCATCGCTTCATCTGTTTACATTTTAACGATGGAGCCAACCGGTAGTTTGTGGGATTGCGGTGAATTTATTTCATCGGCATACAAGTTGGGGATTCCTCATCCGCCGGGAGCACCATTATTCGTATTGTTGGGTCGTTTGTTTACCTTGTTCACACCCAACGATGCTGCGGTAGGAGTGAATTTAATGTCGGCTCTTGCCAGTGGGTTTACAATCATGTTTCTGTTCTGGACCATTACGCATTTCGGTCGTCGTCTGGCACAGAAAAACAATGAAGAACTGTCCGGAACTGCTGTGTTTAATGTGATGGCAGCCGGTGTGATTGGCGCTTTGGCTTATACGTTCAGCGATTCATTCTGGTACAGTGCCGTGGAAGGTGAGGTATATGCAATGTCCTCTTTCTTTACCGCATTGGTATTTTGGGCCATCTTAAAATGGGAACACGAAGATGCTAAAGCAGGAGAGAATGACTTGAAGCGTACACACGCTGAGCGTTGGATCATTTTGATTTTCTTTATGATGGGATTGAGTATTGGGGTCCATTTGTTAAACCTTCTCACGATACCGGCTATAGTAATGGTGTATTATTTCAGAAGATTTACTCCTACCTGGAAAGGCGGTATCATCGCATTTTTGATTGGGTGTATCATTACAGGGTTGGTTCAAACCATTGTCATTCGCTGGAGCATTTCTATTGCAGGTTGGTTTGATCGTTTGTTTGTGAATTCCTTCAATTTGCCCTTCTTTTCCGGCTTTATATTCTTTTTTATTCTTCTCGCAATTGCTTTATGGGCTGGTCTGCGCTGGGCGCATCAAAACCACTGGCGTTTTTTACGTTTGGGACTTTGGAGTTTCGCCTTCATGATGATCGGTTATTCTACGTACATCACTACCATGATTCGTGCGAATGCCGATCCTGGAATTGACATGAATGATGTCAATAATCCGATTTCACTTGTGAGTTATTTGAGTCGTGAACAGTATGGTGATATTCCATTGCTCAAAGGACAGGTATTTACTGCCGATGCAGATTATGAAGAAGTGGGAGATGTGTATCAACGTGTTGGAACTAAATATGAAGTTGTGGGCAGAAAACGTGAAGCCGTTTATCCTCCCGAACAAACCATGATTTTCCCACGTGTATGGGATGCCAGCAATGATCAGGGACATGCGGATTATTATGCACAATTTCTGGGTATCGGTAAATATCAGGATAAGCAAAACGGCAAGGAGACCTATGAACGTGATCCGGACATGCAGGATAACATCAAATTCTTTTTCGGTTATCAGCTGAATATTATGTACTGGCGCTATTTCATGTGGAATTTTGCCGGTAAGCAAAACGATATTCAAGGTGTAGGTGAAAAAAGGAACGGTAACTGGATTTCGGGCATCTCTTTTCTCGACAATATACGTCTGGGTAATCAGGATCTGATGCCGGAAAGTTTGAAAAAGAACAAGGCCAATAACAAACTGTATTTTCTTCCTTTGATTCTGGGTGTTTTGGGCTTTTCATTTCAATATTATAAACACCGCAAAGACTGGTTGATCGCAGCTTTGTTGTTTTTCTTTACCGGTTTGGCCATTGTATTGTATTTGAATCAGGCAGGACCTCAACCCCGTGAGCGTGACTATGCTTATGTAGGAAGCTTTTATGCGTTTGCGATCTGGATTGGACTGGGTTTCTTTCAGGTGAAAGAATGGTTCGAAAAAATCATCAAAGGAGCCGCTGGATCGTACGTTGCCGGACTACTCTGTTTATTGGCTGTTCCGGTGTTAATGGCCGCTGAGGAATGGGATGACCACGATCGCAGTAAAAAAACCATTGCCCTCGATCTTGCAACCAATTATCTGGAAAGTTGTGCACCCAATGCCATTCTCTTTACGGTAGGTGATAACGATACGTATCCGCTTTGGTATGCACAGGAAGTGAAAGGGGTTCGTCCGGATATACGTGTCATCAACACCAGTTTGTTGGGAACCGATTGGTATATCAATCAAATGCGGTATAAAATCAACGAAAGTGCTCCCATTGATGTGATCTGGACACCCGAACAAATTGCAGGAGACAAGCGTAATGTGGTGTATTACATTCCGGTTTCGGAATCCGATACGGCCTGGTACAACTTGTACGATATCATGAAAAACCAGGTTGGAAGTGATGATCCTTCAAAGATGTATCGTTCACAAACCGGCGAGCTGCTGAATTATTTTCCTGTTCGAAAAATGGTTGTACCTGTTGATCGGAATCAATTGTTGCAAAATGGAACCATCACATCTAAAGATAGTAGCGTAGGTGATCTGAAATTTGAAATAAGCAAAGGTTACTTGTTTAAAAACGACGCTGCAATTCTAAATATCATAGCAGCCAACAACTGGAAACGGCCAATTTATTTTACGCAACCATTGCAGATAGGATTTGATGAATACCTCCGTCAGGATGGATTAACACTTCGCCTTGTGCCTGTGCCCGGAGTAAGGGGAACGGTCAATACAGATTGGATGTATGATAAATTGATGAACAAATTCAAGTACGGAGGTGCCGATAAGAAAGGTGTCTATTATGATGAGGAAAACCGTCGGCATATGGTGAACATTCGGAATGCACACACCATGCTTGCCATGAATCTGTTGGCGGGTAACCGAAAAGAAGAAGCGTTAAAAGTAATTCACCGCTGCGACCAGATCATGAAGGAAGCCAACTTGCCGTATGCACTTGCATCCCGTTATGGCAATGATCACAATGAAAAGAGTTTTTATTTTGCTGTAACCGCATTTCAGGCCGGTGACTCTGTATTGGGAAAACGAATTCTGGAGTTGTTGAAAAAAGATTGTCAGCAGCAGATGGCCTACTATGAGTCCTTGTCGGACGGACAAATGGGTGCTTCACAAGAATACGAATACCGTAGTGCCAAACAATTACTGGAGACAATTGATGAGGCCTACAAACAATATGTTACCGGGAAAAAATAAAAGGGTTAAGTAAACCTTTCAATAAAAAATAAAGGTCTCTCGTTATCGGGAGACCTTTGTTGTGTGATTTAATTCTTTTTTATAAGCATTTTCAATGTTTTGAACGATCGCGAGGATGTATTGTCCCACTTTCAGACTCTGCTGATCAATTTGCTTTTGTTGTTTTCGGTACATACCCAAGCTGGCAAGCGTTACTTTGTGGAAGTTCCGGATTGGCGTCAGGTCCGTTGTAAAGTGCGGTTCAATTGTTGTTTTGGCATTCGGGATGTAAAGCCATCCCACCGGGATAAAAAATTTCAGAAGAAGTAATGCGGATGCCGTTGCAATGCCCGTTGCTGTAATTGCAGCAGCAATATGACTTTGTTTTCGTGAGACAAATTTTACACGAAGGAAATCGATGGAACAGGTATGGGGCGTGTTCCCATGACCGATAGCCAATTTAAACGGATGTTCTTCGGTGTTGTATACTTGAATGAGCTTTTCCAAGCGTTTATTGAGCGCCATCTGGTATTCGTAGGGCTGTACCTGTTTCATGTTCATGTTCAGGTACAGCGTATCAAATCGTGCACCTTCCCGCAACAACGGTTTTGTTGAGCGGCAGGCGAGTAAGGATGTTAAAATAATGGTTATCAGTAGAATGGCATGCGAGATTCCTTGCTTGTTCGTCTTATTCATATCCGCTTGTTTTATGCTTTTCTTATCGTATTGGGATTCTTTTACATAGAAATCCCGGAATTGTATTGAAGCTGTTTCAGGACTCAAAATAAGCAATCGGACTTAAATCCATGGTTTTGATGATCAATATCTGATTTTCGTAATAGGTGCATTTGCAGTTGGAATTAAGTGGAAATCTTCAGATTTGATTAAAATTGCCCTTTTCGGCATTTTTTTTGC
Source organism: Chitinophagaceae bacterium (assembly GCA_947456025.1). Lineage (GTDB taxonomy): Bacteria > Bacteroidota > Bacteroidia > Chitinophagales > Chitinophagaceae > Lacibacter. The sequence continues at coordinate 2,046 of CANGQQ010000031.1, read as the reverse complement.
AAGCAATTTTAGTAATTTCACAACCTATTTATTTACCAAAACGATTTGCATGAAAGTCCAAAAATCAGGTGGTCTCCTGAATTCAATCCTACCCATTTCCGTTTTATTAGCTTTTTTATCGCTCGTAAACGTTTCTTTTTTTGAAAATGAAGCTGAGGAGCACGAAGGTAAAGAAGGGGCTGTGCCCGGAGCCATGCGCTCTATGGATCTATGGGGCGATATGCGTACATATCCTGCAACAGAAATAAAAGCAGCAGGTTTCTCTAAAAGTTTTGATCGTGGGCGTAAGATGTCAATTAAGTCCCGTTTGGGTGCAAATTCACTGGCATTGGCGACGGCCCCCTGGGTGGACCTGGCGCCCAAGAATTTTGCCGGACGTGTATTGAGTTTAGCGTTTCACCCAACAGATTCCAATACCTTATGGGTCGGTTCTGCGGGTGGAGGATTGTGGAGATCCACGAATGGCGGACACGGAGCGGCGAATGGAATCAACTGGCAATATGTCCCTACAGGCTTTCCTGTTTTGAGTATCAGCGCGATTGCAATTCCCCGTACCAACCCCAATGTCTTGTATATTGGAACCGGTGAAGTTTATAATAATACAGCATTAAACAGTGGTGTAACCGGTGCGGGCCATGTACGTACGTTCAGGGGTTCTTACGGCATTGGAATTCTCAAGTCTACCGATGGAGGTGTATCCTGGTCGAAGTCTCTTGATTTCTCCTATTCCAATTTGAAGGGGGTTTCGGATATCGTTATTGATTCCGCTAATAATTCCATTGTTTATGCAGCTACAACTGATGGTGTTTACAGAACACTGAATGCCGGCGCAACCTGGCAATTAATTCCCGGTGTACCTGCTTTGGCAATGGACCTTGTTTACAAGCCCGGAAATCCATCTGTATTGTACGCGAGTTGCGGAAATTTCAGATCATCGGGATCGGGGATCTATAAAACCGTAAATGCAAATGCTGCGGGTACACCTACTTTTACAAGATTGACCAGTGGTTTGCCTACTACGATCAGCGGAAAAATACGATTGGCTGTAACGCCTGCCAGTCCGGCAACATTATTTGCCAGTATCGGTAATGATCCGGCCCGTACAACAGATCCTGAAGGATTGTATCGTTCAATAAATGATGGAGCAACCTGGACGGGTTTGCGTACAGGTAGCAGCAGCATCATCTCCAATCAGGGATGGTATTCGCACGATGTAGCCGTTTCTACTACAAATGCCAGCAGAGTTTATTGGGGTGAACTGAATTTTCATAGTTCGACGAACGGAGGTTCAACTTTCACAGTACGTTCGAGCTGGAGCGGATGGAATGTTAATAATACAACGATTGGTACTTTAAATGAAGGAACATCCAATTATGTTCATGCAGATATTCACCGTATTATTATTTCACCCTTTAGCAGCAGTACTATCTACATGTGTACCGACGGAGGTATCTTCCGTACACGAGATTTCGGAACTACCTTTCAAACCTTGAACGGTGGGTTGCAAACGGCTCAGATATATGCCAATGCAGCTATTTCAAGACAGGATCCCAATTTCATGCTCATGGGTATGCAGGACAATGAAGGTTTGATTTATATGGGTCAACCCGGTTGTAAGCGCGTGCCCAATTTGGGTGATGGTTTCCATGCTGCGATTAAACCAACCAATGACAATATTTGCTATATCGAATCGTATGATCTTACTGTTCGGAAGTCAACCAATCGTGCAACCAGTTTTGCTGCGTTAACCGGTCCTTTTACACCTACATGCTTCAATTCGCCTTTTGTCATTCCTTTGAGTGCCCCCGCAACGATCTATGCCGGTACTGCTCTGTTTAAAAGGTCAACCAACGAAGGATCAACTTTTACCAATATGAATGGTGGAGTATCGGTAAGCGGAACACCCATTTTGTACATTGCACCGGCTCCAACGAATGCCAACATTGTATACATTTCAACAACGCCCAATACTACCGGAACCATACGCAGCAAATTGTACAAAACCATCAATGGTGGAACCAGTTTCACGGAAATTACAGGTACGTT